>NZ_JBFTRJ010000004.1:0-449634 GCF_056399465.1 Variovorax sp. 01N425 | reverse complement strand
CAGCGCTCGCCGGCCGAGCCGTAGCCCGCGCCGATCAGTGCGTCCACCGTCTGGTCGATGTCGGCGTCGGGCATCACCACCATGTGGTTCTTCGCGCCGCCAAGGGCCTGCACGCGCTTGCCGTTGCGCGCGCCGGTTTCGTAGATGTAGTTGGCAATGGGCGTGGAGCCCACGAAGCTCACGGCCTTGACGTCGGGGTGCTCGAGCAGCGCATCGACCGCCACCTTGTCGCCCTGCACCACGTTGAACACGCCGTCGGGCAGGCCCGCTTCCTTCAGCAGTTCGGCCATGCGCAGCGACGGGGTCGGGTCGGTCGGGCTGGGCTTGAGAATGAAGGTGTTGCCCGCGGCAATGGCCACCGGGAACATCCACATCGGCACCATCACCGGAAAGTTGAAGGGCGTGATGCCGGCCACCACGCCCAGCGGCTGGCGCAGCGTCCAGTTGTCGATGCCGGTGGAGACCTGGTCGGTGAAGTCGCCCTTGAGCAGCTGCGGAATGCCGCAGGCGAATTCGACGATGTCGATGCCGCGCGAGACCTCGCCCTGCGCGTCGGTGAACACCTTGCCGTGCTCGGCGGTGATCATGTGCGCGAGTTCGTCCTTGTGCAGGTTGAGCAGCTCCAAAAACTTGAACATCACGCGGGCGCGGCGGATCGGCGGCGTGTCGGCCCACTTGGGAAAGGCGGCCTGCGCGGCGGCCACCGCGGCATCGACGTCGGCCTGGACGGCCAGCGCCACCTTGCCCGTGACCTTGCCGGTCGCGGGGTTGGTGACGTCCTGCGTGCGGGTGGAGCTGCCGGCGGCGTGCTGGCCGCCGATGAAATGCGCGATCTGTGTGGTCATCGAGAGTCCCAGGTCAAGTGATTGCGCCAGTCTAGGAAAGGGAAGGGTCCCTGCCTAGGCGCCAGGGTTGAACTGTTTGTTCGCTATAGTGAACAATCCCACCATGGATCTGCAAAAAGCTGAATCGCTCTGGATGCACCTGCACTGGCTGATCGTGCTCGGCCAGCAGGGCAGCTACACTGCCGCCGCCGCGCGCCTGGGCGTGAGCAAGGCCGCCATGAGCCAGCGCATTGCCGAGCTGGAGCGCGCCGTGGGCGTCACGCTGGTGCGCCGCACCACCCGCAGCATGCGGCTGACCGAAGCCGGGCAGCAGCTGGTCGACCAGACGCGCGAGCCCTTCGAGCAGATCGCCCACAGCTTCCTGCAGGCGCAGGACCATGCGGGCGAGCCGCGCGGCCTGGTGCGCGTCACCGCGCCGGTGGCGCTGGGGCGGCAGCAATTGCTGCCGAGGCTCGCCGACTTTCTGCTGGCGCATCCGTCGATCCGAGTCGAAATGGAACTCTCCGACCGGCTGAGCTCGCTGGCGACGGAGGGCTTCGACCTGGCGGTGCGGCACGCGGCTTCGCCGCCCGACACGCACGTGGCCTGGCGGCTGTGCGACACGCGCTCGGTGCTGGTCGCAAGCCGCGCCTACCTGCGCCGCAAGGGAACGCCGCTGGCGCCGCCCATGCTGACCGAGCACGACTGCCTGCACTATCCCCGCGGGCAGGAAACCAACGTGTGGTCCTTCGAGCGGCGCGGCGGCCGCGCGCGCCATGCCGAGCGCGTGACCGTGCCCATCGCCGGCCCGCTGGCGGCCAACAACAGCGAGGCACTGCGCGACGCGGCCCAGGCGGGGCTCGGCATTGCGCTCCTGCCCGACTTCAGCGCGCAGTCGGGCCTGCAGGCGGGCAAGCTGGTCGAGGTGCTGCCCGACTGGCAGCCCACGGGCGCCTTCGCCGACCAGATCTACGCCATACGGCCTTATTCGCTGCACATTCCGCGTGCGGTCAACCTGTTCGTGAGCCATCTGCGCGAGACGCTGAAGGCGGGGTTCCCGCTGCCCGAGGCCTGATGGCCGGCGGGCTTCCGGCCTCGCTTTCAGATTTCAAGTCGACGACGCCATCAGCTGCCCCACCAGCAGCTGCGCCGCCGGCGACAAGGTCTCGCCGGTCTTGGTGGCCATCAGCAGGCGGCGCACGGCCCAGGCATCCCTGAGCCGCACCACCTTGAGGCCGAGCGCGCTCACCTGCGCCTTGCAGGCTGCGAGCGGCACCACGCCGATGCCGAGGTTGGCCGCGATCATGTGGCACATCGCATCGAAGCTGCGCACCTGCACGCGCAGGCGCATCGGAATGCCAGCCTGCTCGGCCGCGCGCGAGGTGAGCTCTAGCAGCGAGCTGCTGCGGTTCAGCCCCACGAACTCGTGCGCGAGGCAGGTCTTGAAATCGGTCCGGCGCGTGCGCGCGAGCGGATGCTGCCGGGCGCACAGCACCACCAGCTCGTCGGTCTGGAACGGCGCCACGTCGAGCCCGTAGGCCGGCGTGTTCTCGGCGAACACGCCCACGTCGGCCAGGCCGTCGACCAGCGCGCGCACGATGTCGCCGCTCAGCTGCTCCTCCACTTCGACGCGGATGTCCGGATGCCGGCCGAGGAAGGCGGCCAGCGTGGCCGGCAGGAACTCGGTGAGCGCCGACATGTTGGCCCACAGCCGCACATGGCCGCGCACTCCGCTCGAATAGTCGCCGAGCTCGTTGCTGAACTGCTCGAAGCCCTGGAACAGCCGCATCGCATGCTGCATGGCCACGTGGCCGGCCGGGGTCAGCGCGATGCCTTGCGAGCTGCGCTCCAGCAGCTTCGATCCGGTGGCGGCCTCGAAGTCCGACAGCCGCCGGCTGGCGGCCGAGAGCGCCAGGTGGCAGGCCTCGGCGCCCTTGGTGATGCTGCCCGACTGGGCCACGGCGCAGAACAGGCGCAGCGTGACGAAGTCGACGCGGGCGGGGTTGATGGGGAGGGCCATGCTTGCATTCTAGAAAGCCTTCGCATTTTGCGAAGGGCTGCTGCCGTCAAAGCAATTCCGTTCGCTGCGATCCTTTTCTAGAGTTGGGGCAACCCATCAGGAGACAAGATGAACGCACTCGAAGGCCTCAAGGTGCTGGAGCTCGGCCAGCTCATCGCCGGCCCGTTCGCCGGCAAGACGCTCGCCGAGTTCGGCGCCGACGTGATCAAGGTCGAGCCCGCCGGCGTCGGCGACCCGCTGCGCAAGTGGCGGCTGCTGCGCGAAGGCACTTCGGTGTGGTGGGAGGTGCAGTCGCGCAACAAGCGATCGGTGTGCCTGGACCTGCGCAGCGCCGAAGGCCAGCAGGCGGTGCGCGCGCTGGCGCTGGAAGCCGACGTGCTGATCGAGAACTTCAAGCCCGGCACGCTCGAAGGCTGGGGCCTGGGCTGGGAGCAACTGCATGCGCTCAACCCGCGGCTCATCATGCTGCGCATCTCGGGCTACGGCCAGACCGGGCCCTACCGCGACAAGCCGGGCTTCGGCGTGCTCGGCGAATCGATGGGCGGGCTGCGCTACCTGAGCGGTGAGCCGGGCCGGGTGCCCGTGCGCGTGGGCGTTTCGCTGGGCGACACGCTGGCGGCGCTGCATGGCGTGATCGGCGTGCTCACGGCGCTGCACCATCGCACGGCCCATGGCGGGCAGGGGCAGTTCATCGACGTGGCGCTCTACGAATCGGTCTTCAATGTGATGGAAAGCCTGCTGCCCGAATACGACGCGTTCGGCGCGGTGCGCGAGCGCGCCGGCAGCGCCTTGCCGGGCATTGCGCCGACCAATGCCTACAAATGCAGCGACGGCCACTACGTGCTGGTGGCGGGCAACGGCGACAGCATCTTCCGCCGGCTGATGCGCGCCATCGGCCGCGCCGACCTGGAGAACGATCCGCAGCTCGTGCACAACGACGGCCGCGTGCAGCGCGTGGAAGAAATCGATGCCGCCATCGAGGCCTGGACGCTGCAGCGCAGCCGCGACGAGGTGCTGGCGGTGCTCGACGCGGCCGGCGTGCCGGTCGGGCGTATCTACACCGTGGCCGACATCGCCACCGATCCGCAGTACCTGGCGCGCCAGATGATCGTCGAGGCGACCACTGCCGACGGCGACATGCTCAAGGTGCCGGGCGTCGTGCCCAAGCTCAGCGCCACGCCGGGGCGCATCGTGCACCCCGCGCCGCGGCTCGGCGAACACACGGCCGACCTGCAGGGATTGGGCTGGCCGGCGCGCCGCACCGAAGAAAGCGAGGCCGTATGAAAGAAGGCAAGGGCAAGCGGCTCTTCATCAACGAAGTGGCCACGCGCGACGGCTTCCAGATGGAGAGCCGCTTCATTCCCACCGACGACAAGATCGCGCTGATCGACCGCCTCGGCACGCTCGGCTACGCCAAGATCGAGGTGACCTCGTTCACCTCCGCCAAGGCGATCCCGGCGCTGCGCGACGGCGAGGAAGTGATGCAGCGCATCGCGCGCCGGCCGGGCGTGGTCTACACCGCGCTGGTGCCGAACCTGCGCGGTGCCGAGCGTGCGCTGGAGAGCCGCATCGGCGAATTCAACGTCGTCATGTCGGTGAGCGAAACCCACAACCTCAGCAACCTGCGCATGACGCGCGAGCAGTCGTTCGCGCAGCTGGCCGAGGTCATCGCGCTGGCCAGGCAGGCCGGCGTGCCCGTGAACGTGTCGCTCTCTTGCGTGTTCGGCTGCCCGATGGAAGGCGAGGTGCCCCTGGCCGTAGTCCAGGAATGGATCGACCGCTTCGCGGCGCTGCAAGTGCAGGGCGTGACGCTGTGCGACACCACGGGCATGGCTTTTCCGACGCAGGTGCAGGCCGTCTGCGAAGCCGTGATGGCAAGGCACCCCGGGCTGCAATGGACGGCGCACTTCCACAACACGCGCGGCATGGGGCTCGCGAACACGGTGGCGGCGGTCGAGTCGGGCATCGAGCGGCTCGACATGTCGCTGGGCGGCATCGGCGGCTGCCCGTATGCGCCCGGCGCCACCGGCAACGTTGCCACCGAGGACGTGGTGCACATGCTGCAATGCATGGGCTACGACACCGGCATGGATCTGGGCGGACTGATAGCTGCCGCCTCGGAACTCGAAGCGCTGGTGGAGCACGACTTGCCGAGCCAGGTTTCGCGCGCCGGCCACCGGCTCACGCGGCATTCGCCGCCGGCGGATTTCAACGACATCGCGGCGCGTGCGCATGCGCGTCGAGCCAAGGAGCTGAACCCATGATCGACCACTTGGACCACCTGGTGCTCACCACCGCCCATGAGGAGGCCTGCACCCGCTTCTACGTCGAGGTGATGGGCATGGCGCTGGAGACCTTCGGCGCCGACCGCAAGGCCTTTCGCTTCGGCAACCAGAAGATCAACCTGCATGTGAAGGGCCACGAATTCGAGCCCAAGGCGCAGCTGCCGACGCCGGGCTCGCTGGACCTGTGCTTCATCGCGGGCGTGCCGCTGGAGGATGTGATCGCGCGGCTCAAAGACAAGGGCGTGCCGATCCTCGAAGGCCCGGTGATGCGGACCGGCGCCACCGCGCGCATCCGATCGGTCTACGTGCGCGACCCCGACCTGAATCTCATCGAGATATCCGAGCTGGCGCCCTGAGGTGCCGGCTTCGAATGCAACCTAAAAAACATTGGAGACAAAACCATGAAACCCACCCATCGCCTTCTGATCACCGCAGGCCTCGCGCTGGCGGCCGCCGCGGCCAGCGCCGACACCTGGCCCTCGAAACCGATCACCTTCATCGTGCCCACCGCGCCCGCCGGGTCCACCGACATCATGGCGCGCATGGTGGCCGACCCGCTGCAGCGCGCGCTGGGCCAGCCCATCGTGGTCGACAACAGGCCCGGCGCCAGCGGCAACATCGGCACCGAAGCCGTGGCGCGCGCCGCGCCCGACGGCTACACGCTGCTGATGCAGTACTCGGGCTACCACGTCGGCAACCCCGCGCTCTTTCCGCAGATCAAGTGGAGCCCGACCAAGGACTTCGTGCCGGTGGCGCTAGTGATGCGCGCGCCGCACGTGGTCGCGGTGAGCGGCAAGCTGCCCGTCAATTCGATGAAGGAGCTGATCGAGTACGGCAAGAAGAAGAAAGAGGGCGGCCTGTTCTACGCCTCATCGGGCAACGGCTCGATCCAGCACATCGCGGGCGAGCTGCTGTCGCGGCAGGCAAAGCAGCCCATGACGCACGTGCCCTACAAGGGTTCGGGCCCGGCCATCAACGACCTGATCGCGGGCAACGTCGACATGTTCATCACCACGCCGCCCTCGGTCATCGGCCATTTCGCGGGCGGGCGCATCAAGGCGCTCGCCTACACGGGCAGCAAGCGCCATCCGTCGATGCCCGACGTGCCGACCTCGGCCGAGGCGGGGCTGCCGGGCTACGAGGTGGAATCGTGGTTCGCGGTGTTCGCACCGGCCAAGACGCCGCCCGACGTTGTCAACAAGCTCAGCGCCGAGATCAAGAAGATCGTCGAGAGCGAGCCGTTCCGCAAGAAGGTGGACGAGCAGGGCGCCTTCGCCACCTACATGGACCCGGTGGCCCTGGGCAAGTTCGTCGACCAGGAACTGGCAGCCTGGGCGAAGGTGATCAAGGCGGCGGACATCAAGCCGGACTGAGCCCGGCCGATGCCTCCTGCGGTGCTCAGGGCTTGACGCCGAGCATCGACAGGATGATTGCCGCGAGGGTCAGCGTCACCGGCAGCCGGTGCGTGGCGATGGCGTGGGCCTGCGCCACCGACAGCCTGGTTTGCTGAAGGAGGTTCTTTTCGGAATGAAGGGCTGTGGACATGGCATCTGCTCCTGAATGAACGCGAACGATCTGTTCGCATGGCCTCCAAGATAGACCTCTGCAGGGGCAGCGGCACGGGGCTTCCGAAGACACCGCGTTTCCGTTTTTGCAACGATCAGCCCGCAATGAGCTTCTGCACCAGCTCCGCCGTGGTCGCCGCCGCGTACTTGCGCATCAGCCGCGCCCGGTGCAGCTCCACTGTGCGGTGGCTGATGCCGAGCGCCTTGCCGATCTCCTTGGACGTGAGCCCGCGCATCACCTGCGCGGCCACCTCGCGTTCGCGCGGCGTGAGCTCGGCCTTCACGGCGCGGCGCGATCCCAGGTCTTCGAAGGTCCAGATGCCGGCCTCGTGCGGCGCGGCGCGGTTCATGGCGTGGCCCGTGACATGGCACCAGAAGGTCTCGCCGGCAATGGCGCCGTGCAGGCCGCCCAGGCGCTTCATCATGCGGTTGTCGGCATAGCGGCCGCTGGCGTTCAGGAAGGGTTCCATGCGCTTGCCGATGCGCTCGAACTCGGCCACGCTCGGATACAGGATGCTGAATGAATGCCCGACCAAGGCACTGGGCGTTGCGCCGAAAATCTCGCACACCCGCTCGTTGCAGGCCACGATGGTGCGGTTGCTCGACACCACCATGCCGACGGGTGCCTGTTCAAAAGCCAGCCGGTAATCGATCTCGGGCATCGGGGGTCACCATTACGAAATACTACGTATGCGACTACGTAGTATCGTTCAAGGCTCTGCAAAGCTTTCGCCAACTCTCCACCATCCATCAAGGAGCCCGAGTGAACAAGATTTATCCCTCCGCAGACGCGGCACTCAAGGGGGTCGTGGCCGACGGGCAGACGCTCGCGGTCGGCGGCTTCGGCCTGTGCGGCATTCCCGAGGCGCTGATCGACGCGCTGCGCGACTCCGGCGCCAAGGACCTCACCTGCATCTCCAACAACGCGGGCGTCGACGGCTTCGGCCTCGGCAAGCTGCTCGAGACGCGCCAGATCAAGAAGATGATCGCGTCCTACGTGGGCGAGAACAAGGAGTTCGAGCGCCAGTACCTCGCGGGCGAACTGCAGCTCGAATTCACGCCCCAGGGCACGCTGGCCGAGAAGCTGCGCGCGGGCGGCGCGGGCATTCCGGCCTTCTTCACCAAGACCGGCGTCGGCACGCAAGTGGCCGAGGGCAAGGAACTGCGCGAGTTCGACGGCGAAACCTACGTGATGGAGCGCTCGCTGGTGCCCGACGTGGCGCTGGTCAAGGCCGACGTGGCCGACAAGTCGGGCAACCTGCGCTTCCGCCTCACGGCGCGCAACTTCAACCCGGCCGCCGCCATGGCCGGCAAGATCTGCATCGTCGAGGTCGAGAAGATCGTCGAGGTGGGCGAGCTGGCCCCTGACGACATCCACCTGCCGGGCATCTACGTGCACCGCATCGTGCTCAACGCCAAGCCCGAGAAGCGCATCGAGAAGCGCACCGTGAGTGCAGCCGCGCCGGCCGATGCGGCCGCCGCCAAGGTCGAAGCGCAGGCCGCCATCGCGCAGGCCGCCGCCGGCAGCGAAGTGCCCGCCCCCGTCAAGAACAACAAAGGAGCCTGAGATGCCCTGGACCCAAGACCAAATGGCCGCGCGTGCGGCGCAAGAACTCGAAGACGGCTTCTACGTGAACCTGGGCATCGGCATTCCCACGCTGGTGGCCAACTTCGTCGGCGACAAGGAAGTGTGGCTGCAAAGCGAGAACGGCATGCTCGGCATCGGCCCGTTCCCCACCGAAGACCAGGTCGACGCCGACCTGATCAACGCCGGCAAGCAGACCGTGACCACCATCCCCGGCTCGGCCATCTTCGGCAGCCATGACAGCTTCGCGATGATCCGCGGCGGCAAGATCAACCTGTCGATCCTCGGCGCCATGCAGGTCAGCGTGAAGGGCGACCTCGCCAACTGGATGATCCCCGGCAAGATGGTCAAGGGCATGGGCGGCGCCATGGACCTGGTGGCCGGCGTGAAGCGCGTGATCGTGCTGATGGAGCACGTCGCGAAGAAGAAGGACGGCACCGAGGACCTCAAGATCCTCGAGAAGTGCACGCTGCCGCTGACCGGCGTGGGCGTGGTCGACCGCATCATCACCGACCTGGCCGTGATGGACGTGGTGCCCGAAGGCCTCAAGGTGGTCGAGCTCGCGCCGGGCGTGAGCTTCGACGCGCTGCAGGCCAAGACCGGCGCCAAGCTGATCCAGTAAGGCGCCGACGCAACGACGACGAAGGGCAGGGCCGCGGGAGCGGGCCCTGCCTTTTTGCTTTGGACGTTCTGGAGAGATGAAATGAATGCGAGCGAAATCCTGAGCGGCATCTGGCAGCAGGCGGGCCTGCCGCCCGAGGCCCTGCAGCATGTGCGGCTCACGGGCGAAGACCCGGTGCTGCCGTCGTCCTTCGCGGTGGGCGCGGCTGCGCAGAGCACCATCGCGGCGGCGGCGCTCGCGGCCTGCGAGCTCGGGCATCTGCGCGGCGCCGCGCGCCAGCAGGTGGCCGTCGACATGCAACATGCGGCGCTCGACTGCACCGGCTGGTTCAGCCTCGACGGGCGCGTGCCCGATCCGTGGGACAGCTTCTCCGGGCTGTACCGCTGCGCCGACGGCTGGGTGCGCATCCACGCGAACTTCGCGCATCACCGGGAGGGTGCGCTGCGGCTGATGAAGCTGGACCCGGCCGCCGCCACGCGCGCAGAGGCCGAGGCGGTAATGGCGACATGGCGTGCACTCGACTTCGAAGATGCAGCCGCGGCACAAGGCCTGGTGGCGACTGCACTGCGCTGCTTCGACGAATGGGATGCCACGCCGCAAGGCCAGGCGATCGCAGCGCAGCCGCTCTTCACCATCGAACGCATCGGCGACGCGCCGCCGCGCGCGCTGCCGCCGCTGCGCGAAGACCAGCGGCCGCTCACCGGCGTGCGCGCGCTCGACCTGACGCGCATCCTCGCAGGCCCTGTGGGAGGCCGCGCGCTGGCGGCCTATGGCGCCGACGTGATGCTCGTCAATTCACCGCACCTGCCGAACATCGAATCTATTGCCGAAACCAGCCGCGGCAAGCTGTCGGCGCATGTGGACCTGCGCACCGAGGCGGGTCGCGCCACGCTGCGGCAGCTCGCCAGCGAGGCCCATGTCTTCGTGCAGGGCTACCGGCCCGGCGGCATCGCGGCGCTGGGCTTCGGGCCGGCGGAACTCGCGCGGCTCGCGCCCGGCATCGTGTGCGTGTCGCTCACGGCCTATGGCACGCAGGGCCCGTGGGCGCAGCGCCGCGGCTTCGATTCGCTGGTGCAGACCGCCATGGGCTTCAACCATGCCGAAGGCGAAGCAGCCGGCGACGGCAAGCCCAGGCCGCTGCCGATGCAGATCCTCGACGAGGCCACGGGCTACCTGATCGCCTTCGGCGCCGCCGCGGCGCTCTGGCGGCAGCAGCAGGAAGGCGGCAGCTGGCATGTGCAGGTGTCGCTGGCGCAGACCGGCCGATGGCTGCGCGGGCTCGGCCGCGTGCCCGGCGGGCTGTCGATCGCCAGGCCCGACTTGAAGCCCTACGTGGAGACCTCGGCCTCGGGCTTCGGCGAGCTGGCCGCGCTGCGCCACAGCGCGCAGCTGTCGCGCACGCCGGCCGCATGGCCGCGCCCCTCGATGCCGCCGGGCAGCCATGCGCCGGCCTGGCCCGGCGGCCCCGGGCAGTGAGAAACTTGGCGCATGCAGACGACGAACAGATACGAAGGAAGGCCGTTGCTGCGGCTGGTGGATTGCCTGGTGCTGGACGCCATCGACCAGCTCGACGACGCCAAGCGCGCCAAGCTCGAGGCGCTGGAGCCCACGCTCGCCCAGACCTTCAGTGCGAGCGGCACCTGGCAGGAGATGGTCGGCACCCAGATGGGCTTTGCCGATGACGTGCAAGACCAGATCCGGCAGTTCTGGCGCAGCTATCTCGACCGTGCAGAAGAGCAGCAGCTGCGCGCGGACCCGCAGGAGTTCGTGATCGAGTTCGTGGCGCTGAACTTTCCGGACCTGGCTCCGCCGCGGCGCTGAGCCTTGGACGTCACGCGGGCGCGGGCAGCAGCAGCTGCCGCTGTGCCTGCACCGTCTCGCGCAGGAACTCCCACACCGCCTGCATGCGCACCAGGTGCTTGGTTTCCGCGGGCATCGACATCCAGAACGTGCGCGTGAAATTCGCCTGCCCCGGCAGCACGGGCTTGAGCGCGCCGTCGTTCTCCGCGATGAAGGCCGGCAGCACCGCGATGCCCGCGCCCGCCAGCACCGCGCGGTGCTGCGCGAGCACGCTGGTGCTGCGCAGAGCAAAGGCATCGGGGCGGTGCAGTTCGTCCAGGTACTGCAGCTCCTTGCTGAAGAGCAGGTCGTCCACGTAGCTGATGAAGGTGTGGCCGCGCAGGTCTTCGCGCGTCTTGATGGGCTTGTGCGCGGCCAGGTACTTCTTCGATGCATAGAGCCTGAGCGTGTAGTCGGTGAGCTTGCTCACGACCACCGGCCCGCGCGCCGGGCGTTCGAGCGAGATCACGATGTCGGCCTCGCGCCGCGACAGGTGCACCAGCCGCGGCATCGCGAGCAGGTCGATGGTGAGCCTGGGGTGCTGCTGCGCGAAAAGCGCCAGCTGCGGCGCCAGCACGACGGTGCCGAAGCCTTCGGTCGCGCCGATGCGGATCAACCCCGACAAGCCCTCCTGCGAGGCCGGCGCGGTGCTTTCCACCGCCTGGAACGCGCTTTCCATCGCCTCGACCTGCGGCTGCAGCTTGCGGCCCGCCTCGGTGAGCCGGTGGCCGCCCGACTCGCGCGAGAAAAGCGGCGCGCCCACTTCCTTTTCGAGCGCCTGGATGCGCCGCGCCACCGTGGTGTGGTCCACCTCGAGCCGGCGCGCGGCGCTCATCAGCGTGCCCGAGCGGGCCAGCTCCAGAAAGTAGCGAAGGTTGTCCCAGTCCATGTGCTCGCGTTCCCTTGGGTTGGCTCTGCATTTTCGCAAAGCGATAGCGCATATTTGTCTATTGTCATGGCAAATCTGCAAAGCTAGGATGCGTGTTGAACCTGCCATGCAGGCCCCGTATTCACAGGAGACAAAACCCCATGGACGCCACCACCACCCCCAAGACCCAGGTCGCCACCGTCAAGCTCTTGATCGGCGGCAAGTTCGTCGAATCCAAGACCACCGAATGGCGCGACATCGTCAACCCGGCCACGCAGGAAGTGCTGGCCCGCGTGCCCTTTGCCACGCAGGCCGAGCTCGACGCCGCCGTGGCCTCCGCCAAGGACGCCTTCAAGACCTGGCGCAAGACGCCCCTCGGCGCGCGTGCCCGCATCTTCCTGAAGTACCAGCAGCTCATCCGCGAGAACATGGGCGAGCTGGCCGCCATCCTCACCGCCGAGCAGGGCAAGACGCTGCCCGATGCCGAGGGCGACGTGTTCCGCGGCCTCGAAGTGGTCGAGCACGCATCGAACATCGGCAACCTGCAACTCGGCGAACTGGCCAACAACGTGGCCAACGGCGTCGACACCTACACGCTGCTGCAGCCGCTGGGCGTGTGCGCCGGCATCACGCCGTTCAACTTCCCGGCCATGATCCCGCTGTGGATGTTCCCGATGGCCATCGTCACCGGCAACACCTTCGTGCTCAAGCCCTCGGAGCAAGACCCGATGGTCACGATGCGCCTGTGTGAGCTCGCGCTCGAAGCCGGCATTCCGCCCGGCGTGCTCAACGTGGTGCATGGCGGCGAAGCGGTGGTCAACGGCATCTGCGACCACAAGGACATCAAGGCGATCAGCTTCGTCGGCTCGACCAAGGTCGGCACGCACGTTTACAACCGCGCCACGCTGGCCGGCAAGCGCGTGCAATGCATGATGGGCGCGAAGAACCACGCCATCGTGATGCCCGACGCCAACAAGGAGCAGACGCTCAACGCGCTGGCGGGCGCCAGCTTCGGCGCGGCCGGCCAGCGCTGTATGGCGGTGTCGGTCGCGGTGCTGGTGGGCGAGGCGCGCAACTGGGTGCCCGAACTGATCGCCAAGGCCAGGACGCTGAAGATCGGCGCCGGCACCGAGAAGGGCGTGGACGTGGGGCCGCTGGTCTCTTGCGCCGCCTATGAGCGCGTCAACGGCCTGATCGAGCGCGGCGTGGCCGACGGCGCCAAGCTCGAACTCGACGGCCGCAAGCCCACGGTGCCAGGCTACGAGAAGGGCAACTTCGTGGGCCCGACGATCTTCTCGGGCGTGAAGCCCGGCATGACGATCTATGACCAGGAAGTGTTCGGCCCGGTGCTGTGCGTGGCCGATGCCGAGAACATCGACGAGGCCATCGAGCTGATCAACAGCAACCCGAACGGCAACGGCACGGCGATCTTCACGCAGTCGGGCGCCGCGGCGCGCCGCTTCCAGGAAGACATCGACGTGGGCCAGGTCGGCATCAACGTGCCGATCCCGGTGCCGGTGCCGATGTTCTCGTTCACCGGTTCGCGCGCATCCAAGCTCGGCGACCTGGGGCCGTACGGCAAGCAGGTCATCATGTTCTACACGCAGACCAAGACCGTGACGGCACGCTGGTTCGACGACAGCACCGTCTCGCACGGCGTCAACACCACGATCAGCCTCAAGTGAGCCGCGCGTTTCGCGCTGTCGCGGCATCGGCCGTGCTTCTCCTGCTCGCCGCGGGCGCGCATGCGGCCGATGATGCCAACCCGCTGGACTGCAGGCCCGACGGCAACCAGCAGCAGATGAACGCCTGCGCGGTGCGCGACTTTCGCGCCGCCGACGCCGCGCTCAACATCCGCTACGGCGAGGTGATGAAGACGCTCTCGCCGCAGATGCGCGTCGCGCTGCGCACCGAGCAGCGCACCTGGCTCAAGGGCCGCGACCCCTCTTGCAAGCGGGCCTCGAAAGCGAACGAAGGCGGCTCCATCTGGCCGCTGGTGTTCAATTCATGTCTGGAGAAATCGACCCGGCAACGGACTGCCGAACTGGATCGCTGGAAGGGGCGCGAACAATGAATTTCGAATTGTCCGAAGAGCAGAACGCCTTTGCGCAGACCGCGCGCGATTTTGCACAGGCCGAGTTCGCACCGCATGCGGCGCGGTGGGACGCCGAGGCCATCTTCCCGAAGGAGGCCATCGCCAAAGCCGGCGAGCTGGGCTTTTGCGGCCTGTACGCGCCCGAGCGCATCGGCGGCCTCGGCCTGCCGCGGCTCGACTCGGCGCTGGTGTTCGAGGAGATGGCCGCGGTCGACCCCTCGACCACGGCCTTCATCACGATCCACAACATGGCGACCTGGATGCTCGGCACCTGGGCGACCGATGCGGTGGCGCAGCAGTGGGGCGAAGACCTCACGAGCGGGCGCAAGCTGGCTTCCTACTGCCTCACCGAGCCGGGCGCCGGGTCGGATGCGGGCTCGCTCAAGACGCGCGCCGAGCTGCAGGGCGCCGAGTACGTCATCAATGGCGGCAAGGCCTTCATTTCGGGCGCCGGCTCGACCGACGTGCTGGTGCTCATGGCGCGCACGGGCGGCGGCGGCGCGGGCGGCATCTCGGCCTTTGCGGTGCCGGCCGATGCACCCGGCGTGAGCTATGGCAAGAAGGAGCACAAGATGGGCTGGAACAGCCAGCCCACGCGCACCATCAACTTCGACAACGTGCGCGTGCCGGCCGAGAACCTGCTGGGCAAGGAAGGCGAGGGCTTCCGCATTGCGATGAAGGGGCTCGATGGCGGGCGCATCAACATCGCGACCTGCTCGGTGGGCGCGGCGCAGGGCGCGCTCGATGCGGCGCGCCGCTACCTGCACGAACGCCAGCAGTTCGGCAAGCCGATCGCGAGCTTCCAGGCGCTGCAGTTCAAGCTGGCCGACATGGCGACCGAACTGGTTGCGGCGCGGCAGATGGTGCGGCTCGCGGCAAGCAAGCTCGATGCGGGCCATGCCGATGCCAGCACCTACTGCGCCATGGCCAAGCGCTTTGCGACCGATGCGGGCTTCAACGTCTGCAATGACGCACTGCAGCTGCACGGCGGCTACGGCTACCTGAGCGAATTCCCGCTCGAGCGCCTGGTGCGCGACACCCGCGTGCACCAGATCCTCGAAGGCACCAACGAGATCATGCGCGTGATCGTTGCGCGAAAATTGCTGGAAGGGGACAGCGATATCCGCTGAAGCCCCGCACCCAGAACCTCTCAAGACAATGACCGACTCCGTAGTTCTCTTCGACGAAATCAAGACCGCCGGCGGCAAGCGCTTTGCCACCGCCACGCTCAACGCGCCCGCTTCGCTCAACGCGCTGTCGGTGGACATGGTGCGCCTGCTCACGCCCAAGCTGCGCGAATGGGCGGCCGACGACGGCATCATCGGCGTGCTGCTGCAAGCAGCCGGCGAGAAGGCCTTCTGCGCCGGCGGCGACCTGCGCCAGCTGTACCAGACGCTGCTCGAGTGCGGCCCCGCGCGCAACACCTACGCCGAAGACTTCTTCCGCGAGGAGTACGAGCTCGACTACCTCATCCACACCTTCCCCAAGCCATTCCTCTGCTGGGGCCACGGCATCGTGATGGGCGGCGGCGTGGGGCTGATGGCGGGCTGCTCGCACCGCGTGGTCACGGCGCAGAGCCGCATTGCCATGCCAGAGATCAGCATCGGCCTGTACCCCGACGTGGGCGGCAGCTGGTTCCTGCGCCGCACGCCGGGCCGCACGGGCCTGTTCCTGGCGCTCACGGCCGCCAACCTCAATGCGGCCGACGCCATCTTCTGCGGCCTGGCCGATGTGCTGGTGCCGCACGAACGCAAGGGCCAGGTGCTCGAAGCGATTGCCGCCGCGCCATGGCGCGGCGAGCCAAAGGCCGACCGCGCCGAGCTCTCGCGCATCCTCGCGCGCGCCGGCGAGGGCGCCGAGATGCCGCCCTCGAAGGTGCGCGAACACTACGACACCATCAACGCGCTGATGGCCGGCGACGACCTGCTCGACATCGCCAGGCGCCTGCGCAGCCTGCAGAGCGACGATGCATGGCTGCAGTCCGCCGCCAAGACCTTCGCCAAGGGCGCATCCAGCTCGGCCGCGCTGAGCTTCGAGCTCTGGCAGCGCGTGCACCGCATGTCGCTGGCGGAGGTGTTCCGGCTCGAATACTGGGCGTCGCTCGGCTTCTGCGCGCACAAGGACTTTGCCGAGGGCATCCGCGCGGTGCTGATCGACAAGGACCGCAATCCGCGCTGGAACCCCGCCACCATCGAAGAGATCACGCCCGCCTTCATCGAGGACCACCTGCGCCCGCGCGGCCAGATGCCCGCGGAGCTGGCTGCGCTGGCCTGAGCCTCTTCCACACATACAACGGAGACAACATCAAATGAAAATCGCATTCATCGGCCTCGGCCACATGGGCGGACCCATGGCCCTGAACCTGCGCAAGGCGGGCTTTGCGGTCAAGGCCTTCGACCTGTCGGACGAGGCCTGCAAGAAATACGCGGCCGAAGGCCTGGCCATTGCCGCATCGGCCGCTGAATCGGTGACCGATGCCGACGTGGTCATCAGCATGCTGCCGGCCAGTGCGCACGTGGAAGGCCTGTTCCTCGGTAGCGGCGGCAGCAAGCCCGGCCTGCTCGACAGCATCCGCGCCGGCACGCTCGTGATCGACAGCAGCACCATCGCCGCCGCCACCTCGCGCAAGGTGGCCGATGCGGCCGCCGCCAAGGGCATCGCGATGATCGATGCGCCGGTTTCCGGCGGCACGGGCGGCGCGATTGCAGGCACGCTGACCTTCATGGTGGGCGGCGAGGCCGACGACCTCGAACGCGCACGTCCCGTGCTCGAGAAGATGGGTGCCAACATCTTCCACGCGGGCGGCGTGGGCGCAGGCCAGACCGCCAAGATCTGCAACAACATGCTGCTCGGCATCCTGATGATCGGCACCTCGGAGGCGCTGGCGCTGGGCGTGGCCAACGGGCTCGATCCCAAGGTGCTGTCCGAGATCATGCGGCGCAGTTCCGGCGGCAACTGGGCGCTCGAAAAGTACAACCCGATGCCCGGCGTGATGGAAACCGCGCCCGCATCGAAGAACTACGCAGGCGGCTTCGGCACCGACCTGATGCTCAAGGACCTGGGCCTCGCACAGGAAAACGCCACCGCCGTGCGCGCCGCCACGCCGCTGGGCGGGCTCGCGCGCAGCCTCTATGCCGCGCACAGCCTCGCGGGCCATGGCGCGCTCGATTTCTCGAGCGTGCTGAAGCTGCTGCAGAAGGCGTCGTCCTAGCCTTCCAAATTTCTAGCCGAACAGGGCGTCGCTGGCCCACAGGAGCGCCAGCACGCCCAGGAACAGCAGCAGGAACACGGCCCATGCGCGGGTGAACGCCTGCGTCTCCGTGACTTCGACGGGAGCCGTTTCGGGCGGCTTAGGAGCGCTGGGCGTGTGTGGGTTCATTCCCGACTGTACCCCGCGCGCCCGGTTTGGACGCCGCACGCGCCTTTGACATGGCCAGCAGCACCCCGGCCGCGACCAGATTGGCGCCGATGCTGGCGAGGATCGGCAGCAGGTAGCTGCGGCTGATGTCGAACGCAAAGCCCGCCGCGCTAGGGCCGACCAGGGTGCCGAAAGCCACGCTGGTGTACAGCACGCCCAGGATCGCGCCGATGCTGCGGCCGCCGAAGTAGTCCATGACCAGCGCGGGCAGCAGCGCGACGAAGCCGCCATAGAACACGCCGTAGGCAAAAGCGAATGCGGCCAGCCCCCAGAACCCGCTGGACACCGCCCACACCACCAGCGAAAGCGCCATGCCGGCCGACATCAGCGGCAGCGCCAGTTGCCGGCCGAGCCGGTCGGCCAGCCCGCCAAGAAAAAACCGCCCGGCGGTGCTGCCGATGCCGATGGCGCCGAGCAGCAGCACGGCCGAGCCGGCCGGCAGGCCGTGGTCGAGCGCGTAGGGCACCAGGTGGACGAAGGGAACGAACAGCCCGAACGAACTGATCAGGCACGCCGCATAGAGGCCGGCGAAGCGGCGCGAGCTGATCGCGTCCCGCAACGTGGAGCCTGCGGGCACGGCCGACGGCGCCTGCGGCTGCGGCGGATCGCCGTCGGGCCCGAGCCCGCGATGGCGCGGATCGTCCTCGATCAGCAGCGCCATGCCGGCGCCCACCACCACGGCCAGCACGCCCAGCGCCAGGTAGGCGTGGCGCCACCCCAGCGCCTCGATGAGGAGCGACGCCAGCGGCGGCATCGCCAGCGTGCCCACGCCGATGCCGCTCACCGCCAGCCCCGAGGCGAATCCGCGCCGCCTGACGAACCAGCGCTGCACCGCGCCCAGCACCGGCACATAGGAGGCGCCGATGCCGAGCCCGACGCCCAGGCCATAGGCCAGGCAAGCCTCGGCCAGGCTGCGCGCCTGTCCCGCGGCGGCCAGGCCCAGGCCGACCAGCACCATGCCCGCGACCGACAGCCGCCGCGCACCCCACCGGTCCGCGAGCGGGCCGCTGACCACGCCAAGCCCGAAGTAGAGAAAGCCCGCAAGCGAGAACACCAGCGACGCCGAGCCGCGCGAGGCGCCGAAGTCGCGCTGCAGCGATTCGAGGAAGGCGCTGAAGGTGTAGGCACTGCCGAAGCCGACGAGCGTGACGGCGAAGGCGCCGGCCACCACGAACCAGCCGCGAAAGAGGCGTGTGCGCGGTGATGGATGGGAAGAGGAAGTCAAGGGCGGGTCTCCGGGTTTGCTCAGAATATCTATTGGCTGGAGAATGGTCTCCGGCGCAGGAGAGTGAATGCTCCTCCTTCCCTTGCGGCCTCGCAAACCAGATTTTCTGAGGCAATCGGATCAGATCAGCTAAACCATGGAACACCAGCTCCCGCCGCTCAACGCGCTGCGCGCCTTCGAGGCGACCGCCCGCCATCTTTCGGTGAAGAACGCGGCCGACGAGCTGTGCGTGACCGCCGGCGCCGTGAGCCAGCTGATCAAGTCGCTGGAGCTGCACCTGGGCATTGCGCTGTTCCGGCGCGCGAACCGCGGCATCTTCCTGACCGATGCGGGCCAGGCCTACCTGCCGCCGGTGCGCAATGCCTTCCGGCAGATCAGCGACGCCACGCGCCGCATCGCCATGCCCGCGGAAACCGGCATCCTCACGGTGAGCACCACGCCGTTCTTCGCGTCAGCCTGGCTGGTGCCGCGCCTGAAGAGCTTTCACGATGCGCATCCGGACATCGACCTGCAGGTGGTGAGCAGCACCGCGCTCGCCGATTTTTCGCGCGACGGCGTGGACGTGGCGATCCGCCATGGGCTCGGCCGCTATCCCGGCCTGATCAGCCAGCGCGTGCTCACGGTGGAGATTGTTCCGGTTGCAACGCCGGCCCTGGTCAGGCAGCTCGGCATGCCTGCATCGCCGGCCGATCTCACGCGCTGGCCGCGCGTGAACGATGCCGAGCGCAAGGGCTGGGCCATGTGGTTCGAGGCGCAGGGCATCGAAGATGCAAGGACGGCACGCGGCCCGTCCTTCGATGATTCGGGCCTGTTGCTGAAGGCGGTGCTCGCAGGGCAGGGCGCGGGCTTGCTGCCGGCGGCGCTGGTGGCGGACGAGGTGGCCGAAGGCCGGCTGGTCCAGCTGTCGGAAGCCGCGTGGCTCGAAGACTTTGCCTACTACCTCGTGCACCCCGAAGACAGCCGCCACAGGCCGAAGGTGGCGGCCTTCCGCGAATGGATCGCTGCCGAGTCCAGCAGAAAAGCTGCCAGGCCGCCCAGGAAGACGCCTGTCAAAGCAGCTCGATCCCGGGCAGGCTCTTGAAGCAGCTCTCGCGCGTGATGCGCACGAAGTCCGCCAGCCACGGCTGATTGGACGTGCCCTGCGTGCAGGCCATGTACAGCCGCCCCGTGAGGCCCCGGGCGCCCACGCGCCGCGCCGTGACATAGCCGCGGTCCAGGTAGTTCTGAACCGCCCACAACGGCAGCGTGGCTACGCCGCGCCCGCTGGCCACCAGCTGCAGCATCGCCACCGTGAGTTCGGTCGTGCGCCGGTGCGCGGGCGCCACGCCGGCCGGCGCCAGCACCTGGCGCACGATGTCCAGCATCTCGTCGGGCACGGGGTAGGTGATGAGCGTCTGGCCGGCAAAGTGGCGCGCCGTGAGATGCGGCTTGGCTGTCAGCGCATGGTCGTTGGCGAGCAGCGCGACGATCTCGAAGCGGAACAGCGCGTGGTAGTCCACGGTTTCGTCGGGGTCCTGCTCGGAGACGATCGCCACCTCGGCGCGGTTCTGCATCACCAGCGCGATCGGGTCAGGGTGGAAGCCCGAGACGATGTCCAGCTCGATCTCGGGCCAGCGCTGGCGGAAGGCATCCATGGCCGGCATCAGCCAGTCGAAGCAGGTGTGGCATTCGACCACGATGCGCAGCTGCCCGCTGCGGCCCAGCGCCAGACGCGCCACGTCGCGCTCGGCTTCCTCCACCAGCGGCAGCGCGGCATCGGCCAGCTGCAACAGCCGCAGTCCCGTGGTGCTGAACTGCGGCGGCACCGACTTGCGCTCGAAGAGCTGCGCGCCGTAGCGGTCTTCGAGCAGCTTGATCTGGTGCGACAGCGCCGACTGCGTGAGGTTCAGCAACTGCGCCGCGCGCACCAGGCTGCCGGTGTCGCGCAGCGCAACGAGCGTGCGCAGGTGGCGTATCTCCAGGATCGACTGCAACATGAATGAATTTCAAGTGAATGGGCAAAAGGTTTCGTTTGAATCATAGAGCCAAAAGCCCGACCATTGCCGATTTCCAAGATACAGCGACCGGAATACCTGCAATGACCACCCGTACCCACATCCTCGGCTTTCCGCGCATGGGCGCCCACCGGGAACTCAAGTTCGCGCTCGAAAAGCACTGGCGCGGCGAGATCGACCGCGCCGCGCTGGAAGAAGTTGGCGGCCAGCTGCGCGCACGCCACTGGCAGGCCCAGCGCGACGCGGGGCTCGACTACGTGACGGTGGGCGACTTCGCCTGCTATGACCACGTGGCCAACCACGTCCAGCTCTTCGGCTGCGAGCCGGCGCGCTTCGGCTTCAAGGGCGACGAGCCCGAGCTGTCGCGCTATTTCAAGATGGCGCGCGGCGTGGAAGACGAGGCTGGCCATGCGCACGATGCGGGCTGCAAGCACGGCGCAGAGGGCGCCTTCGCGCTGGAGATGACCAAGTGGTTCGACACCAACTACCACTACCTCGTGCCCGAGTTCACCGCGGCCACGCAGTTCAGGCTCGCCTCGACGCGGCTCTTCGACGAGGTGGCCGAGGCGCAGCAGGCCGGCCATGCGGTCAAGGCCGTGCTGCTCGGCCCGCTGAGCTTCCTGTACCTCGGCAAGGAGAAGCAACAGGGCTTCGACCGCCTGTCGCTGCTCGATGCACTGCTGCCCGTGTACGAACAGGTGTTGAACCGGCTCAAGCAGCAGGGCGTGGAATGGGTGCAGATCGACGAACCCATCCTCGGGCTCGACCTGCCCGACGCCTGGCGCAACGCCTTCGAGCGCGCCTACTGGCAGCTGGCGCGCAGCGCGTCCAAGCTGCTGCTGGCCACCTACTTCTCGCCGCTGTTGGGCAACCTGCGCCTGGCCTGCCAGCTGCCGGTGGCAGGCCTGCACGTGGACGCCGTGCGCGCGCCGCAGGAGCTGACCGGCGTGGCCGACTGGCTCGCCACGCACAAGGTGCTGTCGATCGGCATCGTCGATGGCCGCAACATCTGGCGCACCGACCTGGACGCCGCGCTTGCCACGCTGCGCCCGGTGATCGACAAGCGGCGCGGCGAGCTCTGGATCGCACCATCGTGCTCGCTGCTGCACGTGCCGTTCAGCCTGGCCGCGGAAGACAAGCTCGATGCGGAACTCAGGTCTTGGCTCGCCTTTGCCGTCGAAAAGCTCGGCGAACTGCGCGTGCTGCGCGCCGTGCTCGATGGCAGCGAAGACTTGGTTGCAGAAGAGCTCGAAGCCGCGCGCGCCGCAGTGATTGCAAGGCGCAGCAGCCCGCGCGTGCATCGCGCGGACGTGGCGCTGCGGCTCGCGCGCAGCGTGGCCGGCGACGACCAGCGCGCATCCCCCTTCGGCCAGCGGCAGCGGCTGCAGCGCGCGCGCTTCGCATTGCCCGCGCTGCCCACCACCACCATCGGCTCGTTCCCGCAGACCCAGGAGATCCGCGCCGCGCGCGCCGCCTTCAAGCGCGGAGAGCTCGATGCCGCGGGCTACCGCGAGAAGATGCGCGCCGAGATCGCGCTGGCCGTGCGCAAGCAGGAAGAACTGGGCATCGACGTGCTGGTGCATGGCGAGGCCGAGCGCAACGACATGGTCGAGTACTTCGGCGAGCAGCTCGACGGCTTTGCCTTCACCGCCAATGGCTGGGTGCAGTCGTACGGCTCGCGCTGCGTGAAGCCGCCGGTCATCTTCGGCGACGTGGCGCGCCCCGCGCCGATGACGGTCGAGTGGACCGCCTATGCGCAGAGCCTCACCCAACTGCCGATGAAGGGCATGCTGACGGGCCCCGTCACCATCCTGCAATGGTCCTTCGTGCGCGACGACCAGCCGCGCAGCGTCACCTGCGAGCAGATCGCCTGGGCGATCCGCGACGAGGTGGTGGACCTCGAGGCGGCCGGCATCGGCATCATCCAGATCGACGAGCCCGCCATCCGCGAAGGCCTGCCGCTGCGCCGCGCCGGCTGGCCGGCCTACCTGAAGTCGGCCACGCGCGCCTTCCGCATCAGCGCCTCGGGCGTGTGCGACCAGACGCAGGTCCACACCCACATGTGCTATTCGGAGTTCAACGACATCCTGCCCGAGATCGCGGCCATGGACGCCGACGTGATCACCATCGAGACCAGCCGCTCCGACATGGAGCTGCTGCGAGGCTTCGGTGGCGAGAACAGCGCGGGCGGCTTCCGCTACCCGAACGAGATCGGCCCCGGCGTGTACGACATCCATTCGCCGCGCGTGCCCTCGGTGGGCGAGATCGTGCGCCTGATGCGCAAGGCCGCCGGCGTGGTGCCGCCCGGGAACCTGTGGATCAACCCCGACTGCGGCCTGAAGACCCGCGGCTGGCCGGAGACCGAGGCCGCGCTGTCGAACATGGTGGCGGCGGCGAAGCTGCTGCGCGCTGAGTTGGCGGCGGCCTGAGGCAGAGACGGGCAATCATGGCGGGCGCCAATAATGGCGCCATGCTTGCCTCTTCAGTCGCTTCGCGGCGCTTCTTTCGCGCGCCTTTTCTTCTGCTGCTGTCGCTGTTGTTCGCCTCAGCCATTGCCTCTGCGCAAGACCGTGCCCAGGCCCTGCTGCAATTCGAGGGCGTGCAGGCCCGCTACCAGGCGGCCTATGCGCCGGGGGCGGTGTCGCGCGATGCGCGCCAGCTGCTCGAGCCTCCTGACCAGGCCATTGCCGGCAAGGCGCTCCAGGCGCTGGACGCGGCCGCCGCGCGGTCCTTCGACGTGGCCGCATCCGTGGCCGCCATCCAGCAGGAAGTGGCGGCTGCGGGCAAGGGCGGTGCGGCGCCGGGTGCGCAGGTGCAGGCCGCGGTGGCCCGGTTCTCGAAGCTGCGTGCCGACTACGCCGCCATGGACGACGCAGGCAAGCAGGAATTCTTCAACCGCGAACGCGCGAAGCCAGCCGATCCCGCGCGCACCGAACTGCTCGAGCGCATGGCCGTGGCCGACCTGCGCGAAGTCGACTTTTCGAGCCAGCTGCTGCTGAGCTCGGTCGCCAAGCAGCTGGCGCGCGGCAACGCCGGCCAGTTCACCTCGCTGCCGGACCGCACGCTCGACATGGCCGTCGACACGCTGTGGTCGCGCGGCATCACCTCGCCGCGGCCGCGCAACCTGCTGACGGTGGCGCGCGAGTTCGAAAGGCAGGTCACGCAGGCGCTGCTCGCGGCGCTGCCCGATGCGGACGTGGCCGCCTTGCTGGCCTGGCGCAACGACCCGCAGGCCGCGGCCGAACGCGAAGCGCTGGTGGGCAGCTACCGCGCCGAGGTCAAGGGGAGCGGCGCGGTGGCGATCCGGACGCTGGTGCGCGGCTGGCCGCGTTCCTGAGCCCGCAGTGGCTGGCACGCAACATGCGTGGGCCATCTTGCGCGATACTCGCCGCCCGGCGGAGCCAGAGAAAAAAGCACACCGATTGGGACGAATTTCTTAAGCCAAGTGTGCACTTTGGCGCTCACGCCAAAAAGTTCCCCGTCATTGTTTCAGTTTCATGAACACTGCGATTCAGTTTGACTAGGGTTTTCCCTTGTCATCCTGATGCAAACTTCAGGGCATCCAAAGCCCGATCAAGAAGGAAATTGAAATGAAGACCTCGAACATCCTCGCCGCCGCCGCTCTGTCCCTGCTCGCCGCTGCCGGCGCCCAGGCAGAAACCTACGAAGGCGTGCAGCCCCTGACCGCTGGCTACAGCCGCGCCGACGTGGCTCCCCAGGCCGCCGCCGCTGCCCGCGAAGGCAACGTCTACAGCGACGCCGCTTCGGCCACCGTCGCTCCCGTGCTGGCTGCCTCGACCGACCGCGCCGCAGTCCGCAGCGAAGCTGTTGCCGCCGCCCACGCGCCCGGCCAGAACCTGCGCCGCGAAGCTTTCGCCGGCAGCGTGGTTCCCTCGCAAGCACGCAGCTTCACGCGCCAAGCCGGCCTGTAAGAAGGCGGGCACAAGAGAAGGGACGGCGGCGGCATCGGCCGCGCGTCTTTCCTCTGCAAGACAAAAGCCGGACGGCGCCCCAGGTGCCGTCCGGTTTTTTTCGTTTTTCAGCGCTGCCGCGGCGCGGCGTGGTGGCAGAAGCAGTCGGGTGCGTGGTCGTCGACGATGCCGGTGGCCTGCATCCATGCATAGACGATCACCGGCCCCACGAACTTGAAGCCGCGCTTCTTCAGGGCCGCCGACATCTGTTCCGAAAGCGGCGTCTTCGTCGGCACTGCGCCGGTCCTGTTGACGATCGGCTTGCCGCCGGCCATGCCCCAGACGAATTCCGAAAAATCCTCGCCCGCGGCTTGCATCGCCAGGTAGGCGCGGGCGTTGCCGATGGTGGCCTCGATCTTGGCGCGCGAGCGCACGATGCCCGCGTCCAGCATCAGCCGGTCGACGTCGGCCGCGGTGAACCGTGCCACTTTTTCGGGCACGAAGCCCTCGAATGAAGCACGGAACGCATCGCGCTTGCGCAGGATCGTGAGCCACGAGAGGCCCGCCTGGAAGCCGTCGAGCATGAGCTTTTCCCACAGCGCGCGGCTGTCGCGCTCGGGCACGCCCCATTCGGCGTCGTGGTAGGAGGCCAGCAGCGGATCGCTCTGGGCCCAGGTGCAGCGGGGCTTGGTTTCGGGGGGCATCGGGTGGTGGGTTGGGTTCGTCTTCTACGCGGCGTGCTTCGGACTTTAACCACCGATACTCGAGCCCTCATGATCTCAGTCCATCTCCACGGCCAGCGCTTCCAGGTGCGGGCTGCCGCGGTCATTCTTCATGCGGGCCATGCGCTGCTTCACCGGGCACCGGGCGACGGCTACTGGGCCTTGCCGGGTGGCAGGGTCGAAGTCGGCGAAGAGGCCTCGGCCACCATCGTGCGGGAGATGAGGGAGGAGCTTGGCGAAGAAGTCGAATGCGGCCGGCTGCTTCATGTGGCGGAGAATTTCTTCGACCTGGCGGGCCGGCGCAACCACGAGATCGGATTCTATTTTCTCGTCTCGCTGCCCGAGGATTCGCCGCATCTCGACAAGGCGCGAAGCTACCGGGGCATCGAGAGCCACCTGGATCTGGAATTCCGCTGGTTTCCCATCGCGCAGCTGGCGGCCGTCAACCTGCGGCCGACCTTTCTTCCGGCTTCGCTCGCGGCCGATCCGCTGGTCTTCTCGCACGCGGTCCAGCGTGAATACCCATGAGCGGCGAGCGCCACCTGTTCAATGTGTTCGGCGAGGTCATGGCCATTGAAAGAGCCGAGGACCGGTGGCACGGCTATTTGATGGGGCCCGATGGCAAGCGCCGCAGGATCCAGCTGGCAATTCCATCCGACGTCTCTCGCGCCGAGCTGTCGCAGTATCTCTACGACATCTATCACGAGCAGGCGACGCCGACCAACGGCGACGTGTTCGAGATCTTCCAATGACAAACCATCATCGATTGCACAAGTCACGCCGCGAGACGCTGCCCTTGGCCGCGCGCGTCGCCGGCCTCTATCGCGGCGCCTTCCTGGCCGACGCCTTCGCCATCGACCTGCCGCCGGGCGCCACCCGCGACGTGCTGGCGCTTGCGCGCTTTGCGTTCGAGCGTCCCGCGCCTTGGGTCAGCGCACTGTTGGCGCTGCGCGACCGGCTGGTTGGCGGCTTCGGCCTCAAGACGGCCAGTGCGCTGCGCGCCGGCACGCCGGACGGTGCGCCGCGCATCGGCATCTTTCGCATCTACGAAACGCATGCCAACGAGGTGGTGCTGGGCGAGGACGACCGGCACCTGGATTTCCGCGTTTCGGTGATGCGCTCCGTGGCGGGGGATTCGCTCACTGCGGTCACGGTGGTGCACTGCCACAACCTCTTCGGCCGCAACTACATCCGGCTGATCGCGCCGTTCCACCGGCGGGTGGTGCGTTCTGCGCTCGAACGCGCGGCGCGCTCGGGCTGGCCCGCGGAAGCGGCAGGCTGAACTCGGCGGAACGCCTGGTTACCGATTGGAACGTTTGCTTGAACTTTCCCTTCCGGCAGCGGCTCTGGAGGGGGAAGGCCGAGGGGAGCTGCCGGTGTAGACTGCCAGGTTTTTCGTTCTGGCGGGTATGGCGCAAGTTTCACAGCGCACAGTTTTCAACGGCTCGGCGCTTGTTCGCTTGCTCTCTCGGCTGACCGATGCCGACGTTCGCGAACCCCGGCAGGCCACCGCGGATCGATTGAGCCAATGGTTCGGCTGGACCGATGCCATCTCGCTGTCGGCCGCGCTGGACGGCGCCGTGGCGACGGCCGCAGCGCCTTCGCGCGCGCGGGCTTCCGCGAGCGCCGAGGAGCGCGAATGCGTCCGTGCGCGAACTGCGTTGGCCAAGGCCGTGGCCGAGGACGGCGCTGTCGCGGCAGCCGTCGACTTCACGCCGTTTCGCCGCCGCCATCTCACGCTGCAACAGGCCATGGAAGCGGGCATCGGCCCGCTGCGCGGCCGTTTGCGGGCGCTGCTGGCGGCCAGGTCGCCGGCCATGGCCCGGCTTGCGGCGGTGGACGTGGTGATGGAGCAGGTGCTGGCGGCGCGCGAGCACAGCCTGCTCGCTTCCGTGCCCGCGCTGCTCGAAAAGCATTTCACGCGCCTACGCCAGGCCAGCCCGGAGACGACGGGCGAACCCGACAGTGAGGCAGGGGCCGGCGAGTGGCTGCATGTGTTCCGCAAGGACATGAAGAACGTGCTGCTCGCCGAACTCGATTTCCGATTCCAACCGATCGAAGGGCTGCTTGAAGCCCTTCGCATGAGGCCACCAGAGTGCCATGAATAGATTCCTCCACTACGCTGTTTTTGCTGCGGGCCTGGCCGTCGTCTGCTGGGTCGGCGCCGGATACGTCGGCTCGCACACGCTGGCGCTCGCCGTCACGATGCTGGTCGGCGCGTTCTACCTGATGGGGGCGCTGGAACTGCACCGCTTCCAGCAGGCCACCGCCACCTTGTCGCGTGCCGTGGCGGATCTTTCCGACCCGCCCGCGAGCCTGGGTGCGTGGCTCGACCGGCTGCATCCCACGCTGCGCAACGCGGTGCGCCTTCGCATCGAGGGCGAGCGCGTCGGCCTGCCGGGCCCGGCGCTCACGCCCTACCTGGCCGGACTGCTGGTGCTGCTGGGCATGCTGGGCACCTTCCTCGGCATGGTGGTCACGCTGAACGGCACCGGCATGGCGCTGGAAAGCGCGACGGACCTGCCGGCCATCCGCGCCTCGCTGTCGGCGCCCGTGAAGGGCCTGGGGCTGGCATTCGGCACCTCGGTGGCCGGCGTGGCCGCCTCCGCGATGCTGGGGCTGGCCTCGGCGTTGTGCCGGCGCGAGCGGCTGCAGGCCGGGCAGATGCTCGACAGCAAGATTGCCACCACGCTGCGCGCTTATTCGCTGGCGCACCAGCGCGAGGCCTCGTTCCAGCTGCTCGAGCAGCAGGCCCACCAGATGCCGCGGCTGGTCGACCAGCTGCAGGCCATGATGGCGGCAATGGAGCGGCAGAGCCAGGCCCTGAACGAGCGCCTTGCCGCCGGCCAGGCGCAGTTCCACACCCAGGCCGAGGCCGTGTATGCCGGGCTGGCTTCCTCGGTCGACCAGTCGCTCAAGCAGAGCCTGAGCGAAAGCGCGCGCATCGCCGGCGCGACGATCCAGCCGGTGGTCGAGGCCACCATGGCGGGCATCGCGCGCGAGACGGCCTCGCTGCACGACACCGTGGCGCGCACGGTGCAGCAGCAGCTCGACGGCCTCTCGAGCCGCTTCGAGGCCACCACCGCCAGCGTGGCGGGCACCTGGCAGGCTGCGCTGGCCGATCACCAGCGCACCTCCGCGGCGCTGTCGAGCGACCTGCGCGCCTCGCATGACCGCTTTGCCGAAACCTTCGAGCAGCGCTCGGCCTCGCTGGTGGAAGGCGTCTCGGCCCGGCTGGAAAGCACCGCAGGTAGCGTGTCGGACACCTGGGGCAGCGCGCTCGCGCAGCACCAGCGCGTCAGCGAAAAGCTGTCGCAGGAGGCGCAGCAGTCGCTCGCGGCGGCGGCGGCCGGCTTCGAGCAGCACTCGGCATCGCTGCTGCGCACCGTGGAGCAGGCGCATGCCACGCTGCAGAGCGACATCGCAGCGCGCGACGAGCAGCGCCTGTCGGCCTGGACAGAGGAGTTGGCCATGGTGTCCGCATCGCTGCAGCAGGAGTGGCAGCAGGCGGGCGCGCACACGGCAAGCCAGCAGCGGCAGCTCTTCGATGCGCTCGCGCAGACCGCGCGCGACATGTCGACCCAGGCCGAGGCGCATGCGAAGAACACGGTCGGCGAGATCGCGCGGCTGCTGCAGGCCGCGTCGGAAGCGCCGCGGGTTGCAGCCGAAGTGGTGGCCGAGCTGCGCCAGAAGCTGTCGGACAGCATGGCGCGCGACAACGCGATGCTGGAAGAACGCAGCCGCATCATGGAAACGCTGGGAACCCTGCTCGACGCCGTGAACCACGCCTCCACCGAGCAGCGCTCGGCGGTCGATGCGCTGGTCGGTGCATCGGCGGATGTGCTGGACCGCGTGGGCAGCCGCTTCACCGAGAAGGTCGACGAGGAAACCGGCAAGATGGCCGCGGTCGCCGCGCAGATCACCGGCAGCGCCGTCGAAGTGGCCAGCCTTGGCGAGGCCTTCGGCTTTGCCGTGCAGCTGTTCAGCGAATCGAACGACAAGCTGGTGGCCCACCTGCAGCGCGTCGAGGGCGCGCTCGGTAAATCCATCGCGCGCAGCGACGAGCAGCTGGCCTACTACGTGGCGCAGGCGAGGGAGGTCATCGACCTGAGCATCATGTCGCAGAAGCAGATCGTCGAAGACCTGCGGCAGATCGCGAGCCGGCAGGCCGCCGTGGGCAGCGAGGCGTGATGCGCGACGATCTCGACGCCGGCCTGGAGCCGAGCGTGCCGGTGTGGGCGGTCTTCGGCGACCTGATGTCGGGGCTGGTCGGGGCCTTCGTGCTGATCCTCGTGGGCGCACTCGGCATGCAGCTGGACCTGGCCGCCAAGCTGCAGGCCGAAGTGCAGCAGCGCCAGGCCGAGACGCAGCGCCGCGAGGCGCTCGAACAGGCGCTGGCCGGGCCGCTCGCGGCGGGCCGCGTCACGCTGAACAACGGTCGCATCGGCATCAGCGGCAGCGTGCTGTTCGCCTTCAACTCGGCCGAGCTGCAGCCCGAAGGCCGACAGGTGCTCAAGAGCCTGGCTGCGCCCGTGGCCAGCTACCTGCGCGCGCGCGACGAGGTGCTGATGGTGAGCGGCTTCACCGACGACCGGCAGATGCGTCAGTCGAAGGACGGCAACCGTCCGTTCGCCGACAACTGGGAGCTCTCGGCCCAGCGCGCGTTGACGGTGACGCGGGCCTTGATCGAGGAGGGCGTTCCATCGTCATCGGTGTTTGCCGCGGCCTTCGGCTCCGAACAGGCGGTGGCATCCAATGCCGATGCCGAAGGGCGCGCGAAGAACCGGCGCGTCGAGATGGCGCCCACGCCGCGGCAGGCCGGCGCCGGCACCAAGTCCCGTGAATAGCGGCAGTCGCATGGACCCGGCGGCGGTGCTCGACGCCTGGCGCGCACAGGGCGGCCATCGCCGGGATCCTGTGCGCTTTCGCTTCATCGAGGCGCTTGCGAAGCGCGCGGCCGCCCATGAAGGCGATGCGCGACGCATTCTCGACGAGCGGCTGGCCGCGCTGCTGGCGGCGTATCGCGAGAAGATCGAAGAGGCCCGGTGCGTTGACGGTGCTTCGGCCGTTCCAGACACCAGCACGAAACACGCAGCCCGTCCTCCCCGCGGTCCGCTCGCGGAACTCGTCGAGCACATGGCACGGCAGGCGCCGCCGCAAGGCGATGACGGCGCGGCGGCCGACGAAGCCGCACCCGCCACCCCCGAGCTCAAGACGCTGCGCTACTTCAGGAGCACCTGGTCGCGGCTCAGTGCCGACCGGCGGCTGACGCAGTCGCTGGCCAAGGTGCCGGAGAACGCGGGCCCGCTCAACTCGCACCACCTGGTGCACCGGTCGCTCATGCTGATGCACGAGCTGTCGCCCGAATACCTCAACCGGTTCATGTCGTACGTCGACACCTTGCTGTGGGTCGATCAGCTGAACGCCAGCAACGGGCCGGCCGCGGCCGCGAATGCGCCGCGCGCCGAAGGCCAAAAGAAAACAACGCGCAGCAAGCCGGGCTGATCTGCGGCGCTTGCCCGGCGGCAGCTAGCGAAGCCCGTGCGCGCGGATCACGGCCTTGAGCCGCCGCACCTCATGCTGCAGATCGAGGATCAGCGCAGCGGCATCGAGACCCACGCCAAAATCGCGCTCCAGGCGGCGTGCCTCGAGCGCGCATTGCAGGTCGGTGCTCGAGAACCGCCAGTGCTCGGGCGGCGCCTCGGCCGTGGATATCTGCACGATGCCCACTTCGACGAGCTGCACCACCCATTCGGTATCGGCGCCGCAGGCATGGGCCAGCTCGCTGGCCGCGAGCGGCTGCGACGCGCTGATGGCTGTGGTTGTCACGGAAACGGTCGCCATGCTCACACTCCCAGATGCTGGCGTGGGTTGAACGAAGCGGATGCCTGCGCCAGCTGCTCGTAGGCCTTGCGCGCGGCCTCGCTGTCGGCCGGGGGCAGGGCGATGTCGAGCAGCAGGTACAGGTCGCCAGGCTGCTTGCCGGCCAGCCCGCGGCCCTTGAGCCGCAGCTTGAGGCCGCTGCGCGCGTTGCGCGGCACGGTCACCTCGACCACGCCGCCGGTAGGCACGGGCACCTGGACCTGCGCACCGAGCGCGGCCTCGGTCGGCGTGACGGGCAGCGTCATGTAGAGGTCGCGTTCCTCGACGCGGTAGAGCCGGTGCGGCGCGATGCGCACCTCCAGGTACAGGTCGCCCGCGGGTTCGCCGCCATGGCCCGGCATGCCCTGGCCGGCGAGCCGGATGAACTGCCCCGGATGCACGCCCGGCGGGATCTTGACGCTGAGCGTGCGCGTCTTGAAGACGGGCCGGCCCTCTGCATCGAGCTCCTGTGCGCGCAGCGTGATCTCGCGCTCGGCGCCGTTGAGCGCGTCCTCGAGCGCGATCTCGATCGCCGCGTGGTGGTCTTCGCCGCGCGCGCGGTAGTTGCGCCTTGCGGCGCCGCGGCGCTCGGCCTCGCCGAACAGCGACGAAAAGAACTCGCTGAAGTCGGCATGGTCGGCCGGGCCCTGGTTGGGGCCGCGGTGGAACTCGAAGCCCGTGTCCCAGTCCGGCGGCGGCTGGAAGTCGCCCTGCGCGTGGCCGCCGCGCGCCACGCGGTCGGCCAGCGCGTCGTAGGCGGCGCGCTTTTCCTTGTCGCGCAGCACGTCGTTGGCTTCGTTGATGTCGCGCATGCGCTTCTCGGCGTCGGGCTCCTTGCTGACGTCGGGGTGGTACTTACGCGCGAGCTTGCGGTAGGCCTTGCGCACGTCGTCCTCGGACGCGGTGCGGTCGATGCCCAGGGCGCTGTAGTAGTCCTTGAATTCCATGCTTTTCGGTGGTGTGGATGCCGAACGGTACGCCTGCCGGCCGCTTCAGGCCAGGCTCGAGCCGCCGTCGGCATGCCGCAGCAGCGGCGTCACGGTCCATGTGGGGCCGCTGCGCGAAAAACGCAATGGCTGCGCATTGCCGAGCAGGGCCAGGTCGATCGGCAGGCCGATCAGCGCCGCCAGCGCATAGAGCGTGCCCCCGTGCGCCACCACCAGCACCGGCGCAGGCTGCGCGAGCGCGGCGTTCAGCGCGAGCCGCTTGCGGGCCACGAACTGGGCCAGGGTTTCGCCGCCCTCGGGCTCGCAGGCCCAGTCGATCTCGGCCGACGAGGTGCCGATGAGCGCGCCGAAGTTGCGCTCGCGCAGGCCCGCCTGCGGCGTGGGCTCGAGGCGCAGCACGGTGGCCACGGCATGCGCGGTGTCGTGCGCGCGGCGGGCGTCGCTGCAGACGATGGTGCGGATCGGCTCGCCAGCCAGCAGCTGGGCGGCGCGTGCAGCCTGCTGCAGGCCGAGCTCGCTCAGCGGCTCGTCCACGGCCTGGAAGATGCGCTGCGCATTGCGGCCGGTCTGGCCGTGGCGCAGGAAGTAGAAATGGTCGCAGGCCGGTGACAGCGGCTGCCCGGCGGCAATGCGCACCAGCTGGTCGAGGCCGGGGGCCGCGCCGTGGGGGAAGGGTGCCTTCGACATGGGATGGGATGTGAATGAGCGGACGGTCAAAACTTGGGAATGCGCAGCGTCTTGCTGATCATCAGCGTGCCCGAGAGCGCGAAGAGCAGCGCGAGCGGATGCAGCTGCCAGGGGCCGAGCATCCAGGCGCCGCCCCACACCCCGTCGCCGATGCGCCCCTGCCAGGCGGCCCAGGCCAGCACGCCCACCAGCACCACGCTAGTCGGGATGGGCGTGCCTTCGAAGTACTTGACCTTGTCGGCGCCCGCGGACAGCGCCTCGGCCGTGACGTTGTAGCGCGCGAGCCGGCTCACGCCGCAGCACACGAAATAGATCAGCAGCACGCAATCCCAGCCGCCGTCCAGGCCCGCGGCAAAGCCGAGCGCGGCCGGCGCCACGCCAAAGGAGATCACGTCGGCCAGCGAATCGAGTTCGCGCCCCAGCGCCGAATGCGTTTGCCGCCAGCGCGCGATGCGCCCGTCGAACACGTCGAACACGAAGGCCGCCGGCGCGAGCGCGGCGGCCCAGAGGAATTGCGCGAGCGACTGGCTCGCCATGAAGGCCATCGAAAGGAACACCGCGCCCACCCCGCATGCCGCGTTGCCGAGCGTGAATGCATCGGCCAGGTGAAAGCCGCGGATCATCGAGAAATGCTTGCGGACCGGTACGGGGGAGGGGGTGGTGGCCATGGGGTGCTTCGGAGTCGGCGGATGCTCCGCACCTTAACGCAAGCGCGCTCGCTTGCCTGTAGTCGCCATCCGACTCCGGAAGGGGGCCGCTCAGCCCGGCAGGCGTTCGTCGTAGGCCTTCTCGAGCGCCGCGTGCTGGGTCCAGAAGCCCCGCGGCTTGCGGCCGTGCAGCACGTCGTCGAGCACGTCGAGGTGGGCATGCCAGCCGCTGGCGACGCTGAGCGTGTCCTTGCGATCGGGCAGGCGGCGGTGCGTGAGCACGAGGCGGGTGGTGTCGCCCTCTTGCGTGAATTCGAAGCTGACCTCGGAGGCGGTGGCGCTTTCGCTGCCCCAGCTGATGGTCAGGCGCTTCAGCGGTTCGAATTCGACGATCCGCGATTTCTGGAGGATGGGGCTGCGGCAGGCGGCGAAGCGCTCGGGGGCCACTTCGCCGGAGAGCCGGGTGTGGTCGAAGCGCAGCTCGAACACGCTGCCGGGCTCCTCGGCCATGGTGCCGCCGGCCAGCCAGGCGGCGCGCTTGCCGGGGTCGACGAAATAGGCCCACACGCGCTCGACGGGGGCGGGCAGGGTGCGCTCCATGCGCAGGGTACCGGGTTCGATCAGGGTTCCGAGGTGGCTCTTGGCCATGGCTTGCTCCTTGAAAAAGAATGGGGACTTCACTTGCCGCGGGATGCTTCGCGCCGCAGTTCCTTCTCCAGCGCGTCCAGATGGTTGCTCCAGAAGCCTTCGTAGTAGCGCAGCCATGCGTTGGCCGATGCGAGCGCCGCCGGCTCCAGCCGGCAGACGTGCGCGCGGCCCTGCACGGTGCGGGAAACCAGCCCGGCGCGCTCCAGCGCCTTGACGTGCTTGGATGCGCCCGCAAACGACATGCGAAACGGCGCGCCCAGCTCGCCCACGCTGCATTCGCCCTGGGCCAGCAGCTGCAGCATGGTGCGGCGGGTGCTGTCGGCCAGGGCGTGGAACACGGCGTCGAGCCGTTTGTCGTCTAGTTCAACCATGTGGTTGAATATAGTCGTGCTCCGGAAATCATTCAACCGATAAGTTGAATGATTTTTCCGGTTACACCCGATACAGCCGAGACGCGGCTGCGCCGTCCGGCGCTGGAGCCTGCGCGATGGCGCTCCTACGATGGCCGCCGTTCCATCCACTCGCAGAAAAAACCAATGACATCCATCGCCGATCGCCGCACTTTCCTGCTCGCCGCCTCCGCCTTGCCCCTGGCCAGCGCCTGTACCGCCTGGTCCGCCAAGGCGCCGCAGGCCAGCGCGCTTTCAAGTGCCGAAGCGCAGCTCGCGGCCCTCGAACGCTCCGTGGGCGGGCGGCTTGGCCTCGCGGCCTTCGACACCGCCACCGGCGCGCGCGTGCAGCACCGCGCCACCGAGCGCTTTCCGATGTGCAGCACCTTCAAGATGATGGCGTCCGCTGCCATCCTCGCGCGCAGCAGCCGCGAGCCCGGCCTGCTGGAGCAGCGCGTGAGCTACGCGAGGAGCGACATCCTTCCCAACTCGCCCATCACCGAGAAGAACCTGGGGCAGGGCATGGCGGTTTCCGCGCTGTGCGCCGCCACCATCCAGTACAGCGACAACGCCGCGGCCAACCTGCTGATGAAGATCCTCGGCGGCCCCTCCGCGGTGACCGAATTCGCGCGCTCCATCGGCGATGCGGTCTTCAGGCTCGACCGCTGGGAGACCGAGCTCAACAGTGCCATTCCGGGCGATCCGCGCGACACCACCTCGCCCGAGGCCATGGCCGCGAGCCTGCAGCGGCTGGTGCTGGGCGATGGGCTCGCTGCGGCGCAGCGCAGCCAGCTCGAGGCCTGGCTGCTGGGCAACACCACCGGCGCCACGCGCATCCGTGCGGGCGTGCCGGCCGACTGGAAGGTGGGCGACAAGACCGGCGCCGGCTCCTACGGCACGGTGAACGACATCGGCGTGCTGTGGCCGCCGGCCGGCGCGCCGCTGGTGATGGCGGTCTACCTGACCTTTCCCACGCCGGATGCGCCGGGCCGCAACGACGTCATCGCGTCGGCGGCGCGCATTGCGTCGGATGCGCTGCGGGGCTGAGCCGCCCCGCGTTCGCTGGGCTCACTCCTCGCTCGTCCACTCCACCTGCGCGCCCAGGCTGCGCAGGTTCTCGGCGAAGCGCGGGTGGGCCCGGCGGATCGGCGCGGCGTTGCGGATTTCGGAGCGGCCTTCGATGCTTGCCGCCACCATGAAGAGCGCGATCGCCACGCGGATGATGTAGGGGCTCTCGACCACGGCCGGCGTCAGCGGGCTGCCGCCGAAGCTGATGAGCCGGTGCGGGTCCGAGGAGAACACGTGCGCGCCGAACTTCGACAGCTCGCCGGTCCATCCCAGCGCGCCGTCGTACACCTTGTTCCAGAACATCGCGTTGCCCTGGGCGCGCACGCCCAGCGCAATGAAGATCGGAAGCAGGTCGACCGGAAAGTACGGCCACGGCGCCGCTTCCACCTTGGTGAGCACGTTGCTGGTGAAGGGCGTCTGCACCTTGAGCGGGCCGTTGCTGCTGGCGCGCGACCAGCCGTCTGCGTGCGTGACCGTCACGCCGAACTTGTCGAAGGTGCGGTCGATCAGCGGAAAGTTCTCGGGCGCGCTGTTGCGCACGACCACGTCGCCGCCCGTGATGGCGCCCAGCGCAAGGAAGGTGGTGATCTCGTGGAAGTCCTCGTCGAAGCGGAATTCCCCGCCGCCCAGCACGCCGCCGCCGTGCACCGTGAGCCGCGAGGTGCCGATGCCCTCGATGCGCACGCCCAGCATCGCCATGAAGCGGCAGAACTCCTGCACATGCGGCTCGGAGGCGGCATTGGTGAGCGTGGAGCTGCCCTTGGCTGCGGCTGCGCACAGCACGAAGTTCTCGGTGGTGGTGACGGAGGCGTAGTCGAGCCAATGCTGCGCGGGCACGAGCGGCCCGGCGCAGCGCACCAGCAGCGAGCCGCTGGCACGCTCCACCACGCCGCCGAAGCGCCGGAACACATCGACGTGCGGATCGATCTCGCGCACGCCCAGCGTGCAGCCCTTGACGTTGTCTTCGAGCCGCGCGATGCCGAAGCGCGCGAGCAGCGGCGGCACCAGCATGATCGACGAGCGCATTTCCTCGGGCAGCCGGTCGCGTGCGGCATCGAAGGCCGTGTCGCGGTGGTGCAGCTCCAGCGTGCCGGTGGCGTGGTCCATGCGCACCTGGCTGCCCAGGCTGCGGAAGATCTCGAGGATCTTGCGCACGTCGGTGATGTCGGGCACGCCGTGCAGGCGCAGCGGCTCGCGCGTGAGCAGCGTGGCGCACAGCACCGGCAGCACGGCGTTCTTGTTGGCGGAAGGCGTGATGCGCCCACGAAGCGGCGTGCCGCCGTGCACGATGAGGCTGGACATGAAGGAAGAGCGCGGCCGGCTTATCCGTTCAGCTGCTCGGCCACTTCGCGCCGGCCGAGGCCCCGCACAGCGGCCAGGCCTTCGAGCTGGGCCTTGCGCGGCCTGGCCTTGCCTTGTTCCCACTTGTAGATGGTCTGGCCCGTCACGCCCACCAGCTTGCCGTAGGCGGCGGCCGAGAGGCCGAGCTTGACGCGGTGCGCAGCCAGCCGGCTTGCGCTGAATCGCCGGTGCGGGCCCGATTCGGCGGCCTCGTCGGCATCGCCTGCGGGCGCGGCGCGCGCCACGGTTTTGGTGGCGCGGCGCAGCTCCTTTTCGAGCTTTTCAACCTGCCGGCGCAATGCGGCGATCGAGGCGCGGTGCAGCGTGGATGCTTTTCTGAGCGTTTCGATCTCCGCGCGAACTTCCTTGCGGGCGACACGGGAAATCTCGGATTTCAGGATGGAGGCGATATTTGGCATGGAGCGCATTTTGCACATCTCACGAAGCGAAAACCTGACGGGAGGTGGTAACAGGCGCTTACACCGGGAGGCTGCACGGCCGCGGCCGCGCATCACAGCACGAACCAGCCCACCGACACGAAGTGGCTTGCAGTGCCCGCGAGCACGAACAGGTGCCAGGCGCCGTGCGCATGCCGGAAGCCCCGCCGGTTGCGATAGAACACCGTGCCCACGGTGTAGAGCACGCCGCCGGCCAGCAGCCACGCAAGGCCGCCGCTGTCGAGCCGCGCGGCCAGCGGCACCGCGGCCAGCACGCCGAGCCAGCCCATCGCGATGTAGAGCGCCAGCGGCGGCTTCGAGTCCGCGCCGCCTGCCTGCAGCAGCTCGCGTCCGATGCCGAAAAGCGCAGCGCCCCACACGGCGGCCATCAGCAGCCAGCCCCAGAGCCCGTGCAGCGTGACCAGCGCGAACGGCGTGTAGGTGCCCGCGATCAAGAGGTAGATGGCGCAGTGGTCCACGCGCTCCCAGAAGCGCTTGCGCGGTCCCCGGGTGCTGTGGAACAGGGTGGAGGCCGCATACAACAGCACGGCCGAGAGCGAGAACACCAGCGCGCCGGCAATCCGCGCGGCGTCGCCGGTGGGCAGGGTCTTGGCCAGCAGCAGCGCGGTGGCCGCGAGTGCAAGCACCAGGCCCAGCAGATGGCTGTATCCGTTGAGCCGTTCGCCGGGGTACATCGCGTGGGGTGGGGTGCAGTCTGGGTGGATGGCGGCAAGGGCCTGCGGATGCTAGGCGGGCCGCGTGACTGCGCAGTGACCGCGATGGGCGCGGCGGCTCGGCTATTTCTGCGTGCCGAACGAGTTGACGTGCACCTCGACGATGTCCACGAATTCCGGCAGCTCGAGCAGGAACTCGGGGTCGCGCGCCAGCGGCGCCACGCGCAGCGGATCGCCGCGCTGCGCGTGCATCGCATGCATGTGCTCGATCGATTGCCAGTAGGAGACGGTCCTGAATTCGGCGGCGTCGCCGTTCAGCTTGCGAAAGTACTGCACGCCCAGGCATTCGGGCTTCTTCGCGATCTCCTGGATGCCGTGCTCGAAGCTGTAGCGCAGGTATTCGTCGGCCCGCGCAATCGGCGTGCGGCCTTGCCACACGCGTCCGATCAAGGGGGTGGCGAGCAGTTTGCATTCGACGGCCATGGGTGCTCCTTTTTTTCGATGAAGACAAAAAGACGAACGGCACCCCGCGTGCCGTCGATGTCCTCGAAAAAAGGGTGGGGCGCGCGGCAGCGCCGGCGCGTAGGAATCGGTCGCCTCCGCCTGCAAGCGAAGGCAGGAGCGGCGCTCAGGGTTCGAAGGCGCCCTGCAGCGTGCGCGCCAGATCGGCCGCGAGCGTGTCGCGCTGCGGCGCGGGGCGCCAGAAGCCGCGCGTGGCCAGGCCCGCCGATTCCCATTCGGGGTGGCTGCGCGCGGGCCGCACCGCGCGCACGGCGGTGGCCGTGGCGCGCGTCGGCGCGTCCTGCGTCGCGCTCGTTTCGGCCGCGATGCGCCCGGTGGCCGCATGCCCGCGCTGCTCCAGCGCGCGCGTGAGCTTCAGCTGCCAGGCCACCAGCGCAAACAGCACGCCGTCTTCCACCGTGAGCTCGTGCACGTTGCGCAGCCGGTTCGCCAGCTTGCGGCCGAACGGGCCCCAGCCCTGCGACACGGCACCGCCGATGGCGCCGCCCACTGCCGCGCCCGTGCCCAGCGAAATGCCGGCCACCGCCAGGTCCGCCACCACGCCCACGGCCGCGCCGATGGCGGCGCCCTTGCCGAGCCGCAGGCCCGCGTCCTTCATGGCTTCGGGGCTGAAGAAGTCCAGCGTCCAGCGGCCTTCGATGAGCGGCAGCGGTGCCTCGCCCGCATCGTCCTGGCGAAAGCCATGGAGCGCGAGCAGGTCGTCGGTGCAGCGCTGCGCCTTGTCGAACACCTCCTTCTGCAAGGCCGCGACGAAGGCCTTGCGGCGCGCCGTGTCGGCGAATTCCTCGGCCGGCACCGTGCGGCGCAGCGCCGCCGCATCGACCAGCAGTTCGGCGATGCGCGCGCAGGCCGCGCGGCGGCGCTCGGCGGCTTCGGCGGCGAGCCAATCCGCCACCGCGCGCAATTGCTCGCGCCGGTCGCGCAGCAATGTCGACAGGTCGCCGTAGAGCTCGCGCTCGGCCCCCACGAAAGGCGCCGCGGCATCGAAGCGCACCTGCACGTGCAGGCCGTAGGCCGAGAGCAGTTCCTTCCAGTCGGGCTCGCGGCTCGCCGCATCGCGCACGAAGTTGAGCACCGGCAGCACCGGCCGCGCGCAGGAGTTGAGCAGCTCGATCTCGTCGCGGAACTTGGGCAGCACCGGCTCGCGCACGTCGATCACGAGAAAGGCCGCATCGATGTCCTGCATGGTGCGCAGCACCTTGGCCTCCTGCTCGAACACGCCATGCGCCTCGGGCCCTTGCAGGAACAGGCGGATGCGCTCGGGCGGCGTGGCCTGCGCACCATCGAGGCCGGCCAGGTGCTCGCGCAGCGCCACCGCATCTTCCAGGCCCGGCGTGTCGAAGAAGCGCACCGCGGCCTGGCCGTTCACCTCCAGGTCGACCGATTCGACATGGCGCGTGGTGCCGGGCCGCTGCGACACCTCGCCGAAGTTGGCGCGCCGCGTCAGCGTGCGCAGCAGCGAGGTCTTGCCCGCATTGGTGTGGCCGACCACGGCGATGCGGATGGCTTGATGCTGCTGCTGTGTCATGGGGCGGCTCCCAGGCCTTGCAATGCGTCTTCGAGCCGCGGCGTGGCCGCGACGCGCGCAAGGCCGGTGCCCTGCAGCCAGTCGATCCAGCGCTGCGATGCGTCCGCACCGGCCGCGTCCCTGGCGGCCGGTGCCAGCCAGAGCCGGCATTCGCCGCAATGGGCCAGCACTTCGCGCAGGAAGCGTTCGGTGCCGCGGTCGGGGCTCGATGCGGCGTGGCACACCAGCAGCACGGCACGCGGGCGGGCCTGTGCCAGCCGGTCGAGCAGCGCGCGCCGCGCGGGCGCGCTGCCGTCGATGCGCTGCACCTGGGCCGGGGCGATGGCGGGCAGGCCCTCGGGCGGCCACGGCGTATCCGCGGGCAGCTCGAAGCCGATGACGAGCAGTTCGTCCTGCAACTGAGAAGGCGCGAGGCCCGCCGGCGCCGCGCCCGGCGCGCGCCCCGGATCGGCATCGACGATGGCGGGCGGTGCGAGCGCGGCAAAGCGCGCCGCGAGCTTGCGGTAGTAGGGCTCGCTCCAGTCGGGCTGCAGCGCGGCGCGGCGCCGCTGCCACACCGCCGCGCTCAGCAGCACCAGCGCCAGGCGCGGCAGCAGCCCGTACACCACGATGCAGCCGGTCAGCCACAGCGCCCACGTGCGCTGGCCCGCGGCGCCGGGAGAAGGCGAGAGCACGGTCGCGGCTTCGGGAACCGGAAAGCCGATCTGCGACGGCGCCCAGCCCAGCAGCTGCACGGCGTGCACGAAGAAGGCCGGGTCGAGGATGGTCGTCTCCCAGCTCAGCGTGTAGCTGCGGAACGCCAGCGCGAACAGCAGCGCGGCCAGCACCACCGCGAACGAGAGCGACCAGATGCTGTGGCTCACCAGCCCCAGCGCCCAGGGCAGCAGCCTGGCGCGCGCCAGCAGCCCGGTGGCGGCCCGCACCAGCACCGGCGCCTGGCCGCGCTTGCCGCCGGCCACGCGCGCGGTGAGCGAGAGCCAGATCCAGCCGAGCGAACTGGTGGAGAACGCGCCCAGCGGCAGCCACAGGCCGGCCAGCCACAGCAGCAGCGTGAGCGCGTGCAGGCCGAGCAGGCTCGCAAGCGCCACGATCACGTTGATGTGCCGTTCGCCGCCGCCGACCACGTTGCCCGCGAGGCCCAGGCCTGCCGTGACGATGAGCGCCACCAGCCCGAGCAGCACCCATGGCGCCCACTGGCGGGCGCGTGCCAGTTCGGATTGCAGCCCGATGCGTTCACCGAGCAACAGCGCGCGTGCGGTGATGCGTGCCGGTGCGCCGGAGCTGCGGGAGAGGGCGGCGCGCAGGACCTCTGCATCGTCGAGCGGACCTTTCTCCTCGGTCCATCGGATCGCTTCGGTGACGACCGCGTCCGTAAAGGCAGGTTCGCGCAACGCGGTGTTGGTCAACAGGGTCCCTTCGCAGCAAGTTTCCCCGCAAGTGCCGGGGCGCGCGAATTATGCCCGGCGCGCTCGGGCGGACCCATGAGAAACGGGGCCGCGCGGACGGCCCCGTTCTTGTTCAGCAGGCGAGTCGAAAACGCGTGCCCGGTTTCAGCGCAGGCCGAAGAACGAAAGCACGGCCACGACCACGACGACCAGACCGACGATGTAAATGATGGAATTCACGCGAGGACTCCTCGTTGTTGACGACAGCTTCAGCATCGCGCCCGGGGTGGCGGGCTGCTGTCGGCGAGTGGCGGCCTGTGCTGTAGGACTCGCCAAGGCCGCCCCGAGCGCTTGCGCCGTGCCGCCGTAACGCTTGCTGACAAATAGCCCGCGCTCAGGCCCGCAGCGCTTCGCCGTCTTCTTCCTCGAGGTCGTCGCCCAGGAAGCCGCCGCTCTGGTGCGCCCACAGCCGCGCATAGAGCCCGCCCTGCGCCATCAGCGTGCGGTGGTCGCCTTCTTCCACCACGCGGCCTTCGTCGAGCACGATGAGCCGGTCCATGGCCGCGATGGTCGACAACCGGTGCGCGATCGCGATCACGGTCTTGCCTTCCATCAGCCGGTAGAGGCTCTGCTGGATGGCGGCCTCCACCTCGGAGTCGAGCGCGCTGGTGGCCTCGTCGAGCAGCAGGATCGGCGCGTCCTTGAGCATCACGCGCGCAATGGCCACGCGCTGGCGCTGGCCGCCCGAGAGCTTCACGCCGCGCTCGCCCACATGCGCCTCGTAGCCGCGCCGGCCGCTGGCGTCGCCCAGCGTCTGGATGAAGTCGTGCGCCTCGGCGCGCCGCGCGGCGGCCTCGATCTGGGCCGGGGTTGCATCGGGCCGGCCGTAGGCGATGTTGTCGGCCACCGAGCGGTGCATCAGCGAGGTGTCCTGCGTGACCATGCCGATGTGGCTGCGCAGCGAATCCTGCGTCACCTGCGCGATGTCGCGCCCGTCGATCAGGATGCGGCCGCTTTCCAGGTCATGGAAGCGCAGCAGCAGGTTGACCAGCGTCGACTTGCCCGCGCCCGAGCGCCCGACCAGGCCGATCTTCTCGCCCGGGCGCACCACCAGGTTCAGATCGTCGATGACGCGGCGGCCCGCATCCGCATAGCGGAAGCTCGCGTGCTCGAAGCGCACCTCGCCGTGCGGCACCTCGAGCACGCCGGCATCGGGCGCATCGAGCACGGTGCGCGGGCGCGACAGCGTCTTCATGCCGTCCTGCACGGTGCCGATGTTCTCGAACAGGCTGGTCATCTCCCACATGATCCAGTGCGACATGCCCTGCAGGCGCAGCGCCATCGCGGTGGCCGCAGCCACCGCGCCCACGCCCACCGTGCCGTTCGACCAGAGCCACAGCGCGGTGCCGGCCATGCCCGCGGTCAGGCCCATGCTGAGCGTGTGGTTGACGATCTCGAAGGCGCTCACCAGCCGCATCTGGCCGTAGCCCGTGTACATGAACTCGCGCATCGCCTCGCGCGCGAAACCGGCCTCGCGCTGGGTGTGCGAGAACAGCTTGACGGTGGCGATGTTGGTGTAGGCGTCGGTCACGCGCCCGGTCATCAGCGCGCGCGCGTCGGCCTGCGCCTTGCCCACCTTGCCCAGGCGCGGCACGAAGTACATCAGCGCAGCCGCATAGAGCACCAGCCAGACGATGAAGGGCAGCACCAGCTGCACGTCGAGCACGGTCACCAGCACGATGATGGTCACCACGTACACGCCCATGGCCACCACCACGTCGGCCAGCACGAACAGGGTGTCGCGCACCGCCAGCGCGGTCTGCATCACCTTGGCCGTGATGCGGCCCGCGAACTCGTCCTGGTAGAAGGCCATGCTCTGGCCCAGCATCACCCGGTGGAAGTTCCAGCGCAGGCGCATCGGCAGGTTCACCGCCAGCGTCTGGTGCTTGACGATGGTCTGCAGCGCGACCACGCCGATGCTGATCACCAGCAGCGCGGCCAGCCACGCCAGCGTGTCGCCGCGTTCGGCCCACAGCCGCGACGGCACCTGGCCGCCGAGCCAGTCGACGATGCGCCCGAGGATCGCGAACAGCAGCGCCTCGAAGCCCGAGATGGCCGCGGTGAGCGCCGCCATGACGGCCATCTTGAGGCGCAGGCCCTGGGTGCAGGCCCACAGGAATGCGAAGAAGCCCGTCGGCGGAGGCGCGGGTTCGGCCGCGGGATAGGGATGGAGCAGTTTTTCGAAGAAACGGAACAAGACGTGCGGTCTCCAGGGGAAGCCGCGACTTTAGCCCGGGGTGGCATGTCCTTGCCCCGAAAGGGTGCGTTCCGGCGCCGTCGGAAGCGATGAAGAGGGCCTGCGGCCGCTCAATCCGCCAGGCGCGTCTGGTGCCGCGTCGGGGGTGTCGAGTGGTGCAGCAGGCGCAGCAGGTCTCCCTGCCTGGAGGTGCCGGTCTTGGAGTAGATCCTTTGCAGGTGGGTGCGGATGGTCGGTTCGCCCACGCCCAGCACGCCGGCGGCCTCCATGCCGCCCAGGCCTTGCGACAGCGCCATCAGCACGCGCAGTTCGCCGCCGGTGAGCCCATGCAGCCGTCCGAATGCCTCCCCGGGCATCAGCGGCGCCTGGACAGGGTCCTGGATGAACACCGCAACGCTCGCCGCGAACGGTGCGAGGACCCCGGCGCGCCGGCCATCGGCAATCGGCAGCAAGGTGGCGACGTAGCCCCCGCCGGTTCCACCGGGGATTCCGATCGCATGGTCCCTGGTGCGCATGTCGGCACCCTCGCGGCCTGAATCCTGGATCGCCTGCGTCAGCGCGGCACGAGCGGCCGGGTGGACCGGGGACAACCGGTTGTCGATCAGGCGCATCGCCGTGCCCGAGCGGACCTGCCGCTCGGCCGCAGTGTTCATGTAGACGACGCGGCCGTCGCGCGCCGCGAGGAACACGCCGGCCGCCAGCCCGTCAAGGGTCCTCTTCAGCACCTCGGAATTGAGCACCTGGATGTCGAGCGCGTCGGAAATCGCCAGAGCGCGGCAGACATGCGGCGCAAGGAGCTCGAACAGGGCAAGGTCGCTCTGCTGGTAGTGCAGCGACTCGCCGCTGCGCGACGCGTGCAGGGACGCCATGCGCCCGCCGGTGCGCAGCGCCGGAAACCAGATGATGTCGAGCACGCCGTGTGGCTGCAGCACCTCGCGGTAGAAAGCGCTGTCATGCAGATGGAAACGCTCCATCGACAGCGCGCTCACGTCCCCGGCATTCGAGAGGACGTCCGCCGCGGCCATCGGGCTCTCGGCGTACCGGGCGCCGAATTTCTGCAGGAACTCCGGCTCATAGCCGAAGACGTACAACTGGTCGTTCTGGATCTGCTTCAGGTCGTGCACGCAGATGCCGCCCCCGGCGCTGTCACAGCGCTGCGCAATCTTTCTGCATGTTGCAGCCCACCGCTGCGGGTCGAGGGAGCAGTCGTAGATCGCACCGATCAGCTCCGACAGCTCGGCGGCGGGAATCTGTTGCGGGGCCGTCATTGCACACGATCCCGAAACGATGCCCGAACCGCTGGCACAAGGTCCGTCGAATGCCATACGATGCGGGGCTGATCCATCGACGGATCGTAGGCAGGCGGGCTGCGTTGCGTAATAACCTAAACAGGTGATCCATTGAATGCAGGAGTTGCGTCCCCCGCCCAGCCTTCAATGCACGATGGCACCGAGCCGATCTACGCGCTGTGGGACAAGCTCGCGAACTACCCCGTCTGCGATGGCGATGAAGCACTCGAGCACCTGCTCTGCAGCCTCTGCTCGATCTTCGGCGCGCACAACGCACTCTGGTCGGTGGTCGTGCGGCTGCCGAGCCCCGCGCTGGGCGACGCCCTGAACGGCTGGCGTCCTCTCTTCGTCCGGCTCCTGCGGCCTTTGCCGCCGATGGCCGCTTCGGTCCAGGAGCAGTTCGACTCCTTGTGGTCGCCGTCCGTCGACCTCTCGCAGATCCTTGCCGTGGCCGGCGAGGAACCGTTCCGCACCCAGCTCCTGTTCGAAGCGCTGCCTCCCGAGTGGTTCGGCGGTCCGCACTACCAGCGCCACTACCTGGCCATCGGACACGCGGACAGCATGTCGATGCGCTGCGCAATCAATGACGATGTGCGGGTGCACCTTTTCATTTTCCGAAGCACGGAAGCTCCCCGGTTCTCATCGGCGGACAAGAATCCTTTCGGCCTGGCGCTTCGCGGGCTGCGCTGGTTCTATCGCCAGCAATTGCTCAGCCATGGGCTCCTCATCGCGAACGCGCCGCTCACCGCCACGGAGCGCAGGGTCCTGCTGGGATTGCTCGAAGGAAAGGCGGAGAAAGCGATTGCAGCCATCCTGGGCCAAAGCCCGAATACGACGCACATCCACGTGAAGTCGATCTATGCCAAGTTCGGCGTCCATAACCGGGCGGCGCTGACCTCGCTCTGGCTCGGGCGCCTGCCCGAAGCCCGCTGACCGAGCATCGATCGATGGCGCGGCCATCCCGCGCGTCATTGTTTCCGATGACTCCTTGAGCGTGCGGTCTCCCTAGGCTCGGGGCCTCACCGTTCCGCCTGGGAAGACCTCACTCGCGGTTCCAACTTGAGGAGTTCACCGTGAACATGAGCCCGATCCTCCCGCTCCCGCTGCCGGCCGACGCAGCCAAGGTGCCCAGCCCGTCCGTGCACGGCACTTTCAAGCGTGCCATCTCCGCTCTTGTGCGGCGCGGCGCTGCCGAAACGGCCGACCCGCGGGAACGCTACCTCGCGCAATCGGCCAATCCTGAAGATCTCGAGAACCGCATGCGTGAATGGGAGGCGTACGAAGCCCGCCTGCGATGCCTTCCCCCCGCACTGTGAGGGGTTCCCGTTCTTCGATTCCCTGATGGGAATGCCTGCGGCTACAGTCGATGCAACGCCTTCAAGGAGCATCGGCTTGACCCACGACAACACCCTCTCGCGCCTGCCCACGTATTTCATCTCGCACGGCGGCGGTCCCTGGCCCTGGATGAAGAAGGAAATGGGCGCCACCTACGACCAGCTGGCCGCCGCGCTGGCCGACATGCCGCGCCAGATCGGCCGCACGCCGGACGCCATCCTCATGGTGTCGGCCCATTGGGAGGCGCCGGTCTTCACGGTGCAGGGCAACCCGCGGCCGCCGATGATCTACGACTACGGCGGCTTTCCCGCCCACACCTATGAAGTGCGCTACGACGCACCGGGCTCGCCCGAACTGGCCCAGCGCGTGCAGTCGCTGCTCGAGGCGGCCGGGCTGCCCGCGGCCATCGACCCGGAGCGCGGCTTCGACCACGGCATGTTCTCGCCCATGAAGGCGATGTACCCCGATGCCGGCGTGCCGGTGGTGCAGCTGTCGCTCAAGCGCGGGCTCGATCCGGCGGAGCACCTGGCGCTCGGCCGCGCGCTTGCGCCGCTGCGCGACGAGAACGTGCTCATCGTGGGCAGCGGCCTGAGCTATCACAACCTGCGCAACTTCGGCCCGCAGGCGCATGGCGTGTCCCAGGCCTTCGGCGACTGGCTCGACCACACGGCCGTGCAGTCGCCGCCGCAGGAGCGCGTGCAGCGCCTCGCGGACTGGGCTGCAGCCCCTTCGGCGCGCATGGCGCACCCGCGCGAGGAGCACCTGATCCCGCTGATGGTGGCGGTCGGCGCGGCCGAGCAGGAGCCGGGCGAGCGCGTCTATCACGAAGACGCGTTCATGGGCGGGCTGGTGGTGTCGAGCTACCGCTTCGGCGCTGGCGCCAGCTGAAAAGGCGGCGCGTTGGCAGAATCGGGTGATGCCTTCCATTCCCGATCCAGATCTCAATACAGAAGCCCGCCTCTTGATCGAACGCATCGCCGCGCGCGGCACGCGCCATGACGTGGTGCACGGCGGCGTCCGCGTTGCTTGGCGCCGCTTCGGCGATGAGAACATCCATGCGCCGCTGGTGCTGCTGCACGGCGGCCATGGCAGCTGGATGCATTGGCTGCGCAACGTCGAGGCGCTCTCGGCCGGGCGCACGCTGTGGCTGCCCGACATGCCCGGCTTCAACGATTCCGACGCGCCGCCGCGCGCCGTGCCCGGCGAAGATCCGCTCGGCCCGCTGCTCGATGCGCTGGGTGGATCGCTCGACCAGCTGATCGGCGCGGGCACGCCCATCGACCTGGGCGGCTTCTCCTTCGGCGGGCTCACCGCCGCGCGCTTCGCGGTGCGGCGCGGCGCCATCCGGCGCCTCGCGCTCGTGGGCAGTGGCGGCCACGGCACGATGCGGCGCATGGCGGTGGAGATGATCAACTGGCGCGCCGCGCCCGATCGCGAGCAGGAACGCGCCGCGCTGCTGCACAACCTGGCCGCGCTCATGCTGCACGACAAGGCCGCGATCGATCCGGTGGCCTTCGAGATCCACGACATCTCCTGCCACGGCACGCGCTTTCGCAGCAAGGAGGTGTCGCAGGCGGGCGGCCTGCAGGCAGCGCTCGACACGCTGGGCGGACCGCAGTTGCTGCTCTGGGGCGAGTACGACGTCACCGCCGATCCGCGCCCGCTGGTGGCCCAGCTCACGGCCGGCCATCCGCAGCGCGAAGGCGTGGTGATCGACGGGGCAGGGCATTGGGCGCAGTACGAGCGCGCCGATGATTTCAACAGGCTGCTGCTGCGCTTCCTGGGCTGAACCGCGCGGCCTAGCTATTGCTTCGCCAGCCCCAGCTTGCGGATCATGTCGCCCCACTGCTCGTAGGTCGCGCGCGTGAGCTCGGCCAGTTGCGCGGGGCTCGACGACTCGGCCTCGTAGGCGCCCTGGCGGAAGAAGTCGCGCGTGGCGGGCATCGCGAGCACCTGCGCGAGCGCGGCGTTGAGTTTGGCGACCACCGGCGCGGGCATGCGCGCGGGCCCATAGAAACCGAGCCAGCTCGGCATGTCGACCCCGCTCACGCCCTGCTCTGTCATGGTGGGTACGTCGGGCAGCATCGCGCTGCGCCTGGGCGCCGCCACTGCGAGCATGCGGACCTTGCCGGTGGCGGTGTTCTGGATCGCATTGGGCGCCGCGTCGAAGTAGTACTGCACGCGGCCCGCGAGAAAGTCCTTCGCGGCATCGGCGCCGCCCTTGTAGGGCACGTGCACCACGTCCAGCCCCGCCTGCTTCGCAAAGGCCTCGCCGTAGATGTGCGAGGAGGTGCCGGTGCCGAAGGAGGCATAGCTCATCTTGCCGGGGTTGGCCTTGATGTAGGCCACCAGCTCCTGCACCGTGCGCGCGGGCACGCTCGCATGAACCGTGAGCACCAGCGGCCCGCGCGCGCCGAGCGAGATGGGCGTCAGGTCCTTGAACGGGTCGTAGCGCACCTGCGCCAGCGTCTGCGGGTTCTGCGCCACCACGGAAGAGGGCGCGTACATCATCGTGTAGCCGTCGGGCGCGGCGCGGATCACTTCCTCGGTGGCCAGGATGAAGCTCGCACCCGGCCGGTTCTCCACGATGACCGGCGTCTGCAGCACTTCGCCGAGCTTGTTGGCGACGAAGCGCGCCTGTGCATCCGAGGCACCGCCCGCCGCGAGGCCGAGCACGATGCGGATGCTGCGGCCCTTCTCGGGGAAGGCCGCGGGCCCGGCCGCGAGCGCGCCGCACGGCAGCGCGGCCGCGCCGAGCGCGAACACCAGCCACGCGGCCACGCGCCGGCGGCCGATGAAGGAGTGCGGCCAGGCGTTCATTGCTTCGCCAGCCCGACCTGCTGCACCATCGCGCCCCAGCGCTCGTAGGTCGAGCGCGTGACGCCGGCGAATTCCTCGGGCGTGCTGGCCCCGGCTTCGTAGCCGCCGCTGCGGTAGAACTCGCGCACCTGCGGCATCGCCAGCACCTGCGCGAGCGCGGCGTTGAGCTTTGCGACCACCGGCGCGGGCATGTGGGCCGGCCCGTAGAAGCCGAGCCAGCTCGGCAGGTCGAGGCCGGGCAGGCCCTGCTCGGCGAAGGTCGGCACCTCGGGCAGCGCGGCAATGCGCTCGTTCGCGGCAATCGCCAGGATCTTCACCTTGCCGGTGCCCGAGGTGATGATGGCCGAGGAGGCCGAATCGAACATGTACTGCACGCGGCCGCCGATCAGGTCCTTGGCCGCGTCCGAACCGCCCTTGTAGGGAATGTGCACCGCGTCGATGCCGGCTTTCTTCACGAAGGCCTCGCCGTAGATGTGCGACGAGGTGCCCGCGCCGAACGAGGCGTAGCTCACCTTGCCGGGGTTGGCCTTCACGTAGGCGATGAGCTCCTTCACGTTGCGGGCCGGCACGGTGGTGCTCATCGACAGCACCAGCGGCCCGCGGCCGCCCATCGAGATGGCGGTGAAGTCCTTGAACGGGTCGTAGGGCACCTGCGAGAAGGTGTGCGGGTTCTGCGCCATGGTCGAGGAGGGCGCATAGAGCAGGGTGTAGCCGTCCGGCAGCGCGCGCGCCACCTCGCTTGCGGCCAGCATGGTGCTGGCGCCGGGCTTGTTGTCGACGATCACGCCCGTGCCCAGCACCTCGCCGAGCTTCTGCGCCACGATGCGCGCCTGCGCGTCGGTGCCGCCGCCGGCCGTGAAGCCCACCACGATGCGTATCGGCTTGCCGCCGCGCACCGGAAAGTCTTGCGCCAGCGCCAGGGGCGCCACGCCCAGCAGGGCCGCCGCGCCGAGCGCCGCGCCGAATGCGCGGCGGGTGCCGCAGGGTTTCTTCATCGATGTCTCCGTTGGGAATGTTCTTCTTATATTGGTTTAGAAAACCATAAAAATCCATATCGACTAGGGAATACCCCGAATAGATGCTATTTTCAGCCTTTTTTTGTTTGACAAAATGAACATTGAAATCAAAATACGATGCAACAGACCATCCAAGACACTCATCCATGAAAACTGTCGTCCGCACCGACGAGCGCATCCTCAGCTCCGACATCTTCGACCGCGACAGCCGCGTCAAGCGGCCTGACCACGGCACCTGGTCCGAGCCCGCCAAGGACATTCCGGTCTATCACCGCTGCGGCGTGCTGGTGGTGGGCGGCGGGCCGTCGGGCACCGCGGCCGCCGCAGCCGCCGCGCGCGCCGGCGCCGACGTGGCGCTGCTCGAGCGCTACAACCACCTGGGCGGGCTTTCCACCGGCGGCCTCGTGATCTGGATCGACCGCATGACCGACTGGGAAGGCCAGCTCGTGATCCGCGGCTTTGCCGAAGAGCTGTTCGACCGCCTGCCGGCCGATGCCATTGCCGGCCCCGCGCGCGAGGACTGGGGCTCGCAGGACGCGGCCAAGGCCGCCCACTGGTCGCAGCGCACGGCCGCCTACCACGGCGTGGTCACGTGGTCGCCCACCATCGACCCGGAGCGCCTCAAGCTGCTCTCGCAGGAGATCGTGCTGGAGCGCAAGGTCAAGCTCATCTACCACTCGTGGGCCGCGATTCCCATCGTGCAGGACGGCACAGTGAAGGGCGTGGTGTTCGAGAGCAAGGAAGGCCGCATGGCGATCATGGCCGACGTGGTGGTCGACGCCACCGGCGACGGCGACCTATTCGCGCGCGCCGGCGCGGCTTTCGTGAACGACATCGAGGAGGCCGACGTGCACCACTGCATGAACACCTCGTGGCTGTTCGGCGGCGTGGACATGAACCGCTGGATCGAATTCAAGGCCGGCCAGCCCGAGGCGTTCAGCGCCTTCATGGCGCGCGGGCGCGAAGTGTGCGGCCTGTTCGAGCGGCCCTTCGTCTCGTGGCGCAACGACGTGGCGCTGTTCATGGGGCCGCGGCAGTCGGGCTATTCCGCGCTCGACGTGGACGACCTCACGGCCGTCGAAGTGCGCTCGCACCGCGCCATGGCCGCGCACCTGGACTACTTCAAGGCGCATGCGCCGGGCTTCGAGGAGGCCTACCTGATGCTGAGCGCGCCGCAGATCGGCGTGCGCCATGCGCGGCGCCTCTCCGGCGTGGGCGCGGTGCTGCGCAGCCAGTGGCCCGACGGCGTGGCGCTGGCCGACGAGGTGGGCGTGACGCCCGCGGTGTCGCCCAAGTTTCCGAACATCTCCATTCCCTACGGTGCGCTGGTGCCGCAGCAGCTCGACGGCCTGCTGGCCTGCGGGCGCCACATCTCGTGCGACCGCAACTCGCATGGCTTCATGCGCGAGATTCCGCAGTGCTGGATCACCGGCCAGGCCGCGGGCGTGGCGGCGGCGCTGGCGTCGCGGGGCGGCATCGAACCGCGCTTCGTCGACGTGGGTGCGCTGCAGTCGGCGCTGCTCGCGCAGGGCGTGTACCTGCGCGCCGGCGCCGGGCAGGGCGCGCAGGCGCGGGCCGCGGCCGAAGCCGGGATCTGAGTCGCATGAACCCGGCCGACGCGCTTTCGCCAGCCCTCTACATTGCAGAGTCTTGCAAAGGGTTCCTCCATGTCCACTGACAAAAACGACGCCTCCTTTTCCGCCGCCGATGCCGCCGATGCGCGCGGCGACCGCGCCGACACCGTGAGCGCATTGGAGCGCGGCATCTCGGTGCTGCGCTGCTTCAGCGAGGCGCGCCCCGTGCTGGGCCATGCCGACATCGCGCGCATGACCGGCATCCCGCGGCCGACCGTCAACCGGCTCGTCGCCACGCTGCTCTCGCTGGGCATGCTCAAGGCCGCGCAGGTGGCCGACCGCTTCATGCTCGGGCCCGGCGTGGTGTCGCTGTCGCGCGTGTTCCTCGGCAGCCTCGACGTGCGCGCCGCCGCGCGGCCCAGCATGCAGGCGATGGCCGAGGAGGTGGGCGCCTCGGTCTACCTGGCGATACGCGACGGCATGGAGATGGTGCTGATCGAGGCCTGCCGGCCGCGCTCGTCGATGCTGTCGGCGCGGCTCGACGTGGGCTCGCGCGCGCCGCTGGCCAACTCGGCGCTGGGCCGCGCCTATCTTTCGGCGCTGCCCGAGGCGCAGCGCAACCAGCTGGTCGATTCGATGCGCCTCCTGCGCGGCCCCGAGTGGGACAGCATCGCGCCCGGCATGACGCGCGCCATCGGCGAAGCCCGGCGGCTGGGCTACTGCCTTTCGCTCGGCGAGTTCCACCGCGAGATCAACTCGGTGTCGGTGCCGCTCATCGGGCCCGATGGCGAAGTGATGGCGCTCAACGGCGGCGGCGCGGCCTTCGTGTTCACCGAGGAGCGCCTGCGCAATGAACTGGCACCGCGCCTGCACGACATCGCGCTCACCATTGCGCGCGACATCGGCGGCCATGTGCCGACGCCTCTGCCGGGCTAGCCCCGGCCGACCCCCACGACATAAAAAAACGGAGACACAAGGCCATGCACCTGAGCGATGAAGAAAAAGCCATGATGGACGGCCGCGACGGGCCGGCCGTGCAGAAGGCGATGGACCTCCTGATGCGCTACGGCGAAGCGCTCGGCGCCGAGCGGCTGGTGGAAACGCGCAACGTCTGCGCCACCATCACCTCGACCACGCCGTTCCAGCGCGACTTCGCGCTGGCCAAGGGCGGCGGCATGGACGCGGTGTTCTCCGAGTTCAGCCTCGACAGCCAGGAAACCGTCGAGATCCCGAAGTTCAAGGTCTTCACGAGCCACCTGCAGCTGGGCTTCGACCCCGGCCAGCCCGAGCGCATGGGCGTGAGCGAGGAGATCGTGCAGTTCTACAACAAGAGCGAGCGGCATGCGGCAGGCCTGGGCGCGCAGATCATGAACACCTGCACGCCCTACCAGGTCGGCAACATCCCGACGCGCGGCGAGCACTGCGCGTGGATGGAATCGTCGGCCGTGGTGTATTGCAATTCGGTGCTCGGTGCGCGCACCAACACCGAAGGCCGCGAGAGCACCGGCGCCGCCATGCTCACGGGGCGCATTCCGTACTGGGGCTACCACCTCGACGAGAACCGGCATGCCACGCACGTGGTCGAGCTCGACGTCGAAGTGGAATCGGTGCAGGACTGGGGCCTCCTGGGCTACTACATCGGCGAGCATGTGCAGGAGCGCGTGCCGGTGGTGCACAGCAAGCGCGGCATCGCCCGCGTGCCCAACCTGCCGCGGCTCAAGCACTTCGGCGCGGCGGCATCGTCGTCGGGCGGCGTGGAGATGTACCACATCGCGGGCATCACACCCGAGGCGCTGACGCTCGAGCAGGCGCTCGGCGGCCGCGCGCCGGTGGAGGTGCTGCGCTTTGGCGAAGCCGAGCGCCGCGCCACCTACGAGAAGATCAACGCCACCGGCAAGGACGCCGAGGTGCAGTACGTGATGCTCGGCTGCCCGCACTACACCATCGAGCAGATCTGGGAAGCCGCGCAGCTCATCGAGGGCCGCCGCGTGCACCCGGATTGCGAGCTGTGGATCTTCACGCCGCGCGCCATCAAGTCGCTGGCCGACCGCAACGGCTACACGAAGATCATCGAGGACGCCGGCGGCATCCTCATGACCGACAGCTGCTCGGCCATGAGCCGCGCCGTGCCCAAGGGCACGAAGACCGTGGCGCTCGATTCGGCCAAGCAGGCGCACTACCTGCCCGCGATCCTCGGCGTGCAGGCGTGGTTCGGCAGCACGGCGGAGTGCATCGATGCGGCGTGCACCGGCCGCTGGAACGGGGGAATGCAATGAGCTTCAGCCTTGCGATGTCTTTGTCTTTCTCCCTCCCCTCCCGGGGGAGGGCCGGGGTGGGGGCCAGCGTCGCATCCATCGAGCGCTCTGCCAGCCCCCATCCCAACCTCGGTGCAGGCAGCCAGAGGCTGCCGCTCTTCGGGCTGTCCAGTTCCGCGCAGGCGGAACTGGAGCCGCAGCCCTCAGCCCCGGCAGGGGAAGGAGCAAAACCATGAATGCACGCGACAACACATCCACCCTGGTCATCCGCGGCCGCAAGGTCGTCGGCGGCATCGCCGAAGGCGAGGCGCTCGTCACGCGCGACCGCATCTCGGGCTGGGGCGGCATCGATCCGCGCACCGGCACCGTCATCGAGACGCGGCACGAGCTGCGCGGCCAGAGCTTCGCGGGCAAGGTGCTGGTGTTTCCAGGCGCCAAGGGCTCGTCGGGCTGGTCCGCGATGTTCCACATGACGCGGCTCATGAACTCGGCGCCCGCAGCCTTCCTGTTCAACGAGATGACCACCAAGATGGCGCTCGGCGCCGTGGTCACGCATTCGCCCTCGATGACCGACTTCGAGCGCGACCCGCTCGACTGCATCGCAACCGGCGACTGGGTGCGCGTGGACGCCGACCGCGGCGTGATCGAGATCACCAAAAAGAACAAGCCCGGAGACCGCCCATGACCACCCGACCCCTGCGCAGCAACTTCCCGCGCGGCTCGTACCTCTGGTCGGTGCGCAACGCGCACTGGCGTGCGCTCGGCATTCCGGAAGAGGATTGCGAGAAGCCGAAGATCGCCATCGTCAACAGCTCGTCGGAGCTGGCTGCGTGCTTCAGCCACCTCGACAAGGTGGCGGCGGAAATCAAGACCGCGATCCGCGCCGCGGGCGGCGTGCCCTTCGAGATCCGCACGGCCGCGCCCAGCGACTTCATCACCGGCGCCGGTGCGCGCGGTGCCTACATGCTCGGCGCGCGCGACCTCGTGACCAACGACATCGAGGTGGCGGTCGAAGGCGCGCAGCTCGATGGCATGGTGTGCCTCACCTCGTGCGACAAGACCGTGCCGGGCCAGCTCATGGCGGCCGCGCGGCTCAACATCCCGACCCTGCTCGTGCCCTGCGGCTACCAGCCCAGCGGCGAGTACCGCGGCAAGCACATGGACATCGAGGAAGTGTTCATCGGCGCGATGCATGCGGTCACGGGCCACCTGCCGGTCGAAGAACTCGTGGGCATGAGCCGCGAGGCAATCCGCGGGCCGGGCGTGTGCTCGGGCCTGGGCACGGCCAACTCGATGCACATCGTCTGCGAGGCGCTCGGCATGGCCTTGCCGGGCAGCGCGCCGGTGGCGGCGCTGAGCCCGAAGATGATGGCCGACGTGCGCGCCGCCGGCACGCGCATCGTGCAGATGGTGTGGGACGACCTCAAGCCGCGCGACATCCTCACGCCCGGCGCCTTTGCGAATGCGGTGCGCGCGGTGCTGGCCATCGGCGCCTCGCTCAACACGGCCAAGCACCTGCAGGCCGTGTCGACCGAGGGGGAGTGCGGCGTCGACGTGTATGGCCTGTTCGAAAGCCTCGGCCCGAAGACGCCGGTGCTGGCCGGCGTGCGGCCGATCGGCGAGCACAGCATCGAGGCCTTCGAGGCGGCGGGCGGTTGCCGCGCGCTGATGAAGCAGCTCGCGCCCTTGCTCGACACCGGTGCGCTCACCGTCACGGGCGGCACGGTCGCCGACAACCTGCGCGGCGCCGAGGTCGCCAGCGCCGAGGTGATCCGCCCCATCGAGCGCCCGGTCGCGCCGCATCCCGCCATCGTGCTGCTGCGCGGCAACCTCGCGCCCGAGTCGGGGCTCATCAAGACCGGCATCGTGGAACGCAAGGTGCGCAGCTTCACGGGCCCGGCCGTGTGCTTCTGGACCTCGGACGCGGCCATCGCGGCGCTCAAGAAGGGCGAGATCTTGCCGGGCCAGGTGGTGGTGATGCGCGGCGCCGGCGCCTGCGGCGGCCCGGCCATGGGCGGCGGCGCCTCGCGCGTGGTGTTCGCGATCGACGGCGCGGGCCTGGGCGACCAGGTCGCGATCCTGACCGACGGGCATCTCTCGGGCCTGGTCTGCAAGGGCCTCGTGGTGGCCGAGGTGTCGCCCGAGGCCGCGCTCGGCGGGCCGCTCGGCCTCGTGCGCAATGGCGACGTGATCACCATCGACCTCGATGCGCGCCGCCTCGACATCGCATTGGCCGATGCGGAACTTGCCGCCCGCCGCGCCGACTGGCAGGCGCCGCCGCCGGCCTTCGACACCGGCTGGCTGCAGCAGTACCGGCGCAACGTGAGCCCGCTCTCGAAGGGCGCCGTGCTGGTGCGCACCGAACGCCCCGAGCCCTAGGCTTTTTTCACCCGGCCTTCGCCAACCGGCGCGCACCCCCGCGCGCACCCGGTGGCGCAGCCCTGCGCGCGTTCCCGAGTTTTTCAACCAAGAGAAGAAGCAGGAGACAAGAAAACATGAAGAGATTCTTGATGGGGTCGGCGCTGGCGCTGGCCTGCAGCGGCGCGGTGCATGCGCAGTCCAGCGTCACCGTGTTCGGCGTGGTGGACCTTGGCGTGCAGTACACGAAAGGCGAGGGCGGCGGCTCGGTCAAGGCGCTGTCGAACGGCGGCCTTTCGACCAGCCGGCTCGGATTCCGCGGCACCGAAGACCTGGGCGGCGGCCTGCGCGCGGGCTTCTGGCTCGAAGGCAGCCTGAACCCCGACAACGGCACGGGCCGGCCGAGCAACAGCAACAACCAGGCGAGCGGCGCGGGCGCGGCGGGCCCGATCACCTTCGACCGCATGTCCTTCGTGAGCCTGTCGCACCAGAAGTTCGGCGAGCTGCGCCTGGGCCGCGACTTCATTCCCACGCACTACAACAGCATCTACTTCGATCCCTTCAACGCCAACGGCGTGGCGCGCGCGGGCAACCTCACGTTCGCGGGCGCGGGCACCGGGCCGCTGCCCACCGGCATCACGGGCAGCAACACCGTGAGCTACTGGCTGCCGGCCGGGCTCGGCGGCTTCTACGGCATGGCGATGATCGGCACCGGCGAGAACGACTCCACCGCGCCCAACCGCGACGACGGCAACTTTGCCGGTGCGCGCTTCGGCTTTGCCGCGGGCGCGTTCGACATTGCGGCGGCCGTCACGCGCACGCACTTCGACGCCGCCGCCGCCATCGGCAACTACACGCACGCCAACATCGGCGGCACCTGGGACGCGGGCTTTGCGAAGTTCTTCGCGCTCTACAACAAGGTGACGGTGAAGCTCGCCGCCGGCACGGTGCGCAAGAACACGGCCGAGATCGGCGTGCACATTCCGGCCTTCGAGGTCGGCCGCATCCGCCTGAGCTACGCCTACCTGGACGACCGCAGCGACGAGAGCCTGCGCAATGCCAACGGCATGCCGCGCAACCGCGACGATGCGCGCCAGTTCGGCATCGGCTACGTGCACAACCTCTCCAAGCGCACCGCGCTCTACGGCACCTACGCGCGGCTCATGAACAGCGGCCAGGCGCGCTACGTGGTGAGCGGCGGCGTGGCGCCGGCGGGCGGGCGGCGCTCGTCGGGCTGGGAGTTCGGTGTGCGGCATCTTTTTTGAAAGGAGCCTTTCATGCGACGCAGAGACCTGGCCCTTGCGGCCCTTGCAACGACGATGTTGCCCGGCGCGGCAGCCTGGAGCGCCGAAGGCAGCTATCCGGACAAGCCGCTGCGCCTGATCGTCGGCTTTGCGGCCGGCGGCGGCGCCGACGCGCTCACGCGCATCATCGCGGAGGGGTTGTCCAAGCAGCTCGGCCAGCAGGTGATCGTGGAGAACCGCCCGGGCGCCGACGGCGTGCTGGCGGCTCAGGCCACCTCGTCCGCCAAGCCCGACGGCTACACCTTGCTGATGGGCACCAACACCGCGATGGTGGCCGCGCCCACGCTGCGGCCCACGCCGCCCTACGACCCGTTCAAGGCCTTCACGCCGATCAGCTCGGCCGGCCAGTTCTCGATGTTCTTGGTGGTGCCGGCCAGCTTGCCGGTGAAGAGCGTGAACGAGCTGCTCGCGATGGTGGCGGCCAAGCCCGGGGCCTACAACTCGGCCTCGAGCAACAGCGCGTCGGAGCTGGCCATGCTGCAGCTGCTCGGTGACCGCAAGGTGGTCAACGCGCGCTACAAGGGCGACATGCAGGCCATGACCGACCTGCTGAGCGGGCAGATCCATATGATGTTCACCACCGGCACGCTGGCGCCGGGCTTCGTGAAGGAAGGGCGCATCCGCGCGCTGGCCACGCTGCTGCCGCAGCGCAGCGCCTTGCTGCCCGACGTGCCCACGGGCGGCGAGCTCGGACTGGGCAAGCTCACCATCACGCCCTGGGCCGGCTTCTTCGGGCCGCCGGGGCTGCCGCAGGCCATCACCGACAAGCTGTCGCAGGAACTGCAGAACACGCTCAAGCGGCCCGAGGTGCATACGCAGCTGGTGCAGCAGGGCTTCGAGGGCTACGGCATGAGTCCCGCGAAATTCGCCGAATTCTTCCGCGCGCAGTACGAGGCCTTCGGCGCCACCGTGCGGCAGCACAACGTGAAGTTCGAATAGCCGCGGTGGCGGCTCAGCGCTCGACCGAAGCTGCATTGCGGCGCCAGAACGCCGCATCCGGAAACGCGCCGGCGCCGGCCGCGGCGTTGTCGGCCATGTGCTCGGCGCGGCTGGTGCCGGGAATGGTGCAGGTCACGGCCGGGTGGCTCAGCACGAACTTCAGCAGCACCTGCGCCCAGCTCGCGCAGCCGATCTCGCCGGCCCAGGCGGGCAGCGGCTTGTCGCGCAGCCGGCGCAAGAGCCCGCCGCCGCCGAAGGGCATGTTGACGATCACCGCCACGCCGCGCTCGGCCGCGAGCGGCAGCAGGCGCTCCTCGGCCTCGCGCGCGTCGAGCGAATAGTTGATCTGCAGGAAGTCGAGCTTCTCGGCGCGCAGCACGGCCTCGACTTCGCGGTAGGCCGAGGCCGTGTAGTGCGTGATGCCGAGGTAGCGCACGCGGCCTTTTTCTTTCCAATTGCGCAGCGTGGCCAAGTGGGTCTTCCAGTCCATCAGGTTGTGCACCTGCATCAGGTCCATGCGCTGGGTGCGCAGCCGCGCGAACGACTGCTCCATCTGCGCGATGCCGGCCTCGCGGCCCGAGGTCCAGACCTTGGTGGCGAGAAAGGCCTTGGTCCCGCGCGGCTTCGCTGCGGCGGCCAGCAGCTCGCCGGTGGTTTCCTCGGAGCGGCCGTACATCGGCGAGCTGTCGATCACCGTGCCGCCGGCCGCGAACAGCGCGTCCAGCACGCCGGGCAGGCGCTGGTATTCGTCGCTGCCGGGGCGCTGGTCGAAGCCGATCCAGGTGCCGCAGCCGACCACCGGCAGGGCTTCTTGCGTGGAGGGGATGGGGCGGGTGTTCATCGTGATGGCTGGCAGGTGTTGTGCCGCCGCGGTCATCGCGGAGGTCATCGGCAGCACTGCAACAAGCTGCAGGAAGCGTGCGCGGTTCAAGCGCGCGTCGAAAAACGGAACTGGCGAGAAAGCGGGCGGGCCGAAGTTCTTCATGGAAGCGCGGTGTCGCCATGCGTCGGACGAGCAGCCGCAATGACGATAGCACCGAGGCTTCGACCGCGTGCGCCGATGCAACACCGCGCTTTCCATTGCTTGCCCGCGGATGTTTCGCAATGTTACGCTGCTTCGCGCAGGCGGAGGGCCTGCCTCTTCCAACAAGAACACCATCGGCCGGTGCGCAAGCTGCACCGCCGGCCATCGCCAATCTATGAATCCGACCTCCCGTTCCATCTCCCGCCTGCTGCACGGGCTCGTGCTGCTGCTGGCTGCACTGCTGCTGGCTGCATGCAGTGCTGCGCCGATCGCACCCGAGCAGACCCTCACGGGGCAGGAGGGGGCGGTGGTCATGAAACTGATTACCAACAGCCCTGGCGAGACCGACCCGGCGGAGACGCTGTCGGCCGTGCGCCTCGAGCGCGTGCTCGAGTCCGGTGAAAAGCAGACCGGGCGCGACATCGTGGTGCTGACGCGCACGCGCAAGGCCACCTACACCACCGCTGTGTTCAGCGGCATGGTCGCGCCCGGGCGCTACATCATCAAGAGCATCACCGGTGCGAGTGGCAACATGAGCTACTTCTATCCCATCGATGCGAAGTTCGGCAGCTTCGACGTGGTGCGCGGCGAAGTCACGCTGCTTGGAACGCTGTTGATCCAGCCGCGCCTGGGCACGCGCTTTGTCGTTGCCTATGTGCCACCGGAGGCTGAGCTGCAGAAGACCTTCGAGACCTTGTATCCCGCATTGGCGGCGCAGACCCGCGGCCGTCCGCAGCATGGCTTCGTTCCCACGCTCGATCTCGACCGCCGCGCTGCGTTGGCGCCGCAGGTCAAGCGCCTGGCGTCCATCTGGCATGGCCTGACGCAGACGGCCGACGGCGAATTCATGGCCGGCAGCAAGCTCGGGAAGGTGCTGTGGCGCAAGAGCGGAGAGAGCCGTTGGAAGGAACTCGACGTGGGTTCCTGGCGCGAGGTGCTCTCGGTCCGCCCCTACCGCGGCGGGCTGCTGGCAGCGGGCGAGGAAGGCCTTCTGCGCCACTCTTCCGACGAGGGGTTGACTTGGAAGAGCCTGGTACCGCCCGATGACGGGCTGATCCAACTGGCGCAGCCGATGCGCGACGGGGGCGTGGTTGCGATCTCGCGCCGCGACAGCCTCTGGACCGTCTACGCCTCGAAGGATCTTGATGCCGGCGTGTGGCAAAAGCTCGGAGAGTTTTCCGATTCCCGCTCGATCAACGTGCCATGGCAGCGCAGCATGAGCTTCGGCCAGCCGGAGCGCGCGGGCGTGATGATGCCCAACGGCGACCTCCATGCCACCGATGGCCGCACGCTGTTTCGCTCCAGCAATGGTCGCTCCACCCTCGACGTGAATGCCTTGCCCGACGGCACCCTGGTGTCCCAGACGGTGGTGATGACAAAAACCACCTTGCTTTCGCCCGATTGGGGGCAAACCTGGGCCGATCTCGACACCAGCCGTTTCGTCGTGACGATCGCCTTCAAGGACCGGCAGACGGCATATGCGGTGGGCCCTGTCGCCCCCAGCCTGATGCCCGGAAAGCTGGGATTGATGACCACGCGGGACGGCGGCAGGAGCTGGTCACAGACCGGCAGCTCGCCGGGAATGACGAATCCCTACGCCGTGCGCCAGATGATGGTGGACCGGGCCGATGGCTCTCTGATCGCCTTTCTGCCCGAAAACCTGATCGTGCGGTCCACGGACGAAGGAAAGAGCTGGAAGATCGTCAAGGACAACTGAGCCAGGCGCCGGGCGAAGGCGCGCCGCACGGGGCATAGGCCACTGTTCGAAGGGCGGGATTTCCATTGCCTTGCGAGGATCGGAATACTGTATAAAAATACAGTTAACGATTCAATCATGGGCCTCCCTTTCCTCGACTCCTTTTCCGCTGCCGCGGGGCGTGGCGTCTGGCATGCCGACGAGCTCGGCCTGGCCGACGCGCAGGTGGTTGCCACCGGCCATGCCGCGCTCGACGCGCAGCTGCCGGGCGGCGGCTGGCCGGTCGGCGCCATGACGGAACTGCTGCAGACCGCGCCCGAGGCGCATGTCTGGCGCCTGCTGCTGCCCGCGCTGGCGCAGGCGGTGCAGGCGCACGGCGGGCCGGTGGTGCTGGTCGGCGCGCCCTACGAGCCCTGCGCGGCGGCGCTCGCGGCGCAGGGGCTGCCGGTGGAGGCGCTGATGTGGGTGCGCAGCGATGCGCCGGCCGCGCGGCTGTGGGCCTGCGAGCAGGCGCTGCGCTGCGCCGACGTGTCCGCCGTGCTGGCCTGGCTGCCGCAGGCCCGGGTGGGCGAGCTGCGCCGGCTGCAGCTGGCGGCCGCCCAGCACGACGTGCTGCTCTTCGTGTGCCGGCCCGCATCGGCCGCGCAGGGCGCATCGCCGGCGCGGCTGCGCCTCCAGGTGGAAAGCTGCGAGGCCGATGCATCGCAGAGCGAACTGCGCATCCTGAAGCGCCGCGGACCGCCGCTGGCCGCGCCCGTGATGCTGCCCGCGCGCAACGAGCGCATGGCCGCGTTGCTGGCCGCCGCCCGGCTGCGCCGCAAGCTGCGGCTGCAGCAGCAGGGCACGGCGCCGGCCGCCGAGGCCGCGGGGTCGGCCACCGTGGTGCGCATCGACGCGTGGAAAGGAAACGGGAATGCACTGGATCGCGTTGCGGTGGTCGCTTGATGCCGACGCGCCCGATGCCCCGGTGCTTCCCACGCCCGAGGCGCTGGGCTGGTGGGCGCTGCGCTACACGCCGCACGTCGCCTGGCAGGACGAGGCGCTGATGCTCGAGGTCTCGGCCTGCGAGCGGCTGTGGGGCGGGCGCTCGTCGCTGATGCGCCAGCTGGCCCACGAGAACCCCGCGCCCGGTGCCGTGATGCGCGGCGCGCAGGGCGCCACGAGCCCGATCGCGCTGGCGCGGCTGCGCCTGTTCGAGCGCAACGAGAACCGGCCCAAGGACATTCCCGCCGGCCTGCCGCTGGACACGCTGACGGCCGCGCACCCCCACCTCGACCTGCTCGCGCGCCTGGGCTGCCGCACCTGGGGCGAGGTGGCGGCCCTGCCGCGCGGCGGCCTCACGCGGCGCTTCGGCGCGGAACTGCGCAAGGCGCTCGACACCGCCTGGGGCCTCTCCCCCGAAAGCCACGACTGGCTCACGCTGCCCGACGTGTTCGAGCAGAAGCTGGAGCTGCCCGCGCTGGCCGAGACCGCGCCCGAATTGATGTGGTCGGCCAACCGTTTGCTCGCGGCGCTGCAGATCTGGCTGCGCGCGCGCCAGCGCGGCGCGCGTGCGCTCGAACTGCAATGGACGCTCGACCTCAAGCGCTTCAACGGCGTGAACCTGCCGCCGCACCAGCAGGTCACGGTGCGCACGGCCGAGCCCACGCAGGACATGGCGCACCTGCGCCGCCTGCTGTCCGAAAAGCTCGCCCTCACCACGCTCGCGGCGCCCGCGAGCTGGCTGCGGCTGCGCACGCTCGAAACCGATCCGTGGGCCGGCGCCAGCACCAGCTTCCTGCCCGAGGACAACCGCAAGGGCGACAAGCTGCACGAGATGGTCGAGCGGCTCAGCGTGCGGCTCGGAGCGCACCAGGTGGTGGTGCCCGCGGCGCAGGCCGACCACCGGCCCGAGCGCAAGCAGGCCTGGCGCCCCGCGCTGCAGCAGGACAAGGCGCCGGCGGACAAGGCCGGCAGGCAAGCGAGGGCCGCGGCCTTGCAGCCCGATGCCATCTACCCGCCCTGGCTGCTGCCCGAACCGCTGCTGCTCGAGATGGATGGCGAAAGCCCGTGCTACCGCGGCCCGCTGCGCAAGCTGGTCGGGCCGCAGCGCATCGAGGCGGGCTGGTGGGGCGGCAAGGAAGACGGCGGCCAGCCCGCGATGCGCGACTACTACGTGGCGGAAAGCCCCGAGGCCGGCCTGGTGTGGATCTTTCGCGAGCGGCCCTCGGCGCGTTTTTCTCCGGCCGAGGTGCGCTGGTACCTGCAGGGGTTCTATGCCTGACCTCAGCGAAAAGCAGCTGCGCGGGCGCAACTCGGCCAAGGTGCATGCGCTGCCCTTGCCTTTGCGCAAGAAGCCTGCGCCCACGCTGCCCGACTACGCCGAGCTGCACTGCCTCAGCAACTTCAGCTTTCAGCGCGGCGCCTCCACGCCCGAGGAACTGGTCGAGCGCGCCTACCAGCTCGGCTACACCGCGCTGGCCATCACCGACGAATGCTCGGTGGCGGGCATCGTGCGCGCGCACGTCTGCCTGCGCGACCTGCCGGCCAAGCTCGAGGAATACGAGCGCGAGCATCCAGGCGAACCACCGCTGCCGCGCAACCCCGGTTTCCGGCTGCTGTTCGGCAGCGAGTTCCGCTTCGAGCGCTTCAGGCTGGTGGTGATCGCGAACGGCACCGAAGGCTGGGGCAACCTCTGCGAGTTCATCACGGCCGCGCGCAACACCGAGCTGCCCAAGGGCGAGTACCGCGTGAGCTGGGAGCACAGCGACGTGGCCTCGCTGCAGGACTGCCAGGTTCTCTTCGTGCCGCACCGCGAGCCGGGCGCCGCCGTGGACGCGGCCACGCTGCATGAAGACCTGCTGGCTGCCAAGGCGCTTTACGCAGGCAACCTGTGGCTCGCGGTGGAAATGCTCAACGAGCTCGACGACGATCTCTGGTTCGCCGCGCTGATGCAGGCGGGCGAGCAGACGGGCGTGCCGCTGGTGGCAGCCGGCGACGTGCACATGCATGCGCGCTCCGCCAAGCCGCTGCACGACGTGCTGACGGCCGTGCGCGAAGGAAAGACGGTGGCCGAGTGCGGCTTTGCGCTGCAGTCCAATGCCGAGCGGCACCTGCGGCAGCGCGTGCGGCTGGCCGAGCTCTATCTGCCCCGGATGCTCGCGAACACGCTGGTGGTGGCCGAACGCTGCCGCTTCGATCCCGAGGTGATCCGCGAGAACTACAAGTACCCGCTCGAAACCGTGGGCAGCAGCGAAACGCCGGCCGAGACGCTGGTGCGCAAGACGTGGGAAGGGGCGCAGGTGCGTTTTCCGGAGGGCATCCCGGACAAGGTGCGGGCGCAGCTCGAGAAGGAACTCGCGCTGATCGTCGAGATGAAGTACGAGATGTTCTTTCTCACGGTGGAAGACATCGTGCGCTTCGCCAGGTCGCAGAGCATCCTCTGCCAGGGCCGCGGTTCCTCGGCCAATTCGGCGGTCTGCTATTGCCTGGGCATCACCGCGATCAATCCAGAAAAAGGCCACCTGCTGTTCGAGCGCTTCCTGAGCCGCCACCGCCACGAGCCGCCCGACATCGACGTCGACTTCGAGCACCAGCGGCGCGAGGAAGTCATCCAGTACATCTACCAGAAGTACGGCCGCGAACGAGCGGCCATCGCGGCCGTCGTGATCTGCTACCGCGCCCGCAGCGCCTTGCGCGACGTGGGCAAGGCCATGGGCATCGACGAGCGGCTGATCGACGAATTCGCCAAGGACCACTACTGGTTCGATGACACCGTGCTGGGCGAGCAGCTGTTCAAGGCGGCCGCGCGCGTCGGCGTGCAGGAAGACGAGCTCAAGCTGGTGCAGTGGATCGAGATGACGCGGCGGCTCAAGGGCTTTCCGCGCCACCTGAGCCAGCACGTGGGCGGCTTCGTGCTCACGCACACCCGGCTCACGCGGCTGGTGCCGGTCGAGAAGGCGTCCATGAAGGACCGCTCCGTCATCCAGTGGGAGAAGGACGACCTCGAAGCCATGGGCATGCTCAAGGTCGACGTGCTCGCGCTCGGCATGCTCAGCGCGATACGGCGCGGGCTCGACCACATGAACCGCTGGCGCGGCTCGATGGTGCAGATGCACCACATCCCCAACGACGACCAGAAGGTGTTCGACATGATCTGCGACGCCGACACCATCGGCGTGTTCCAGATCGAGAGCCGGGCGCAGATGTCGATGCTGCCGCGGCTCAAGCCGCGCTGCTATGAAGACCTGGTGATCGAGGTCGCGATCGTGCGGCCCGGGCCCATCCAGGGCGGCATGGTGCATCCCTACCTCAAGCAGCGCGAGCGGGTGGCCAAGGGCCTGGAGATCCATTACGAGAAGGAAGAACTCAAGCCCGCGCTGGAGCGCACGCTGGGCATTCCGATCTTCCAGGAGCAGGTGATGCAGATCGCGATGATCGCGGCCAGGTTCACCGCCGACGAGGCCGACCAGCTGCGCCGCGCGATGGCGGCATGGAAGCGCAAGGGCGGCCTCGAGAAGTTCCACCACAAGCTCGTGAAGGGCATGACCGACCACGGCTACAAGGCCGAGTTCGCCGAAGCCATCTTCAAGCAGATCCTCGGCTTCGGCGACTACGGCTTTCCCGAAAGCCACGCCGCGAGCTTTGCGCTGCTGGTCACCGTGAGCAGCTGGCTCAAGAACTACGAGCCGGCCTGCTTCCTGGCGGCGCTGCTCGACTCGCAGCCGATGGGCTTCTACAGCCCCTCGCAGCTGGTGCAGGATGCGCGGCGGCACGGCGTCGAGGTGCGGCCGGCCGACGTGACCTGCAGCGACATCGACACCACGCTCGAAGCCCGCGCCCCTGATGCGCCGCGCATGCCGCCGGGCACCGATGCGCGCTATGCCGATCGCCTCGGCCGCGAGAACCAGCCTGCGGTGCGGCTTGGCCTGAACCGCATTTCGAGCCTCAGCAAGGAGGGCGCCAAGCGCCTGCTCGAAGCGCGCGCCCAGGCGCCCTTCACCAGCACCGAAGACCTCGCGCTGCGCGCCGAGCTCGACGGCAAGGACATGGCGGCGCTGGCCGCGGCCGATGCGCTGATGTCGCTGTCGGGCCACCGCCGCCAGCAGGTGTGGGACGCCACCGCGCAGCGGCGCTCGCCGGCCCTGCTCAAGGGCGTGCCGATCAACGAGCCGGTGCTGCAGCTGCCCGCGGCGCCCGAGGGCGAGGAGATCGTCGGCGACTACGCCGCGCTCGGCCTCACGCTGCGCCGCCATCCGCTCGCGCTGCTGCGCCCGCGCCTCGCGCGCATGAAGCTCATGAGCGCGGAGCAGCTGCGCGCGCAGCCCAGCGGCCAGACCGTGCGCGCCTGCGGCATCGTCAAGGGCCGCCAGCGCCCGGGCACTGCCAACGGCACCATCTTCGTCACGCTCGAGGACGAGACCGGCAACGTCAACGTGATCGTCTGGAGCCATGTCATCGAGGCCTGGCGCGAGCCGCTGCTGAAGTCGCACCTGCTCGCGGTGCAGGGCACCTGGCAGCGCGACGACGACAGCGGCGGCAAGGTGCAGCACCTGATCGCCACCGGCTTCAAGGACCTGACGCCGCTCATGGGCCGGCTGGCGCAGAGCAACACCAGCCGCGACTTCCATTGATTGAGGGCAGGGCAATCGAATGCAACCGATCGTTCCATGTCTCGCGCGCCCCACGACTTTTAGCTAACCTGTTTCTCCCATGCCCGCACTCGCCCTCGATCCCGTCGTCGACACGCCGATCGGCCCGCCGCCGCCCGCACCCGACGTGCCCATTCCCGTGCCGCCGCCACCGCCGCCCGGGCCCCCGCCCGAGGGCGATCCGCCGCCCGTGGAGCCGCCGTTCACCGACCCCGGTTTTCCGCGGCCCGTGATCGATCCTCCGCCGCCCATGCAGAAGGCCGGCGAGGTGCCGTTCGGCAAGCTGCATGCGCGGCGGCTGCGCGAGATCTACCGTTCGGCGGGCTGGCCCTGCTGCGACGCCATCGAGGTCGAGCTGCTCGCGGGCGGGTTCCTCGAGCGCGTGCGCACGCCGCATGGCCACGAGACCCTGCGCGTGACCGATGCCGGCATTGCGCGCATTGCCACCACGCTCACCCTCAACCGCGCGGCGCTCTCGCCGCACGAGTCGCTGGTCGAGCGCGTGGCGCGCGAAATGACGCGCGGCGGCCGCATCGCCTGGCGCGGCCTCGGCCTGCGGGCACGCCTGCCGCCGCTCGAAGAGGGCGGCAAGCCGCGCTGGTGCATCGCCAGGCCCGACGTGTTCTCGATCCGCAATACCAGCGTCGAGGCCTATGCGCACCCCATCGTGCACGAGGTGAAGGTGAGCCGCGCCGACCTGCTGGGCGACCTGCGCAAGCCCGACAAGCGCGCGGCCTACCTCGACCTGGGCGGCGAGTGCTGGTACGTGCTGGGCAACGATGCGCGCGGCCGCTGCATTGCCTCGCCCGACGAGATTCCGCCAGAGTGCGGCGTGCTCGTGCTCGAAGGCGAAAGGCTGGTGGTGGCGCGCGCCGCCGTGCACCGCGCCTTCGATCGCATTCCGTTCGGCGTGTGGCTCGCGCTGGCCAAGGCCCAGCCGATCGCGGGCTTCGACGACGACGCGCAGGACCTGCTGGGCGAGCCCGGCGCCTAGGCAATCTCCATTCAGCCGGCCGGCGGCCACCAGTGCTCGGCCGTGGTGCGCAGCACGCGCGCCGCATGCATGCGCACCTCGTTGCCATCGCCAGGAAGGCCGCCGCCGTCGCGGTCTTTTTCGGTGGCCACGCGAAAGGGCCAGGTCGAGACCCGGCCCACGGGCTGGCGCGGCTGCGAACGCCGCAGCGGCGAGAAAAACAGGATTCGCGCTGAGGACGCCGGCGGGCTGGCGGTGGTCATGGTGTCGCCTTGAATGTTTGCTCTTGGAGACGAGTAATTCTAGAGGAAACACTGTACAAAAGAACAGTATTTTTGCGGTGCGCGGAGGGCAGCTCAGGTATCGAAGAGCGGCCGCGCGGCCCTCGGCATGTCGGGCCCGCTGCGCAGGTTGCGCTCGATGAACTCGCGCGCAATGGCGTCCACGTTGGCCGGTGCCGGCGTGTCGAAGGACATGCGGTACTTCAGCAGCCGGCCGTTGCGGGCCGTGAGAAAGGTGAACGACTCGTAGGCCTTGCGCGTGACGGCATGCACGATGCGCAGGCTCACGCGGCGAAAGTCCTGCCCCTCGATCCGCACGTCGGTGATGGGGCCGACCTCCACTTCGGCATAGAGGCCGCGCGCCACCGCGAGCCGGACCTCGTTCACGGAAGACTCGAACTGCGCTGCGAAGCGCGGGTCGTCGATACCGGCCTGCCAGTGGCCCTGCTTCAGGTCGTACAGGTAGACGTCGACCCAGCCGATGCTGCTCTCGTAGCGGTGGCTCACGCCCATGCCCGGCAGCCGCGCTTCGTGCCAGGTCGAGCGCACGTACTGCCACGCCACCGCACCGGCGGCGGGCGCCGTCGCTGCGGGCGTGGCCGGCAGCGTGGTGCCGGGCGCCGCGCAGCCCGAGAGCAGGGCGGCGGCCAGCAGCGCAGGCCAGAGCTTGGTCACGGCGGATGCTGCGTGATGGCCGTGCGGTGCTACGGGGCGGGCGCCAGCTGCGGCGCGGCCACCGGCATGGCAGCCACCACGGGCACCGAGGCCGCGGCGGCCACGGCGGCCACGGCGGCATCCGGCAGCGGCAATGCATCGCCGCCACGCGCCTTGAGCGAAGGGCAGCGGCCATAGGTGTCGTCGAAGCGCACGATGTCGTCCTCGCCCAGGTAGCCGCCGGTCTGCACCTCGATCACTTCGAGCATCGTCTTGCCCGGGTTCTCCAGCCGGTGGATGGCGCCCAGCGGCAGGTAGATGGATTCGTTCTCGCGCACCAGCGTGACCTGCCCGTCGCAGGTGGCCTTGGCCGTGCCCTGCACCACGATCCAGTGCTCGGCGCGGTGGTGGTGCATCTGCAGCGACAGCTTGGCGCCGGGCTTGACGGTGAGCCGCTTCACCTGGAAGCGCTCGCCGAAGTCGAGCTTGTCGTAGGCGCCCCAGGGGCGCACCACGCGCCGGTGTTCGGTGGCCTCGGCCTGGCCTTCGGCCGCGAGCATCCGCACCACCTCGCCGACCTGCTCGGCGCAGTCCGCGCCCGCCACCAGCACGGCATCGGGCGTGTCCACGATGATCAGGCCGCGCGTGCCCAGCGCCACCACGCGGCGGTGCGGCGCGTGGATGAAGGTGTCGCTCGAACGCAGCGCGCTGGCGTTGCCGCTCAGGCGGTTGCCGCTGCCGTCCTGCGGGTGCAGCGTGGCCACCGCGTTCCAGCTGCCGACGTCGCTCCAGTTGCCGTTGAACTTGACGACCGAGATGGCGTCGTGCTTTTCGAGCACCGCATAGTCGATGCTGTCGCTGCGGCAGGCCTCGAAGGCCTCGCGGTCCAGCCGGTCGAAGCTGCCGTCGGCCGTGATGGCGGCGGTGGCGCGTTCGCAGGCCTCGAGGATGTCGGGCGCATGCGTGCGCAGCGCCGCAACGAGGATGTCGGCGCGCGCCAGGAAGATGCCGGCATTCCAGCAGTAGCCGCCGTGCAGGATCAGCGACTCGGCCACGGCGGCCGTGGGCTTTTCCACGAAGCGCACCACGGCGTGGCTGTGGCCGTCGGCCGCGGGCGCGCCGGCCTCGATGTAGCCATAGGCCGTGCTCGCGAAGCTGGGCGCCACGCCGAAGGTCACGATGCGCCCGGCCAGCGCCGCGTCGATGCCGCTTCGCACCGTGTGCGCGAAAAGCGCGGTGTCGGGAATGTGGTGGTCGGCCGGCGCGAACAGCAGCAGGTCGTCAGGCCCTGCGCGCAGCGCCGCCGCGGCCATGGCGGCCGCCGTGTTGCGTGCCACCGGCTCCAGGATCTGGCGGCCGGTGGCGCCGGCCTTGTCGACCGCCTCGCGCACCAGGAAGCGGTGGTCTTCCGATGCCACGCAGGTGATGTCGCGGTTGAGGCTGCACAGGCGCTCCAGCGTCAGCTGCAGCAGGCTCTTGTTGCCGATCAGCGGTGCGAACTGCTTGGGCAGGGTCTTGCGCGAAAGAGGCCACAGGCGCGTGCCGCTGCCGCCGCACAGCACGACGGGGTGGATGGTGGGGGTGGTCATGGCGTCATCCTCGTGAAGTGTGGTGGGCGCTTCTTTCGGTCAGAGCTGGCCGGTGTGGGTGGCCAGGCTCACGGCCTGCGCGCGCGAATGCACATGCAGCTTCTTGTAGATGTTCTTGATGTGGGCGTTGACGGTCTGCCCCGAGATGCCGAGCCGCACGCTGATCTCCTTGGAGACGCAGCCGCGCGCCACGAAGCGCAGCACCTCGCGTTCGCGCGCCGTCAGCGTGGCTTCGCGCAGCGGCGTTTCCGTTGGCGGCCGCTCGCCGCTGCCCTGCAGGTTCATGCGCGTGAGCAGCCGGCGCGTCAGCTTGGGCGTGATGGCCGCGCCGCCGTTGACCACCTGCAGCACGGCCTCGGCAAAGCTCTGCAGCCAGGCATGCTTGAGCAGGTAGCCGGTGGCGCCGAGCTCGAAGGCGTGCATCACGTGGGCATCGTCCTCCAGCGCGGAGATCACGATGATCTCGCAGTAGCGGTGCAGCTTGCGCGCCTCGCGGATCAGGTCGAAGCCCGAGCCGTCGCCCAGCCGCAGGTCGACCATCAGCACGTCGAACTCGTGGGTGGCCAGCAGGCGGCGGCCGTCGCGCACGCTGCTGCCTTGCCCTTCGAGCTGGATGCGCATGTCCGACAGCAGTTCCTGGGCGATCACGCGCCGCATGAATTCGTCGTCGTCGATGAGCAGCACGCGCACCGGCGCGTCTTCCTGCCCGGTGAGGAAGTGCGGCCACAGCGGTTCGGGCGGTGGACACAGGCCAGGCGGGCTGGCTTTCCGGCGCTCCGGCAGGTGGTCGGCATCCGGCGCGTCGGAAGGAGGAGTGGTGTCGGACATGTGGATCCCCAGGTTGGAGTTGGAGGAAGTGGATGTCGTGGGTGGTGTATGTGGCGGTGTCAGTCGGCAAGGCAGCGCAGCAGCTCGCGCTCCAGGCGCTGCAGGATGGCGTTCTGGTCCAGCTCGGTTTCGGCGAACGAGCGGGCGGCCGCCCCCATGGCTTCGCGCTGCGGGCGCGAGGTGGCGAGCTGCGCGATGGCCTCGGCCAGCGCATCGGCGTCGCCGGGCGCAACCACCAGGCCGCGGCCGGAGACCACGTTGCTCAGCTCGGTGCCCGCATGGGCCGTGACGATCACGGCCTTGCCGCTCGCGAGCATGCCGCCCAGCTTGGAGGGCATCACCAGGTCGGCCGCGTCGGCGCGCTGCGGCAGCACGTGGATGTCGGCCATGCCCAGCAGCTCGTTGAGCCGCTCGGCCGGCTGCAGGTCGAGGAAGTGCACGTGGTCCAGGCCTGCGCAGGCGGCCTTCAGCGGCTCGCGGCTCGGCCCGTTGCCGCAGAGCACGAAGTGGATGTGCCTGGCGGCCGCCAGCCGGCCCGCCGCCTCGGCCAGCACCTCGATGCCCTGCTTGTTGCCCAGGCTGCCCGCATAGAGCACCACGACCGCATCGTCCGGAATGCCGAGCATGGCCCGATAGCCGTTCGTGCCCGGTGCGGTGCCGGGGTGCGGGTAGATCGAGCGCACGTCCACCCAGTTGGGAAGAAGCACCAGCCGCGCCGCGTCGATGCCCTTGTTCCTGGCCTTGTCGAGCATGGCGGCGGAGATGGTCGACACCCGGCTGAAGCGGCTCAGCAGCCACCGCTCGGCCGAGAGCGCGAAGCGCCGCACCCGTGCGCCGCGTACCAGGCCCAGATCGAAGGCGGCGTCCACCTCGTAGTCCTGGATGTGCAGCCACGACTTGATGCCCAGCATCCGCGAGAAGAACAGCACCGCCGGCGCGCAGAAAAGAGGCGGCTCCACGACGAAGACCAGGTCCGGCTTCCAGCGCAGCTGCCCGAAGAGCAGCGGCATGCTCGACAGCATGAAGGAGAACAGGTGCAGCATGCGCGCCAGCGCGCGCGGCCTGGCCGGCACCCAGGTGGGGGCGCGCCAGACCGTGATGCCGTTCCAGTCGGTCTTGCGGTAGGCCCAGGCCGAGTGCCCTTCGAACGGCGCCCAGTGCGGAAAGAACGGCGGCGAGGCGATCACCCGGACCGTGTGGCCCTTGGCATGCAGCCACTGGGCCATCTCGCCCGAGTACTTGCCGATGCCGACGAGCTCGGGTGTGAAGTTCATCGAATAGAGCAGGATTTTCATGAAGGTCTCTGGAAGGAACCGCGAACCAGCCGTGCGAGCGGAAAGAAGCCGAGCAGCGCGCGCATCCGCACTTCGTAGAGGAGCAGGTCGGACACGGCGGCAATGAAGAACACGTAGTGCGGCTTGCCGGGAAACATCGACACCACCACGCCGTAGGCCATGAGCCGCAGCAGCACCTCGGCCAGCGCCCACCGGCCCAGCGAGCCCATCGACGCCCTGAGCGCGAGCAGCATCTCGTGGTGGACCGTGTAGGTGCGCAGCAGGAAGTAGGGCGCCATGCACAGGAAGATCTCGAGCGCCTCGCGCCCCACCTTCAGCAGCGGCGCGGCGGCCGTGATCACGACGCCGAGCCCGGCGAAGAGCGCGCAGCCCAGCAGGAAGGAGTGCCTGGCGAGCCGCAGGTCGGTGCCGTCCGCGTTGGCGGGATCGGTGCCCAGCATGGGGCGCGTCTTGGTGTAGAGGAAGGCCTGCACGAACTGCGAGGGCGCCTCCGCCAGCAGGAAGGCGATCTTGAAGGCGCCCACGTAGCCGAGCGGCATGAAGAAGGCCACCACCAGCAGGTCCGACTTGCGAAGCAGGAAGATCAGCAGCGAATAGACGGTGGCGCTGCCCTGCGACGCCAGCTCGAGCGCGGCGGGCCCGGCCGGCGGGCCCGCGACCCAGCGCGTCTGCATGCAGGCCGCGCCCACCAGCACGAAGGCCAGCAGGTTGATCAGCAGCAGCTGCGTCGCGCGCAGCTCGGCGCCCCAGGCCGCGAAGGCCGCCACGCCGATCACCAGGATGGTCGAGCGGATGCCGCCCTCCAGGTTGAGCAGGCCGGCGCGGCCCAGTCCCCGGCTGAACGACAGGCGCAGGCTCATGAGCGAGAACACCGCGAGCGTCGCCATCAGCAGCGCGAACGGCGCGCCCACCACCGGCAGGTGCTGGATGCGCAGCACGGCGGCGCTCAGCAGCGCGGCCAGCGGAAGCCCGATGGCCAGCGTGCGGACCACGTCGCCGCGGCGCACGCCCGGCGGCACGGTGGCGGCATGGCGCGCGAACAGCAGCGGGCTGCCCAGCGTGGCCACCACCAGCGCCACTTCCATCACCGACTGGTAGATCGAGTATTCGCCGAAATCCGATGGCGAGACATGCGCGGCCATCAGGAACAGCGCCGCGAAGCCCGCAAGGTACACATAGAGCCGCGAAGCCAGCGCGCCCAGGCCGTGGAGCTGCACCGCGCGCATGCCGGTGAGCTGGGCGGTGCGGTGGAGCATGTTCATGGCCGTGCCTGGGTGCGTGCGCGCGGTGGCGTCATTTCGGCCCGGCGGCGCCTGCGAAGCGCGTGCCGCCCGCGGGGCGCTGCGCCAGCCGGCGCATGCCGAAGGCCCAGTTCTTGGCCCGGCGCGCGAGCCGCAGTGCGGCCGTGAGCAGCGCGACCGTGTGCACCCGCCCGTGCAGCACGTGCGCCATCGCGATCTTGGCGCTGCCCTGGAAGTGCAGCGCCAGCACGTTCACCAGTTCGCCCGACGGCGTGACCACGCAGGGCTGGCCGCCGACGAACACGAGGCGCTTGGCGCCGCCCCGGCCCTGGAATTCGTTCACGAGCAGGTTGTGCCCGCCGTTGATGTTGTGGTCGATCACGCGTCCGCCGAACACCCGGTTGATGGGCGCCGCGTTGCCGCTCGCATGGGCCCAGAGGTGCAGCAGGGTCATGTCAGACACCCCGCCGCGCACGCCCCGCGCGGCAAACCGCGCCGCGATCGCGCGCAGCTTCCTGCGGCCGCTGGGCGATGCATAGGTGTTGAGCAGGAAGGCGATGAACTGCTGCAGGCCCGCCGCGGTCCAGTAGCTGACGTGCGGCGATATCTGGCAGGGGTCCCAGCCATCGTTGGTGCGCATGTAGGAGCCAGAGAAATCCGCCTTGCCGGCCACGCGCCGGATGTGCGCGCCGATGCCGCGGAACAGCAGCACGTCGCTGTCGATCAGCACGAATTCGCGGTGCTCGGGGTGGGCGCGCAGGTATTCCGACAGCAGGAAGTAGCGCCGGAAGCAGATCTTCTCGAACTCCGGCGGATTGCTCGACAGGTGCACGTAGGTGCGGCACAGGCGCTCGTAGCCGGGCCCGGCGTCGGTGCCCGACAGCACGATCAGCGGCTCCTCGGCACGCGCCGCGGATTCGCGGCACAGCAGCAGGGGCTTGTTCTGGCGGTCTTCCACCACGATGAAGGCAAGTGAATGGGTCATGGTCATGGGGTCAGGGCCGGGGCGCCGTCGCATTGCGGACCAGCGCGACGTGCGCGGGAAGAAACTGGAAGTCGTCGTCCAGCGGCAGGTCGAGCGTGAAGAGCCCGCCGCGGGCGTTCGCCTGCGCGATCCAGCCGCGCACCTGGGCGGCCGTGAAGCGCGGCGGCGTCGGCTGGCCCCAGGAGGCGCCGAGCGGCGTCAGCAGATGGAACTTCAGCTCCGAGCGCGGTGCGTTCAGCTGCGCGGGAGGCTGCATGAATTCGCCGGCCATCAGGTTCTGGCAGGGCGCGGCCTTGGCGCTGAAGCGCGCCGGGCCCTCGCCGGCATTGAAGGCCAGCCAGCGGTCGGGAGCGCCGCTGCGCGCCGCGGCGCACAGCGCGTCCCAGCCGGACGGCGAGATGCCCCGGGTGTTGTAGACGCCGTCGAACCACCAGCCCCTGGCCAGCGCGCCGTAGTGCTGCGACCAGTCGCGGATCACCGCGGTCCATGCGGCGATGAAATCGGCCGGCGGCGGCTTCTGCTCGGAGATGTCGCCCAGGCAATTCATCAGCTCGGGGTCTGCCTGCGGCGCGCGAAACGGCAGGTAGAGCACCAGGGCGATGCCGCGGCTGCGCAGCGCGCGGCCGATCTCCAGCGGCAGGTCGCGCGGCGGCCGGTCCGCGGCGCTGTGCGGGCACAGCGCCTCGAGCGCCGCATTCGGCGCGATGTACTGGCCGTTGTTCTGCCCGAGCGTCAGGATGAGATGGGAGGCGCGCATCTGCGCGAGCGATGCCGCAAATGCCTCGACGTCGAAGCGGGCGGCCTCGGCGATCGACTGCCTGTCGGGCAGGTAGTGCACCATCACGCCAAAGCCGGTGTCCGCCGCTGCCGCAGTTGCCGCGCAGGCGGCACCGAGCAGCCCCGCCGCGAGCAGCTGCCGAAGAGCGCCTGCAGTGCGCGTCATTGCATGGCTCCGGCCAGCGAGACGGCCTCGCGCTTGAGCATGAGATAGCGCCTGGCCACCGCGCCGGGCGCGCAGGCTTCGGCATGCAGCCAGGGCGGCTGCGTGTCCCGGTGCTCGTCCAGGTAGCGCGCCAGCCGGCCCATGTCGCATGGCTCGCTGCCGATCAGGAAGGCGTAGCCGCCGAACAGCTCGCGGTGCACCGGAATGTCCGAGAGCAGCAGCGGCACGCCCAGGGTGGCGGCTTCGGCGGCCGAGAGGTTGAAGCCCTCGAAGGCCGACAGCGAGATGAAGGCCGTGGCGCCGCAATAAAGCCGCGTCAGGTCCTGGCGCGAGACCAGCCCGCGGTGCCGCACGCAGTTGCCGAGCTCGGGTGCCATGCTGGCGACCATCCGTTTCACCTCGGCCGCGCCGTTGCCCGTGATGTCGAGCCAGTCGACCAGCCCCTCGCGCTTCATGCGCTCGAAGAGCTTCAGCGCGGCGCCGAAATTCTTGTGCGGGTAGTAGTGGTAGGACGCGATCAGGTAGCGCTCGCCCACGGGCGGCTCGCGGGACGCGCTGGCCGAGCCGGCCGCGCGCGTGGCCTCCACCGGGTTGAAGATGACGCTCGCGTGCTCGCAGCATCCGAAGTACCGCTCGAAATCCTGCTGGCTGCTCCTGCTGATGAACACCACGTCGGCCGCGCTGCGGGCCACGCGCCTGAGGTTCCAGTCGAGCCACAGGCGCTTGGTGCGGCTGAAGTACGCGGGGTAGTAGCGGTACTGCAGGTCGTGGACGATCACGATCGAATCCCGGTGGCGCCCGAACAGCGTGAACGGCAGGAAGTAGTTGGGAAACAGCGAGAACACCCGCTCGCCCGATACCAGCGCCTGCAGCCGGTGGTAGTTGTAGAGCAGTATCTCGACCAGGAACCGGCTGATGCGCAGGCGCCGTGCCACCGCGAAGAGGCGCGGATGCCGTTCGCTGGCCGGCTGGATGTGGTCGCCCTTGCACAGGCGCATCCTGCGCAGCAGCAGGTCCGACACGTTCAGCACGCCGCCCGCGCCGCGGTTCAGGCGGATCGTGTCGTAGAACAGGTACTTGTACATGCTGGACCTCAGGCTGCGCGCGCGGCGTAGCGCGCCGCGCGGCGCACCGGGCGGAAGCGCGAACTCAGCAGGCCGGCGAGCAGCGCCGCAATCAGCCCCGATGCCGCGAACGGCCCCCAGCCGAGGATCGGCCCGCGCAGGAACGGCACGTAGGCGGCCAGCAGCACCAGCGCGCACAGATAGCTGCCGGACAGCGCGGCGCGCGGATCCACCATCCTGTCCAGCACCCGGAAGCCGGCCGAGATCGCAAGGCCGAACATCACGGGCCCGGCCAGCCCGAAGTCGAAGTACGCCGTGGTGAAGGGCGGCAGCGACAGGTTGGACTGCGAGAAGTTGCCCAGGATGGCAGGCCACCCCAGCGGATCGAAGTCCGGAAACAGCTTCAGGTCGCGCGGCAGGATGAACGAGAACGCCGACAGCAGGTAGCGCCCCCATCCGAGCTCGGGCTCGGATGCGCGCTCCAGGATGCCGGCCACGACGTACATCGCGTCGAAGTCCGGGCTGAAGGGAAAGGTGGCGAGCGTCTCGCCCCAGAAGCTGCCGCGCGACACCAGGTTGAGCACCGGGCCCAGGCCGGCGATGGCGCCGAAGATCAGCAGGGCCAGCATCCAGCGCCGGCCCCGGCCGAAGAGATGGATGAAAAGAGGCAGCAGGCCGATCAGCAGGACCTGCCGCGCCGTGTTGACCGGGTTCGCGGCGAAGGCAGCCATTGCCAGCGAAAGGCCCGCGGCGCACCACGCCCAGAGCGTGCCGCGGCGCATGGCATGGATCGCCAGCGCCACGAAGCAGACCAGCACGATCAGCTTGGGCAGCGTCGAATAGACGATGTAGTCGACCGGCAGGTTTTCCTCGGTCCCCGGCATGCCGCGCGCGATGAAGTTCAGGTCGGGGCGGATGAACAGCGAGCCGAAGGCCGAGACCGCGCCGCTCAGCAGCAGCAGCGCCGGGTGGGCCACGCCGGCCACCGGCAGCTCGGGCGCCGGCGCGCGCGCGCGCGCCGGCGCCGGTGCCGTTGCGTCAGGCAGGCCCAGCCGGGCTGCTTCGACACCCGCCATGTACAGCAGCAGCAGCGTGAGCGCCTGCATGTGCGCCACCGGGCCGATCACCCCCGTGTCCCAGAACGAGACGTCGGCGGCGATCTGCATCGCCGGTGCCACCGAGAAGTAGGTCAGGATCGTGGCGTAGTGGATCAGCAGGAAGACGCTGGCCCCCGGCGTGCGGAGCATCGACAGCTGGACCAGCGACAGCGCGCACACCGCCGCATAGCCCCAGGCCGGCTCGAGCAGGCCGCACAGGAAGGCGATGGCGATGCCCGACCAGAAGGAGAGCGCTCTCATGGGAGGCCTTGTGCTTGTTTGTTGTTGCGTGCGGGAGCCGGCGCGGGCTCAGGCGTGCGCCAGTTCCTGCGCGGCGGGCTGCAGCGACTTCTGGTAGTCCGCATAGGTGCGCTGCAAGCCCTCGGCCAGCGACACCGTGGGGTGCCATCCGATGGCGGCGGCGCACGACACGTCGAGCAGCTTCCTGGGCGCGCCGTCCGGCCGCGAGGGATCGAAGCGGATGCGGCCCCGGTAGCCCACGACCTCGCCGACCAGCCGCGCCAGCTCGGCGATCGTCTGGTCCTCGCCCATGCCCAGGTTGATGTGGGCGCACATCGGCGTGGTGTGCTGCTCGTAGCCCGCGCGGCTCAGGCCCATCACGGTGGTGCAGCCTTCGGCCATGTCGTCCACGTAGAGGAACTCGCGCCTGGCCTGGCCCGTACCCCAGATCAGCACCTCGGGCGCATTGGTGGTCTTGGCAAGGTGGAAGCGCCGGATCAGCGCCGGCACCACGTGGCTGTTCTCGGCGTGGTAGTTGTCGCCGGGGCCGTACAGGTTGCACGGCATCACGCTGCGGTAGTCGATGCCGTGCGAGGCGCCGTACTGGCGGTTGTAGCTCTCGCACAGCTTGATGCCGGCGATCTTGGCGATGGCATAGGGCTCGTTGGTGGGCTCGAGCTGGCCGCCGAGCAGCGCGTCCTCGCGGATCGGCTGCTCGGTGATCCGTGGATAGATGCAGCTGGAGCCGAGGAACAGCAGGCGCTTGACGTTCGCAAGGAAGGCCTGGTGCGTGACATTGGCGGCGATCAGCAGGTTCTGGTAGATGAACTCCGCCGGATAGGTCATGTTGGCGTGGATGCCGCCGACCTTCGCTGCCGCCAGGTACACCTGGTCGACGCGCTCGGTGGCGAAGAAACGGCGAACGGCCTCCTGGTCGAGCAGATCGAGTTCCTCGTGGCTGCGCGTGACGACCTCGTGCCCGAGGCTGCCCAGGCGCTTCACGAGCGACTGCCCCACCATGCCGCGATGACCAGCAACGTAGATACGCATATGTTCTTTCGGTTAAAGGTTGAGGGTTGAGGGATGTGGCGCCTAGCGCGAGCCGCGTGCCCCGGCCACCACGAGAAAGGTCTTCAGGAGAATTGCGATGTCCTGGCGGATCGAGAGGGTGGCGACGTAGTCCGCATCCATCGCCGCGCGGCGCCGGTAGCTGATCTCGTTGCGCCCGCTCACCTGCCACAGCCCGGTGATGCCGGGCCGCACGGCGCAGTAGCTGCTCCAATAGACGCCGTACAGCTCCTTCTGGGCGAACATGCAGGGCCTCGGGCCGACCACGCTCATGTCGCCCTTGAGCACGTTCCAGAACTGGGGCAGCTCGTCCAGGCTGTACTTGCGCAGCACCGCGCCGAAGCGCGTGATGCGCGGATCACGGTCCAGCTTCTGGTACATCTCCCATTGCCGCCGGGCCGCCTCGTTGCCGCGCAGGTAGCGCTCCAGCACGGCGTCGGCATCGGGCACCATGGTGCGGAACTTGTAGAAGCTGAAGACGCGCCCGTCCCGGCCGTAGCGCGGCTGCTTGTAGATGCCGGGCTTGCCGGAAGTCAGCAGCACGCCGATCCAGACCAGCGCGAACGCCCACCCCAGCAGAAGGAAGAAGCCGCCTGCCAGCAGCACGTCCACGGCCCGCTTGGTGCCCATCAGCAGCCGTGAATTGCCAGGCGAATGGACGGCGGCATCCGATCGCAGTGTGTTCATGATGCGGCGCTCGCACGGGCAGGTTGGGGAAGCTCGGCCACCGCGCTCGGGTACTCGTGCACCCGCGGCTGGTAGCCGCCGTAGCGGTAGGCCAGCTTGCCGTAGTAGCGGCGGCTGGTGTCCATCGCGTTCAGCACCACGCCCTGGAACTGCGAGCCGGAATGCCGCAGCTGGTTCGCGCTTTCCGACAGGTCGCCCAGTTCGTTGTCCCCGGCGCGCGCCACCATCAGCAGCGTGCCCATCCAGGGCGCCAGCTCGGCGGTCTCGGAAGCCAGCAGCATCGGCGGCGTGTCCACGATCACCACGTCGTAGTGTTCCGAGGCTTTTTCGAGAACCTCGGCAAAGGCGTCGCTCGTCAGGAGCGCGCTCGGGTCCGAGGGCAGCGCCCCGGTGGTCATCACGTCCAGGTGCCCGAGCACGCCCGTGTGGACGGCGTTCTGGAATTCGATCGAGCCGCGGATCAGTTCCGACAGGCCGCCGCGGCGCTTCAGCCCGAACATGCTTGCCAGGCTGCTGCGCCGCAGGTCGGCGTCGATCAGCAGCACGCGGCGGCCGGTCGAGGCGAGCACGGCCGCCAGGTTGCCCGCCACGAAGGTCTTGCCGGCGCCCGGCGTGGCGCTGGAGATCATGACGCGGTTGTTCGACGCCTTGGGCATGGCGAACTTCAGCGCGGTGCGCAGCCGCCGCAGCCCCTCCAGCGCCGGGTCGTTCGGATGCTGCGCCGCCAGCAGGTGCACGCCGGGCTTGGCGTGGCGAATGGCGCGGTCGAGCAGGGGCTGGTTCGTGCTGAGCGTCACGGTGCTGTAGACGTCCAGGCCCGTGTGGGTCTCGATCTCGGCCGGGCTGGCGATGGTCTTGCGCCACGACCTGCGCAGGAACGCCGAGCCCGCCCCGAACGAAAGGCCCGCGATCAGCGCGATGCCCATGACGATCGAGGGCTTGGGCCGGATCGGCTTTTCCGGGAGCAGCGCCTGGTCGAGCACGCGCACGTTGCCGATGCGGCCTTCCTTGGCCAGGCGCATCTGCAGCGAGCTGTTGAGCAGCGACACGTACAGGTCGGTGTTGACCTTGATGTCCCGCTGCATGCGCAGCGAGTTCTGCTGCAGCATGGGCATGCGGCGGATGCGCTGCTCCACGGTGCCCATCGCCTTCTTGAGCGAGGCGATCTGCGCGTCGACAGTCATCACGCTCGGGTCCCTGGATGTGAAGCGCTCGGAGAGCTCGATGCGCTTTTGCGTGGCATCGAACAGCTTCGTCTGCAGCTCCAGGTTCTGCGACAGCGCGTTGCGCGCCTCGTCGTCCAGGCTGATGGTTCCGTTCTGGTTGCGGTACTGGTTGTAGATTTCCTCGGACTGCTCCAGCTGCAGCTTGAGCTTGGGCAGCTCGGTGCCCAGGAAGTTGAGGGCGCGCTGCGCCTGGGCCGTCTTCTGGTCGATGTTCACGCGCACGTAGAGCTGCGCGACCTCATTGAGCAGGTTCGCCAGCTGCGTCCGGTTGCCGTCGCGCCAGCTCACTTCCACGACCGACGACTGCTTGCCCTTCTCGATCACGCGCAGCTCGCGCTGCAGGTCGAGCAGCACCAGCTGCTTGGACTGGCGCACCAGCTCGAAGGCCGCGCCGGGCAGGCCCGAGATCGAGCCGACCAGCAGGTGGATCGGGCCGAGCGGGGTCTGCGCGTCGAGCGGCACGCCGACGGTGCCGGCGATCGGCTTGTCCAGCTTGGGGTGGGTCAGTGTGTAGCTGCCGTTCGCGCCCGCGGTCAGCAGGAAGCGCTTGCCTTCGAGATCCACCGGCACGTCCATCTGCGCGACCACGATCTGCTCCTTGCCGCTCACGTAGCCCGACAGGCCTGCGAAGCCCGGCTCGGAGAGCGCCTTGGCGTGGCGCGCCAACCAGGCGCCGACGATCGGCACGTACAGCGGCTGCGCCTCGATGTAGAGCTTGGTGTTCTCGATCGCCTGCTCGAGCACCAGGCGCGACTTGAGGATCTCGGCCTCGCCCGCGGTCGGCGTCTTGGCATTGAGCGCGTTGCTCGCGGAGTCGCCGACCAGCGTGCCGCCCGAGCGGTCCGGGTCCTCGACCTGGATCAGCACGTTGGCCTCGTACACGCGCGGCCCGAACATGGCGTAGGCCGCGCCCAGCAGCAGCGCGACAGCGGTGATGCCCGCGATCCTCCACCGGTTGTCCAGCAGCAGGTCGACATGCTCCCTGAGCCTGGAAGGAGGGTTGTCGGATGCCGCGGCATCGGGGACCGAGGGAGCGGGGAGTGCAGGTTGCCAGTGCGCATTCATGGGGATCACCTTTGTGTGTTGCCTGGACGGGTTGGGGGCGCGGCTTCAGCGGCGGCTGGTGGTGCCGCCGAGGTTCACGACCTGCGCGGCGGGAAGGATCAGGCTGATCACGCGGTTCCAGCGCGCCAGCGGCACGGGGTCGATGTAGACCACGTCGCGCGGCTGCAGCTCGAAGCGGTCGGCCAGCGCCAGCGCCACCGGGTTCTTCGCATCGAGGTGGAACACCTCGGGCACGTCGCCGCTCGAATTGCGCACCACGTAGATCTGGTCGGTCGACGCGGTCTGCAGCGCCGGGCCGCCCGCATCGCCCAGCGCCTCGTTCAGGCTCAGGCGGCCGTCGCGCATCGTCAGGGCCGTCGGGCGCTGGATCTCGCCCATCACGTAGATGCGGCTGTCGTCGCGGCTGCCCACGTTCACGATGTCGCCGTTCTGCAGCGGGATGCGGGTCGGGTCGAGCCCCAGGCGCCGAAGCAGCGGCAGGTCGATCACCATCGTGCGCTCCCCGCGCGTCAGGGTCACGCGCGAACGGTCGCCCGCCTGCGTGATGCTGCCGGCGCGGTTGATGGCCTCGGCCAGCGTCATCGGCACGTCGGTGAAGATCTGCAGGCCCGGCGTGCGGACCTCGCCCTCCACATAGACGCGCCGGCTGCGGAACGACTGGATCCTGACGCTCACGAGCGGATCCTTGACGAAGGGCGAGATCTTGCTGGAGATCATCTCGGCGGCGGACCTCTCCGTCATGCCCTCGATCTTGGTGCGGCCGATGTAGGGAAAGCTGATCTCGCCCTCGGCATCGACGATGAAGCCGGGCGCCACGCTCACCCCGGTCGGGTCCGTCTGCTGCGAGATGACCGCGCCCGCGGTGGGCATCAGCTCGGGATGGCGGTAGACCACGATGCCGACCACGTCGCCCGGGGCGATCGTGTAGGCCGGCGCCTTGCCGAACAGCTGCCGCACATCGGCCGGCAGCGCGGCGGGGTTGCGCGTTGCCATCGTGCGGATCAGCTCGGGCGTGATGGAGACGATCTTCGGCTCGCCCTTCGCGTCGCCGCTCGAGCGGTAGGCGCCCCAGTTGCCGCTGTCGGGCGGACCGAACCCCGGAACCCCGCAGCCGGCCAGGCACAGCGGCAGCAGCAGCAGTGCCGCCGATCGGATGCGGGGGCGGGTGCGGGCGGGAACGGCGCGGGCGATGCGCAAGGAACTGGCCGGAGCGGGGTGTGCCATGGGGTGTGTCCTTTCTTCCTGGGGAATCAGTTCACTGCGGGACGTAGGCGCCGTGCTCGGGGCGCTCCACGACGGGTGCGAGCGGGCTCGGGCTGGTGCTGGGGCTGCGGCGTTCCGGGCCGGCGCCGATGGCGCAGGCGGCCACCCAGCCGCCGACGGAGCGCAGGAACAGCTGCTGTCCCCGCGCCGTGCACAGCGTGTGGTCGGCTTCGCGCATGAATTCGTACTGCACGGCCTGCGCGAACGGTTCGCTGCGGAACGGGCCGAGCTGGTCGCGGTCGTGGTCGCAGACATGCAGCGAGCCCGAATAGAGCAGCTGCACCGCCACCTTGCGCTCGACCAGGCGCCGCATGGTGGCGCCGAACCACACGGCGTTGACCTCGGGCGGCTTGCGTTCGGCGAAGAAGCCGGGCAGCGGCTTGGTCGAATGGCTGGGCAGCAGGTGGCGCTGCAGCCAACGCTTGGCCTTGCCCGCGAACGACGGATGCGCAGGCGCCGCCAGCGCGCGCCGCAGCGTGCGTTCCCAGCGCGAGCGCCGGTCCGGAAAGGCGAAGCCGTCGAACAGCGAGAGCGCCACCACGCGCGTGTCCGTCGCGGCCGCGGTCATGGCGTGCTCCACGCCCGAACACATGCCCACGATCGCGAACTTGCGGATGCCCAGCATGTTCTCGAGAAGGTCCATGCCGGCGCGCAGGTCGCGCACCGCGCGGGCCTGCAGGTCGGACGAGGCGTCGGACGCGTCGCTGTCCCCCACGCCGCCAAGGTCGAAGCGCAGACTGCTCACGCCGCGCGCGGCCAGCACGTGCGCCAGCTTCACGTTGATGCGGCGCGGCCCGACCCGGTGGTTGGCGCCCATGTTGAGCATCAGGCAGGCGACGTCGGCCGGCGCCCGGTACATGGGAATGGTGATCATGCCCATCAGTGCGTCTCCTGGTCCGAAGCGGACGGGGCATTGCGTCATGTCATTCATGGAGGGCCCCCTGCAGGCGGTTGAGCGCGTCGGCCGGAACCATGGCGCTGTTGGGATAGGGATCGGCGGTCCAGTCGAGCCGGTGCTGGAAGTAGGCGAGCCGCACCGGCATGTGGCGCGACTGCTGCTCGGCCGCCCACTGCGCGGTGTGCTGGTCGTCGGGCGAGGTCAGCACCAGCGTGTCGTGCAGGGCCGTGAGCGGCAGCGATTCGGGCGCCAGCGCACCGAGCTGCGTGCGCAGCGCGGGCGACAGCACGGTGCCCAACGCTTCTTCGGGCAGCGCGTCGGGGTCCTGCGCAAGGTTGCGGCGCCAGACCAGGTCCGGAATGCAGAAGGTCGTGTCGATGGCCGCCACATGCTGCTCGCGCAGGTGGCGCGCATAGCGCCGGCCGTCGATCACCGGCTCCCACAGCACGAGCCGCGCCGGGTCGCAGCGCCCGTTGCGCGCCGCCAGCACGGCCAGGGTGGCGCCCAGCCGCGCGCCGACCCAGACGATGCGGCTTCCCGGGGCCCTGCGGCGCAGCTCCTCGTGGGCCGAGCACAGGTCCCGGCGCCAGCCGTCGAGCTCGCCTTCGCTTTCATCGCCGGGCGAGTCGCCCGCGCCGTGGAAGTCGAAGCGCAGCGTGGCAATGCCCGAGCGCGCGAGGCGCTCGGCCAGCACCTTGAAGAAGCGGTGGGTCCGCAGGCCCTCCTGGCCGAAGGGCGGGCACACGAGCACCGCGGTACTGCCGTGCCGTCCGTCGCCGGCGGCATGGAACACACCGAAGATCTGGCGCGACGCCGGTCCGAACATGAAGGGGTGTGCGTTCATTGCGGCACCCTTTGCGCTGCGCGCCTTTCCGCCGAGCGGGAGCGGGTGCAGGTCTGCGCCGCGAAACTCGGCACGCTGGCGCGCACGTGCGTCTGCCGCCATTCCGCAATCGCTCCCACGCTGTCCACGCGCGGCGGCGCGGGCTGCAGCACGAGCCACAGGATGCGGCCGGCCACGGGCACTTCCACGCTCCGGCAGTCCGGCTCCAGCCCCACCTCGAAGCGCTCGGTCGGCACGATCAGCCCGAGGCCGATGGCCTTGAGGCAGGCTTCCTTGCGCGTCCAGCAGGTCAGGAAGGCATGCTCGCGCTCGGCGGCGGGCAGGGCCAGCAGCGCCTCGCTCTCGCTGTCCGTGAAATGCTGCGCGGCCAGCGCGAGCGCGTCGGGAATCGGCCGCAGCAGCTCGACGTCGGCCCCCAGCGGACCGCGCTCGCCGATGGCGAGCAGTCCCAGCCCCAGGCTGTGGCTCAGCGAGAACCGCAGCCGCGGCCAGCCCGACAGCGAAGGCTTACCGAATGCGCTGCGGGTGAAGCGCAGCGCCTCGGGGCGTTCGCCCGTCTGCGCAGCCAGCGCGCAGCGCAGCGCGGCATGCGCGGCCACGAAGCGCTGCCGGTCGGCCGCGAACCGGAACTGCGCGGCGCGCTCCAGTTCCTCGTCGGAGAGGAGCCGCTCGGCCTCGGGGCCGGGTTCGCCGTCCAGTTCGAGATACCGGCAGACCGGCGCATCGACGGAAGTCAGGGAGAAAGCTGCGGAGACCATGATGAATCACTCCTTGCGCAGCCAGTTGCCGAAGGCGCGGCTCAGCAGGCCGTCGCTGCGCGCCGTGCCCTTCAGGTTGCCGAGCGGCAGTTTTCCGAGATCCGAGAGCTCCGCGTCCTCCGCGGCCTGCTGCGCGGACGAGGCGATCTGCCCGAGGTTCTCGAACAGGTAGCGGCGCGGCTGCACGCGGTAGCCCAGCGTCTTCTCGGCCTGCTGGATCGCGCGCAGCACCAGCAGCGAATCTCCGCCGAGGTCGAAGAAGTTGTCGCTCGAGCGGATGTCGTTGACGTCGATCCCGATCACCGAGGCCCAGATCTGCGCGAGCCGCGCGTGCTCGGGGATCAGGATGCTGCCTTCCTCCGCGGCCGCGGCACCGGCCGGCGCATCCACCGGCGCCGCGGCCCTGAGCGGATCGACGGCCGCGAGCCTGCGCAGGTAGGCGGCGCTCGCGGAGCCTTCTTCGCTCGCGAGCTCGGCCAGCGAGGCCTCGGGACGTTCAGCCACTTTCTGCAGCAGCTCGAGATAGCGGTCGCGCAGTTGCGCCCCGGTCTCGCGCAGGTAGATGTCGGCGTTGTAGATCAGCGCGCCTTCCAGCCCGTGCGGCTTGTCCATCAGCCACACGCCGATGTCGTCGGTGGCGCCGCGCTGCATCAGGTGCAGCTGCCGCGTCTGCAGGCTGCCGAGCCGGCGCGCACGGTCGCGCGCATCCTGGAACGAGAACATCGCCTGGTAGGGCCCGACCGCGCGGATGCGCGCGGCCAGCGCGGGCTCCGCCATGAGGCGCTCGAACGGCACCTGCTGGTAGTTCATGAGCGAGAGCAGCTCGCGCTTCACGTAGCGCATGAACTCCGCGAGCGGCTGCTGCAGGCCGACCTGCAGCGACACCGGCAGCACGTTGTTGAAGAAGCCGATCACGTCTTCCGTCTCGGGCTGCTGGCGGCCGCGCACCGGGTTGGCGATGACGATGGTCTCAGAGCCGATGATGCTGCTCATGGCAAACGCATACACGCCGAAGGTCAGCATGCTGAGCGTCACGTCCATGTCGCGCGCCACCTTGCGCAGCTGCTGCGTGGTGGCCAGGTCGACGCGGATCCAGTGGGCGCCGCCCTGGCCGCTCTTGCCGGCGCGCCGCGGCATGTCGGTGTTGGGCTGGCGCGGCATCGGCGCGCTCGCAAAGCGCTTGAGCCAGAAGTCGAGCTGGTCCTGGAACGAGGGCTCCTTCATCCAGTGGGCCAGCCACTCGGCATAGTCGCCCTGCGTGGTGGCGATGGGCGCCAGCCCGTGCGGCCGGCCGCGCTCCGCCGCGTCGTAGATGGCGGAGAGTTCGCGCTGCAGCAGGTCGAAGGACCAGCCATCCCAGATCAGGTGGTGCGGCACGAAGACGAACACATGCTCGTGCACGTCGAGCTGGAACACCGCCGCATGCAGCATCGGCGCGCGGTGGATGTCGATCGGCCGGTCGGCGAGCTCCTGCATGCGTTCGGCCAGCTCGGCCTCGCGCTGGTCGGCCGGCAGGCCGCGCAGGTCGACGAAGGGCAGCGAGAAATCCACCGCTTCCGCGATCAGCTGGACCGGCTGGCCGGTGTGCGGATCGGTCCCCATGCGGGTGCGCATGGCGGGCTGGCGGCGGATGATTTCCTTGAACGCGGCCTCGAAGCGCTCGGCATCGAAGACGCCGGTCAGGCGCTGCGCCGCGGGCGCGTTGTAGACCGAGCGGTCCGGGTGCAGGTCTTCCATGAAGCGGATGCGCTCCTGCGCGGGCGTGAGCGGCGCCGTCTTGCGGTCGATGCGGCAGGGCAGCGGCGCCTGCGCGCCGGCGCCCACGCGCTGCAGGCCCTCGACCACGGCGGCCAGCTTCTCGGCCGTGGGCGCTTCGAACAGCGAGCGCAGCGGCAGCGTGATCTGGAACTCGCGGCTCAGGAGCGTGGTCAGGCGCGAGGCCAAAAGCGAATGCCCGCCCATCGTGAAGAAGTCGTCGCGCATGTCCAGGCCCGGCAGGCTCAGCACCTTTTCCATGGTGGCGAGCACCTTGCGTTCGCATTCGGTGCGCGGGCCGGCGCCGCGCCGTGCCTCGTCGCGCGACACCGCCTGCGGCGCGGGCAGCGAGACCCGGTCGACCTTGCCGTTGGGCAGCGTGGGCAGCGCGTCCAGCGCCACCACGTGCTGCGGCAGCATGAAGGCCGGCAGGCTCTCGCGCAGGTGCGCCATCAGCACGTCCAGCTCGAAGTCGACGCCGGGCGTCAGCGCCAGGTAGGCCACCAGCCGGACATCGCCGGGGCTGTCTTCGCGCGCCACCACCACGCAGCGCGAGACGCCGGCCACCTCGCAGCAGCGCGCCTCGATCTCGCCGGGCTCGATGCGGTAGCCGCGCACCTTGAGCTGGAAGTCGAGCCGGCCCAGGTGCTCGATGAGCCCGTCGTTGCGCCAGCGGCCGCGGTCGCCGGTGCGGTACACCGTCTTGGCGCTGCCGAAGATGCGCGCGGCCACGAAGCGCTCGGCCGTGAGTTCGGGGCGGTCGATGTAGCCCAGCGCCAGGCCGTCGCCCGCGATGCAGATCTCGCCCGGAACGCCGATCGGGCAGGGCTGCAGGTCGCCGTCGAGGATCCAGATCTCGGTGTTGTCGACGGGGTGGCCGATCGACACGCCGCGCGAGGCGACGATGTCCGGCCGCACCAGCCAGGCCGTGGAATACACGGTGGTCTCGGTCGGTCCGTAGCCATTCCAGAACTCGTCCATGCGCTCGCACAGCGCGAACGCCATGCTGGGCCGCAGCGGCTCGCCGCCAGTCCAGCCGCGGAAGCCGGGCGCGCCGGGCCACTGGGCATCGAGCAGCAGCTGCCACATGCCGGGCGTGGCCTGCAGGAAGGTGATGCGCTCTTCCTTGAGCAGCCGGCACAGGCGGTTGCCGTCCATGGCCACCTCGCGCTGCACCATCACGATCTCGGAGCCGCCCGACAGCGGCAGCAGCAGCTCCGGCACCGCCATGTCGAAGGACAGGGTGGTCACCGCGGCGATCCGGTCGTTCGGGCTCAGGGCCGATTTGCGCTGCATCCACTGGAGCAGGACCACCACCGAGTGGTGCCGCGCGCACACGCCCTTGGGCAGGCCGGTGGAGCCCGAGGTGTAGATCACGTAGGCGCCGTCGTCGGGGCCGGCATCATCGCCGCTCGGCGGCAGCGGCTCGCCGCTTTCCTGCTGCCAGGCGCTGTGGCGGTCGATCTCGAACACCCGCTCGGCCGCGTCGGCGCGCCAGTTGCGCGGCGCCACCGCGATGTCCGACGAAGTCAGCAGCAGGCAGAGCCCGGCGTCCTTGGCGTAGTGCTCCAGCCGTGCCTGCGGAAACCCGGGGTCGAGCGGCACGTAGGCGGCGCCCGCCTTGAGCACCGCCACCAGCGCGGTGACCATCTCGATGCTGCGTTCCAGGCACAGCCCCACGCGCTCGCCGCGGCGCACGCCGCGTGCGCGCAGCGCCCGCGCCAGGCGGTTGGACTCGGCATCGAGCTCGGCATAGCTGCAGACCCGCGCACCGTCGCGCACCGCGGGGCGCTCGGGCTGCAGCGGCACGCGCGCCAGGAAGCGGGCCAGCGCATGCGGCGCGCCCTCCAGCGGCGTGCGCGGCGGCTGCAGCGCGATCAGTTCCTGCGCGGCCTCGGGCGACAGCACCTCGAGCCGGCCGACCGTCTCGCCGGGGTTGCGCACGGCCGAGCGCAGCACGCATTCGAAGATGTCGAGCCAGCGCTGCACCGTGGCCTCGTCGAACAGGTCGGTGTTGTACTGCGTCTCGATCTGCAGCCCGCCGTCGAGCGGACGCAGGTTCAGGAAGAGTTCGAAGTTCTCGTACTGGCGCGCGATCGTGTCCTGCGCGACTTCGAGGCCCGGGAAGGTCTGCGCGCTGCTCGCCACGTCGGGGTCGACGTTGAACGCCACGCTCACCAGCGGCAGCCGGCTCGGGTCGCGCTGCAGCGACAGCTTGCCCAGCAAGGCGCCATAGGTGAGAGCCTGGTGCTCGAAGGCGTCGAGCACCGTGGTGCTGCATTCGCTCAGCAGGGCATCGAAGCGAAGCTGGGCATGGACCGCCACGCGCAGCGGCAGCAGGTTCACGCAGTGGCCCACCAGGCCGGGCATGTCGCGCGCGACCTGGCCCGACGCGGGAATGCCCACCACGATGTCGTCCTGCCCCGTGAGCCGGTGCAGCGTGGCGACAAAGCCGCTGAACAGGCCCGCGAACAGGCTGGCGCCGGTCTTCGCGCTCATGGAGCGCAGGCTGCTCACGAGGCGGCGGTCGAGCAGGCGTTCGGTGCGCCGCGAATGGAAGGTGCGCACGGCGGGCCGCGGATGGTCCACCGGCAGGTCGAGCACCGGCAGGGTGCCGCCCGCGAAGCGCTCCAGCCAGTAGTCCACGTGCGGCTGCATGTCGGGATGGGCAGCCTCGGCGGCTTCCTCGGCGGCGAATTCCGCATAGCTGGGCGCGGGCTTCAGCGGCTGCCCGCTGCCGGCCTGCTCGGCGTAGAGATGGCCGAGCTGCTCGCTGATGACCATCCAGGACCAGCCGTCGCACACCACGTGGTGGGCCGACATCACGAGCTCATGCTCGGCATCGCCGAGCCGCAAGAGCACCGCGCGGAACAGCGGGCCGTGCTCCAGCGCGAAGGGCGTGCAGACCGCGTCGTCATGCGCGGCCTTCAGCGCCAGCGCCCGGGCCTCGGGCAGGAGGCCGCTCAGGTCCTGCTGCTCCAGCATGCCTTCGCCGGGCCGGCTGACCAGCATGCAGCTGCCGTCCGGCGAGATGGTGGCGCGCAGCGCCTGGTGCCGTTCGACCAGCTGCGCCACGGCACGCGCCATGGCGCCGGTGTCCAGCGGCCCGCGCAGGCGCAGCAGCACCGATTCGTTGTAGGCCAGCGAGGCGTCGGTGCTCATCGACGCGCCGAGCCAGATCTCGCGCTGCGACTCGGTTGTCGGTATGACGCATTCGATGAGGCCGCCGGTGGCGGCGGGGCGGAGAACGGCGTTCATGCTGCGGCCTTTCCATTGATGAGGGAGGTGGGGCTCGCGGCGTCGGGCACGTACCAGAAGGGCTGGCCGTCGACGTCGCGGGCGAGGACGGAGCCGTCTTCTTCGCAGCGCTTGCGGTAGTCGAAACCCGTGATCACCGTCGCGCGGCGCGGCAGGAAGCCCGATTCCTGCATCTCGGCCACCGACTCCTTGAAGACGCGCTGGATGGTGGCGATGTCCTCGGCGCTGTGCGCGCTAGTGAGGAAGCAGGGGAAGTTGTCCAGGATGTGCACGCCGCGGCTGCGCATCATGGCGAACAGCAGGTCCTGCAGCGGATGCTCCTCGAGCCAGCTCACGCGCCAGAGCGAGGCGAACTGGCGGATCGCGATCGGCGCGCCCACCTCGGCGCACCAGGCCGTGAGCTCGTCGGCCATGGCGGCGGTGCTGCCCGTGAGGCCGGCCTGCAGCGAGGGGCCGGCTTCCTTCAGGTGCGTGAGCGAGGCCTTGGCCGCGGCCAGCGCGAGCGGGTGCCGCACGAAGGTGCCGGCAAAGTAGGTCACGCCCACGCCCGGGATCGAGTCGTCGCCGTACTGCCAGGCGCCGCCGTCGAGCGCGTCCATGAAGGCCCGCTTGCCGGCGATCACGCCCACCGGAAAACCGCCGCCGATCACCTTGCCGTAGGTGGCGAGGTCGGCGCGCACGCCGAACAGTTCCTGCGCGCCGCCCAGGCCGACGCGAAAGCCCGTGATGACCTCGTCGAAGATGAAGCAGGTGCCGCTCTTCTCGGTGATGGTGCGCACCTCCTGCAGGAACTCGCGCGGCTGGAAGTCGGGCCGGCGGCTTTGCACCGGCTCGGCCAGCACCGCGGCCAGGTCGTCCGCGTTCTCGCGGATGAAGGCCAGCGCCTCCGCCGTGCCGTAGTCCAGCACGCGGATGTCGCCGAACATGCCGCTCATCACGCCCGGAGCCGCAGACAAGCCCTTGCCGCCCTTGCCGGCGCGCACCAGCACCTCGTCGAAGGTGCCGTGGTAGGAGCCGGTGAACACCACCACGGTGCTGCGCCCGGTGACCGTGCGCGCAATGCGCAGCGCGGCCATCACGGCTTCGGAGCCGGTGTTGCACAGGGCGGCGCGATCGCAGCCCGTGAGCTCGCAGATGAGGGCGGTGACCTCGGCCGCCAGCGGATGCTGCGGGCCGATCTCGTAGCCCGCGTCGAGCTGCTTGCGCACCGCTTCCTGCACGAAATCGGGCTGCCAGCCGAACATGTTCATGCCGAAGCCGTTGAGCGCATCGACGTATTCGTTGCCGTCCAGGTCCCAGAGCCTGGAGCCCTTGGAGCGCTCGATCACGATCTGGTAGGTGATCTCCTTGGTCAGCGGCCGGAAGCCGTTGACCACGCGCGGGTCGGCCATGTGCGGGCGGTTGGCCTGGGTGAACTGCTTGCTCTTTTGCGTGCGTTCCACATAGCGCCGCATGAAGGCCGCCAGCCGCGCCTTCTGCCGGCCGCTCGGCTCGGCGGTGCGTTGGGTGTGGATGCGCGCGATCGCGCCGAAGGCCTTGGTGACGTCGTAGCGCTGCGGCTCCCTGGCCGGGGCGGGTTCGTCGGCGGCGGGCTGCGCCGCCACGGCCGCGGTGCTTGCGGCGGCAGCCGGCATGGCGGACGCAACGGGCAGCGTCTCGATGGCCGCGCCCGACAGCAGCGCGAGCTGGCGCCGCATCAGTTCCATCTGCTGCGCCACCAGCTGGACGATCGGCCCGCTGCCGATGTCGCCGCCCGCGGCCGGCACGGTCACCCCGGGGAGGAACGCGGCCGGCGGCTGCGCGGCCGCTGCCTGCACCGGCGCGGCCATCGCCAGCGGCACCGCAGCAGCGGATGCAGGTGCGGATACAGCCGCAACCACGGGCTCGGGCGGCAGGCTCTCGCGCAGGAAGGCGGACAGGGTGTCGAAGCTGCGGTAGTTCTCCATCAGCTGGCGAAAGCTCAGGTTCACCTTGAAGCGCTTCTTGATCTGCGTGGCGACCTGCGTCAGCGTGAGCGAATCCAGGCCCAGCTCGCCGAAGGCGGCATGTCCCTCGGCCTGCATCATGTCGATGCCGGAGATGTCCTCGAACAGGGAGCGCAGCCGCGTGTCCATGGATTCGGTGGGCGCAGCAAGGGCGGGGGACGCGGGAGAAGAGGGAAGTGGCGGGGGCACTGCAGCTGTCACGGTCGGCTCCAAGAAGGTGGGTGGAACGGAGAGCGCGGGCGTGGATGGGGCAACGGGCAGCTGGGCCGGCGGCAAAACCGGCGAGGGGATGGCCGGGCTCGCCGCGGCCGCTGCGATGTCGACCCAGAAACGCTTGCGTTCGAAGGGGTAGGTGGGCAGGCGCACGCGCTGTGCGCCGGTGCGAACGGAAAGGCGCGACAGCTCCACGTCCGCGCCGCAGGTCCAGAGGCGGGCCAGCGCCAGGCGCAGCGTGCGGGCCTCGTCGGCGGGCTCGCCGTGCAGCAGCGGCATCACTTCGGCCGCGCCGTGCTGGCGCACCAGCGTGGCCAGCGTGTTGCGGGGCCCCACCTCGATGAAGAGCGGGCGCACCGCCTGCGCCATGGCGCTGCGCACGGCGGGCGAGAACTGCACGGTGCTGCGCAGGTGGCGGGCCCAGTAGGCGGGGCTGGTGGCCTCGGCCTCTTCGAGCAGGCGGCCCGTGAGCGTCGAGAAGATCGGCACCGTGGGCGCATGCAGCGCCACTTCGCCGACCAGTGCCTCGAAGGGCGCGACGGCGCCATCCATCATCGAGGAATGGAAGGCGTGCGAGGTCTGCAGCTGGCGGCTCGCGATGTCTTCTTCCTGCAGCGAGGCGCGCAGCGTTTCGATCGCGTCGAACGGGCCGGCCACCACGCAGGCCGTGGGTCCGTTGTCCGCGGCCAGCGAGAGCAGCGGCCCGAGCCGGGCCGAGAGTTCGGCCGCGCCCAGGCGCACCGACAGCATCGCGCCCGCGGGCTGCGCCTGCATGAGCGCGCCGCGGCGGGCCACCAGCCGGGCCGCGTCTTCCAGCCGCATCACGCCGGCGATCACCGCGGCCACGAACTCGCCCACGCTGTGGCCGATCAGCGCATGCGGCCGCACGCCCAGCGAGAGCAGCCGGCGCGCCAGCGCGTACTCGATGGCGAAGATCGCGGGCTGCGTGACGGCGGTGGGCAGCAGCGCCTGCGGATCGTCGCCGAACATGCGCTCGCGCAGGTCGAAGTCCACCGCGCTGCCGAAGGCCTTCAGGCAGGTGTCGAAGGCGGCTGCGAACACCGGATCGTTGGCGTGCAGGATCTTGCCCATGCCGGTGTACTGCGCGCCCTGGCCCGGGAACATCAGCACCGGCTGCGGCGCGCGCGCATCGACGCGGCCGCTGGCGCGCCACGGGCTGTCGCCCGCGCGCAGCGCGGCCACGGCCTGCGCCGCATCGCCGGCCACCACCGCGCGGCGGAAGGCATGCGCCTTGCGGCCGACGCTCAGCGTGTACGCCACATCGGCCAGCGGCACGCCGGGCGTCGCGTCGAGGTGTGCGGCCAGCTGTTCCGTGGCCACCGCCAGCGCGGCCTCCGAGCGGGCCGAGATCGGCAGCACCTGCGGCCCCGCGGCGCTGGCCGTGGCAGGCCGCGCGGGCGCTTCCTCGAGGATGATGTGCGCGTTGGTGCCGCCCACGCCGAAGGCGCTGACGCCGGCGCGCCGCGGCTGGCCGGTGCGCGGCCAGGCTTGCAGGCTGCCGCTCACGTAGAAGGGCGTGCGCGCGAAGTCGATCGCCGGGTTGGGTGCGCTGAAGTGCGCGGTCGGCGGAATCGCCTCGTGGTGCAGCGAGAGCGCGGCCTTGATGAGGCCGGCGGCCCCCGCGGCCGTCACCATGTGGCCCACGTTGCTCTTGAGCGAGCCGAGCGTGCAGTAGCCCAGCGCGCCGGTGTGCTCGGCATAGGCGCAGGTCAGTGCCTCGACCTCGACCGGGTCGCCCATCGGCGTGGCGGTGCCGTGCGCCTCCACGTAGGAGATGCTGCGCGCGTCCACGTTGGCTGCCGCCAGCGCCGCGCGGATCACGGCGGCCTGCCCGTCCACGCTGGGCGCGGTGAAGCTGGCCTTGGTGCCGCCGTCGTTGTTGACGCAGGCGCTGCGCAGCACCGCATAGATGGTGTCGCCGTCGGCCTGCGCGTCGGCCAGGCGCTTGAGCAGCACCACCGCGGCGCCGTCGCTGAAGACCGTGCCCTGGGCCTGCGCGTCGAAGCTGCGCGTGTGCCCGTCGGGCGAGAGCATCGAGCCTTCCTGGTACAGGTAGCCGCTGCGCGGCGGGCAGGTGACGGAGGCCCCGCCGGCCAGCGCCATGTAGCACTGGCCGGTGCGCAGTGCGTGGAAGGCATGGGCCACCGCCACCAGCGAGGTCGAGCAGGCGGTATGGATGCTCACCGCCGGCCCCGTCAGGTTGAGCCGGTTGGCCACGCGCGTGGTGATGTAGTCCTTCTCGTTGGCCAGCATCACCTGGAACTCGCCCACCGCTTCGATGAGGTCGGGCCGCGTGGCGACGTGGCGCTGGAAGTAGCTGGCGTTGTACATGCCGGCATACACGCCGACCGGGCCCGGCGCGGCATCGGGCACGTAGCCCGCGCGCTCCAGGCATTCCCAGCAGATCTCCAGGAACACGCGCTGCTGCGGGTCCATCAGCGCGGCGTCCTTCGGGCCGATGCCGAAGAAGGCGGCGTCGAAGTTCTCGATGCCCTCGATCACGCCGCGGGCCCGCACGTAGGCCGGGTCCTTGCGCAGCGCGTCGCTCACGCCGGCATCGAGCGTGTCGTCGTCGAAGAAGCTGATGGTGTCGCGGCCGGCAACGAGGTTCTCCCAGAACTGCTCGACATCGGCCGCACCCGGAAAGCGCCCCGCGGTGGCGATCAGCGCAATCGCATCCGACATGTGGGCGTCGGGCTCGGCGGGCTGCTGTTGCTGTTGCTCGTGCACTGTGCGCGGCGCGGCGGCGGCTGCGGGCGCCGCATCGCCGGCGGCGGCCGTCTCCAGCTCGGCCGCGATGGCGCTCGGCGTCGGATGGCGGAAGAACAGGTTGGTCGACAGCGGCTGCGCGCTGTCCTGCTGCAGTTCGGCCAGCACCTGCAGCACGCGCAGCGAATCGCCGCCCAGGTCGAAGAAGTTGTCGTTGCGCCCGACCTTCTCGATGTGCAGCGCGCGGGCGAAGGCTTCGCACACGCGCTGCTCGGCGGCGCTGCGCGCTTCCTCGAAGGGCTGCGCCAGATCGGGCCGCTCGGCCGCCGGTTCGGGCAGCGCGCGGCGGTCGAGCTTGCCGTTGGGCGTGACCGGCAGCTGCGCGAGCCAGACCTGCGCGGAGGGCAGCAGCGCCGCGGGCAGGCGCGCGGCCAGGTGCGTGCGCAGCGCATCCCACGAGAGCTTGTGCGAGCGTGCGACGAGGTAGGCCACCAGGCGCAGCTGCCCATCGGCGTCGGGCCGCGCATCGACGGCGCAGGCCTGGATCGCGAGGTGCGAGAGGATGGCCGCCTCGACCTCGCCGGTCTCGATGCGGTGGCCGTGGATCTTGACCTGGCCGTCGCGCCGGCCGATGAATTCGATGGTGCCGTCGGGCAGCCAGCGCGCCAGGTCGCCGGTGCGGTAGAGGCGATCGCCCGGCGCGCCGAACGGATCGGGCACGAAGCGCTCTTCGGTCAATTGCGGCTGCCGCAGGTAGCCGCGCGCGAGCCCATGGCCACCGATGCACAGCTCGCCCACCAGGCCGCTAGGCAGCAGGTCCATCGAAGGGCTCAGCACGCGCAGCACGGTGTCCTTGATCGGCCGGCCGAGCGGCACTGAGCGCAGGTCGGCGGGCAGCGCCGCCGGAATGCGGTGGGTGGCCGCGAAGGTGGTGCATTCGGTCGGCCCGTAGCCGTTGCTGAGCGCAAGCGCCGGCAGCGCGGCCAGCGCGCGCCGCACGTGCGGCACCGACAGCGCTTCGCCGCCGGTGATGAGATGCCGCAGGCCCGAAAGATGCGCCGGGTCGTCGTCGATCACCGCGTTGAACAGCGCCGCCGTGAGCCAGGCGGTGTGCACCTGGTGGCGCGCAATGGTGCCGGCCAGGCCCGCGCCCGTGGGCACGCGCTCGCCATGCACCACGCAGCAGCCGCCGTTGAGCAGCGGGCCCCAGATCTCGAAGGTGGCGGCATCGAAGCCCAGCGGCGCGGCGTGCAGCACGCTGCGGCCCGGCGCCAGCTGCGCATAGTCGATGCCGACGACCAGCCGCAGGATCGCGCGGTGGCAGATCTCGATGCCCTTGGGCGTGCCCGTGGAGCCCGAGGTGTACATCACGTAGGCCACCGATTCGCCGTCGATGGCGGGAGCGCTCCAGGGCGCGGGTTCGGTGTCCTCGGCTTCGTCGAGCAGCAGCAGCGCACGGGAGGCGGGCACCAGGTGGCGCAGCGCCGAGGTGCTGACCACCTGCTGCGCGTTCGCCTGCTCGAGCATGAAGGCGATGCGCTCGGGCGGGAAATCCGTCGGCACCGGCACATAGGCCGCGCCGGCCTTGAGCACGCCCAGCTGCGCCACCACGGCCTCGATCGACCTGTCGAGCACCAGCCCCACGTTGTCGCCCGCACGCACGCCCAGGTGCTGCAGGCGCTGCGCGAGCTGGCCGGACTGGCGCTCCAGTTCGCCGTAGCTCATCTGCGCATCGCCTTGCGCGAGCGCCATGGCATCGGGCGCGGCCGCGGCCTGGCGCGCGAACAGGCCCACCACGGTGAGGCTCGGGTCAAGGGGAGCGGGGGGCGTGTTCCAGTCGGCGAGCTGGCGCGCGCGGTCGGCGGCGGGCAGGGTGCGGATCTCGCGGAGCGGGCATTCGGGCCGCTCGAGCAGATCGGCGGCGGTGTCGGCAATGGCTGCCAGCAGCTGCTGCACCGATGCCGCGTCCAGCAGGCTTGCTGCGGCACTGGCGTGAAGGCGCGGCGCGCCCGATGCGGTGGTGCTCAGCCAGAGGAGGAGGGGGGCCTGGACGCCGTCGACGCCGGGGTCGCAGCCCAGCCAGAGAACTTTCGGCGATGGCTCCGGCGAGCCTGCCGAGCCCGCGGTAGCCGTCTGGCGCCGTTCCTGGTCGAGCGAGGCCAGCCAGGTGCGGGCCGATTCGGACGGATCCGGCTGCTGTTCGCCGAGCCAGCGCGCCTGGAGCAGGAGCCACGCCGCCGCAAAGGGGGCGTCGGGCAGCTGGCCGGTGGCGTCGAGCCATTGCGTCCAGCGCAGCGTGCCCTGCTCCCCGAGCGCCACCGAGTCCTGGATCCGTTCGTCCGGCCTGTCCGAATTGAGGCGCGAAACGAACAGATCATCCAATGAAAGTCGGGGGGGCGCGGATGGCGCCGGATCGGCTATTTGAATTTTCATAGAAAAAACGGAAGAAAGAATGCATGCAATAGATGGGATTCATGAATTGGCAATTGGCCAATAAAAATTCATTAGTACGTTAGTTTCTATTTCGAGGCAATCCTAGAGGCTTTGTCTGGCGTGGTGTTGATCAAAGTTTGTCAGGTTACATTCCCGAATCATTCGTTACATACTCGTACTACCTCATATCGCTCGAACAGGGTAACCAGCGCCCATTTCGGGCGCCTTTCCCCGATTCCGCCCGAACGGAGGAGCAGGCGTTTTCACGGAAGGCATTGGCCCAGGGAACTCACTGTAGGAATTGCGCCGCTGCCGCGCATGAGCAATGCGCCCCCTCCAGAGGGAGACAAGCGCCCCCGGCCGCACTGCTTGCGACCATGACAAAGCGCCTGTCGAAAACATGGCAAACCGCTGCTGCGCAAGCCAAATACATCTGCAAAATGGGGAGGCGGGGTAGAGGCGAGACAGGGGAGTGCCGGCAGCCCGGCATCACCTGCGCCAGATGCCGCAGCCGGTCTGCCGGGAGCAGATTGGGTGGGGCCGCGAAGCGCAATGGATGTAATCGCTACCCGCGCGGGGCAAGGTAGCCATTAATTGACTTGGCTTCGGGTGAATATGAAGATATTCCCCGAGGGGGCGCCGCAGTTGTGTAACTCCAGGGTGGTCGGCTGCCTCGCCGATTGACAGGATTCAGGCCGATTTTTTTGTAAATTTAATAAATCAATCGGGTTTGTGGCGTTTTGATAGCAATTCAAGGCCTGGAGGTCCGCAGCAAATCCGAAAAGCGCCGGCTCTTGCCGGAAGTTCGTCCGTGCGGCACCCGAATCGCCAGGGGTGCATTTCAGCCAATGAGGAAACCAGCCCATGCTTCCCAACCTGCTGCCCTTGCGTCACCGCGCCGAAGCCTACAGGCGCAAGTTCCTGGTCAACGAGACCGAGAACCTCTTCATGGGCTCCTTCGAGAGCTTTGCCGCCGCCGAGGCCGGCGCGCCGGAGTCGAAGGCCGTCGGCTACAGCAACGCCAAGGCGGCCGGCGAGCTCTACACCCACCAGATCTACTTCTACGACTACCCCGGCCTTTTCTGGCTCGGGAGATCGTTCGACGAGGGCATGCGGCGCGTGTTCGACCTGGGCGGCCACGTGGGCATCAAGTACTACGCATTCCGCCGCGTCCTGCCTTACCCCGACAGCCTGCGCTGGACGGTCTGCGACGTGCCCGGGGTGGTGCAGTCAGGCAAGGAGCTGGCCGTGCAGCGCGACGCCACCGCGCAGCTGGACTTCACCACCGACTACCAGGGCGCCAGCGGCTGCGACGTGCTCTTTGCCTCGGGCAGCCTGCAGTATTTGCCGCAGCGCATCGCCGAGATCCTGTCGGGGCTTGCCGTGAAGCCCAGGCGCATCGTGCTGAACACGACGGCCGTGCACCCCGAGCGCACCATCTACACGATCAACAGCATCGGCATCGCGTTCTGCCCCTACCGCATCCAGCACGTCGAGGAGCTGTGGGCCGAACTCAGGGATGCCGGCTACAAGCGCCGCGATGCCTGGCGCAACGAAGGCAAGCCGATCGAGGTGCCGTTCGTCGAGGGCGGCGACAAGCCCTACTACGCGGGCTGCTGCTTCGATCTGGCGGGATAGTGGGTACCTAGGTACCATCTCCATCTGTTACTCGGCCCCCTGGTTGCGCCAGCCTCGGCGGCCCGAGCCCCCGGCCTTCCGACCCGCTTCGGAGGGCCTCCTTGCTTTAGTGCTTAAGTTGGCGTCTTCGCTACAACGCGGCTGGCTTGCGTCCGACAAGCCAACGCGGCAGGGAAAGACTTTTTTCGAAATTCACGCGAAGGAACATTTCGGCAACAACACCAATCGAGGGATCCGCATGCCTTTGACTTTCCTGATGAGCCTCCAGCACGTACCGCTGCCCAAGAAAGTAGTGACTCCCGCAGACGTTCGACACGTGTCCGTCCTCAAGGCAACGGGCCTGATCGAAGCTGAAATAGCGCCGGCGCTGGACGGCTCGGGCAAATACAAGAACGCACGCAACGCCATCGTGAAGCGCATCACCAAGGAGGGGATGGCCGAGATCAACAGGATGCGGACCGAGGAGAGCCGGTCGAAGCTTGCGCGGCGGCTGTGAGCGGCGTGCAGGCCGCGCAGGAGTGCGGGGCTGGTGGAGCGGGTGAAGGGAATCGAACCCTCGTATGAAGCTTGGGAAGCTGCCGTTCTACCATTGAACTACACCCGCAGCAGGCGCGGATTCTACCGTCAGTCCCGAGGGCGGGCCTCATTGCTTCGGATGACGCGGCGGCGGCTTGGATTGCCTACGCTGGCGCATCCCGTTGCCGCAAGGAAGCCCGCCATGTACGACCGCGTCATTCAGCTCGCCGGCTCCTTTGCTGCGGGTGCGCTGGCCTCCGGCGCCTTGCTGGCGTTCGCGGCAGGCAGTCCGCCTTCCAACGTCGTGGCCCCGCGCAGCATGGCCGCGGTGCCGCTGCCGGCCGTTGCAGGAGCGTCCCGGCTCGGTCTGCTGCGCAACGAAGCGGCCAGCGGGGACGAGCTTTCGAACTGGCAACTCTCCAATGCCTTGTTCGACAGGTACGACGCGAGCGGCGAGGCCGACGATCTCTACGAGGCCCTGATCTGGATGGAGAGGCGCCGGGATGTGTCCGGCAATGCGCAACTGATCGCGCGCGTCGTCGACCGCTACTGTGGGCAGCGCGTGGTGCGCTGGCACTGGTTCTGCGTCGAGGGCGAGTGATTCCCCAGGCAATGCCGACATCACCAGGAGCAGACATGGACTTCCTCAGGATCTTTCACGCAGCAGCACTCTTGGGGCTCGGCGCGGCCGGCGCCGGGTGCGGGCAGGGCCAGCCATCGGCCGGGCCTGCGGGTGCCGAGGCCGGCCACGTGGTGGCGGCAGTGAACGCGAAGGTGGCCGCGGAGCGCGTGGACAGCTACATCGGCGCGGTCTTCTCGCAGCAGCAGCAGGCACTTTCCCTCAAGGCGCCGGAGCCGGACGCCCCGGGCTTTTGAGAGGAGGCGAGCCATGAAGCCCGATTGCTCCCGCATGATGCTTTTTGCGGCCGTGCCGCTGGCCCTGGCCGCGTCGATGGCAGCTGCGCAGTCGGGCATGGACAAACCGGCCTCGATGCCGCTTGCCGAACTCAAGCAGGCCTACCTGGCCTGCGACCGCACGGCGACCCGCCAGATGCTGGACATGGAATCCGCGGCGCGCTGCTCGTTCATTGGCGAAGCACTGCAGGATCGCGCCTTCGACGGCAGCTTCGACCGGCTGCTGGCCTGGTGGCGCACCGAAAAGCAGCTGGCTGCCGCCGTGCAAACCGCGGAACAGCCGCTCGTGCGCGAAGGGCAGTGAAGGGAAGGCGCCCCGGGGCAGGTCGCCCCGCCGCGCGCCACCGGGTCAGCGCCGGAAAACCGAAGGCTCGTTCTGCCCCCGTGCCGCTGCAAGGCACTTGCTCGCCGCCTCCGCAGCCTCCTGCCTCAGTTGCTGATCGAGCGCGTCGGGCGCGGGCCCGAGGTCGCGGAAGTAGGCGATCTGCTTCCTGTGCAGGTCGCTCGCCGCGTCGCGGGAGCGCTGCTCCAGTTCCTTCCACAGCCGCAGGTACGCGACGGTGGCGGGCACGAGCTCCGGTGCAGCCGGCGCACCCGGCGCACCCGGGACGAGGTCGGCGCCGATATCGATCTCGTCCGCATGCGCGAACTGTTCCTCGGCCCATGCCGGCTGGGGCTGTATGTTCCCGGCGTGGGCCTCTTCGCCGATGCCGGCGGCAAACCAGCGGTAGGTATTCTTACGTTTGCCGACGCGGCCCGTGGTTCGCACGAACAGGTAGCCCGCTGTCGCGTTTCCCGTTTCATCGACCGGTATGCCGGCTGCCCGAAGCGCCTCGACCCTCTCGTCGACGCTCAAGTAGAAGGACAACTGCAACGTGACTGTTGCGTTGTGAATGACCTGATGGACCATTGCTCCGCTCACATTGGTTGGCAAAGGGCGAAGCATCCCTTTCCCGGCCTCGCAAGTGAAGACATGAAAGAGGCAAAAAGTGTGAATTTTTTCACTAATTGCAAAGAAAGTTTGCGGTCGTGAACCCTCAGCGCAGGAAGACGTGCTCCATGAACTGCCGGATCGGGTATTGCACCACGGCCTGCACGCCGGCCGGCAGTTCCAGCGGCCGCATCAGCATCTTGAGCGTGGCGCCCGGGCTCAGGTGGGTGCGCACGGTGCTGTTCATGCGCGCGCTCAGCTGCTGGATGTAGGCCGTGTCGGCGGCCCGCCCGGGCGAGCGGGCGCGCACCACGTGGCGGATGGCGCAGTCGGCGTCCTCGCTCTTGAGTTCCAGCGTGCGCCGGCCGATGGTGCCCAGCACGCGGAAGCGGCCCAGCCCTTCCTGTTGCCGGTAGCGCCGGAAAAAACGGTAGAAGTGCTTGTAGTGGCTGACTTCGTCGGCCGCGATGCGGCTTGCCAGGTCACGCAGCACCGGTTCGGTGGTGCTGCGCGCCAGCGCCCGGTAGTAGCTGGCGGTGCCGGTCTCGATCACGCAGCGCGCGGCCAGCTCGAGCCCGCGCGTCGGCGCGAGCAGCTCCACCTTGCAGTAGGTGGCGTATTCCTCCAGGAAGCTGCGGTAGGCGCCTTCCCAGTCGAATTCGGGCCAGACGTGGGACACGTAGGCGCGCAAGGCCCGGCCATGCTGCAGTTCCTCGGCTTCCCATTGGTGGGTGAGCCAGGCGGTGACCTCGTCGTCGCCGCGGAAGAAGTCGACCAGGTTCTGGGTGTACAGGTCCGAGCCGCTTTCGACGAACGAGGCGCAGGCCACGAGATAGAAGAGATTTTCGTCCCGGCGGACCTCCGGCCGCGCGATGCGGGAGAAATCCAGGTCCTCGATCTTCCAGTGTGCTGCCTCATGGCCTGCCATGCATGCTCCTTGATTCACGTTGAAATGAATGGGACGAAGCCGGGCGCATTTGGTTCTGCGCGCTAATTCCCATATTAGCTTTGGCACCCGGGCGGCGCTGGCGCCTCCTGGCGAAGGCGCGGCCCGCAAGCGAAACCTATAATCGATTGTTCAAGCAAATCAAGCAGTCAGGTCGGTTCGCCGCAGTGGTTTCGACGAGAGGGTCGCCATCGCCAGGCCGCCCTCGACAGAAGACGAAATCCAAAGATGAGCCAGCCCACAATCACGGTCGCGGACATCCGCAAGACCTTTCTCGATTTCTTCGCTTCCAAGGGCCACACGGTGGTGGCCTCCAGCTCGCTGGTGCCGGGCAACGATCCCACGCTCATGTTCACCAACTCGGGCATGGTGCAGTTCAAGGACGTGTTCCTCGGCGAAGACAAGCGCCCCTACGTGCGCGCCGCCTCGGTCCAGGCGTGCCTTCGCGCCGGCGGCAAGCACAACGACCTGGAGAACGTGGGCTACACCGCGCGCCACCACACCTTCTTCGAGATGTTGGGCAACTGGAGCTTCGGCGACTACTTCAAGCGCGAATCGCTCACCTGGGCCTTCGAGCTGCTCACCAAGGTCTACAAGCTGCCGGCCGAGAAGCTCTGGGCCACGGTCTACATCGAGGACGACGAGGCCTACGACATCTGGACCAAGGACATCGGCCTGCCGCCCGAGCGCGTGGTGCGCATCGGCGACAACAAGGGCGGGCGCTACATGTCCGACAACTTCTGGATGATGGCCGACACGGGTCCCTGCGGGCCGTGCTCCGAGATCTTCTACGACCACGGTCCCGAGATCCCCGGCGGTCCGCCCGGTTCGCCCGATGAAGACGGCGACCGCTACATCGAGATCTGGAACAACGTGTTCATGCAGTTCGACATGCAGCCCGACGGCTCGGTCAAGAAGCTGCCCGCGCCCTGCGTCGACACCGGCATGGGCCTGGAGCGCCTGGCCGCGATCCTGCAGCACGTGCACAGCAACTACGAGATCGACATCTTCGACGCGCTCATCAAGGCCGCCGCGCGCGAGACGGGCGAGAAGGACCTGGGCAACAACTCGCTCAAGGTGATTGCCGACCACATCCGCGCCACCTCGTTCCTGGTGGCCGACGGCGTCATTCCGTCGAACGAAGGCCGCGGCTACGTGCAGCGCCGCATCGTGCGCCGCGCCATTCGCCACGGCTACAAGCTGGGCCAGAAGAAGCCCTTCTTCCACAAGCTGGTGCCCGACCTCGTGAAGCTCATGGGCGAGGCCTACCCCAAGCTGGTGGCCGACGAGAAGCGCATCACCGAAACCCTCAAGGCCGAGGAAGAACGCTTCTTCGAGACGCTGGCCAACGGCATGGAAATCCTCGACGCGGCCCTGGCCGGCGACGCCAGGACGCTGCCGGGCGAGGTCGCCTTCAAGCTGCACGACACCTACGGCTTTCCGCTCGACCTGTCGGCCGACGTGTGCCGCGAGCGCGGCGTGAGCGTGGACGAGGCCGGCTTCAATGCCGCCATGGAAAAGCAGAAGGCCGCAGGCCGCGCCGCCGGCAAGTTCAAGATGGACCGCAACGTCGAATACGGCGGCGCGGGCAACGTCTTCACGGGCTACGAACACCTCGAAGAAAACGCCAAGGTCGTGGCGCTGTACTTCGAAGGCGCGGCCGTGCAGCAACTGAAGGAAGGCCAGCCCGGCATCGTGGTGCTCGACACCACGCCTTTCTATTCGGAGAGCGGCGGCCAGGTCGGCGACCAGGGCGTGCTGGTGGCCGAGGGCGTGCAGTTCGGCGTGGATGACACGCAGAAGATCAAGGCCGACGTGTTCGGCCACCACGGCACGCAGACCCAGGGCACGCTCAAGGTGGGCGACACGGTCAAGGCCGCGGTCGACACCGCGCGCCGCGCCGCCACCATGCGCAACCACTCGGTCACGCACCTGATGCACAAGGCCCTGCGCGAAGTGCTGGGCGCGCACGTGCAGCAGAAGGGCTCGCTAGTCGATGCCGACAAGACGCGCTTCGACTTCGCGCACAACGCGGCCGTCACGCACGACCAGATCCTCGAGATCGAGAAGCGCGTGAACGCCGAGATCCTGGCCAACACCGAGACGCATGCGCGCGTGATGGACATGGAGTCGGCCCAGAAGACCGGCGCCATGATGCTGTTCGGCGAGAAGTACGGCGAGAGCGTGCGCGTGCTCGACATCGGCTCCAGCCGCGAGCTCTGCGGCGGCACCCACGTGGGCCGCACGGGCGACATCGGCCTGTTCAAGATCGTGAGCGAAGGCGGCGTGGCCGCCGGCGTGCGCCGCATCGAGGCCGTCACCGGCGCCAATGCGCTCGGCTACCTGCAGGAGCTCGAAGCCACGGTGCAGAGCGTGGCCGCCACGCTCAAGTCGCCCGCTGCCGAGCTGCAGGGCCGGCTCGTGCAGGTGCTGGAGCAGGTGAGGGCGCTGGAGCGCGAAGTGGGTTCGCTCAAGGGCAAGCTCGCGTCGTCCAAGGGCGACGAGCTCCTGGCGCAGGCGGTCGACGTCAACGGCATCAAGGTGCTGGCGGCCAAGCTCGACGGCGCCGACGCCAAGACGCTGCGCGACACCATGGACAAGCTCAAGGACAAGCTCAAGACGGCGGTGGTCGTGCTGGCCGCGGTCGACGGCGCCAAGGTGCAGGTGGCTGCGGGCGTCACGAGCGACACGGTCGGCAAGGTCAAGGCCGGCGAGCTGGTCAACTTTGTCGCGCAGCAGGTGGGCGGCAAGGGCGGCGGCAAGGCCGACATGGCCATGGCCGGCGGCACCGATGCCGCGGGCTTGCCGGCGGCGCTCCAATCGGTGCAAGCCTGGGTGGCGGAACGCACCTGATGGCCCGAGCCGAGGTGCCCGGCCGGCCTCCCGGCGAAGTGCTGGTGATGGGGGCGGGCACCATCGGCTGCTTCGTGGGCGGCAGCCTGGCGGCGGCCGGCGTGCCGGTCACTTTCGTCGGCCGTCCGCGCGTGCTGCAGGGCCTGGCCGAACACGGCCTGGCGCTCAGCGACCTGGAAGGCGGCACGCGCCGCCTGCCGGCCGCGAGCCTTCGGCTGAGCGAGCAGGTGCCCGTCGGCGCGATGCCGTCGCTGGTGCTGCTGTGCGTGAAGAGCGGTGCCACGGCCAGTGCCGCCGCCGAACTGGCTTTTGCGCTGCCCGCGGGCACGCTGGTCGTCTCGCTGCAGAACGGCATCTCCAACTGCGCCTCGGCGTCGCGCGTGGGGCCCACGCTCCAGGTGCTGCCGGGCATGGTGCCCTACAACGTGGCCGAGATCGGGCCCGGTGCCTTCCACCGCGGAACGGCCGGCCGGCTGGCGGCGCAGGACGATGCGGCGCTGCGGCCCTGGCTGCCAGTCTTCGCGCGGGCCGGCGTACCGCTCGACCTTTACCCTGACCTGCTGCCCGTGCAGTGGGGCAAGCTGCTGCTCAACCTCAACAACCCGGTCAATGCGCTCTCGGGCCTGCCGCTGCGCGACGAGCTGCTGCAGCGCGGCTACCGGCGCTGCTTTGCGGCGCTGATCGACGAGGCGCTCGGCGTGCTGGGCAGCGCCGGCATCGCGCCCGCGCAGGTGGCCGCGGTGCCGGCGCAGCGGCTGTCGGCGGTGCTGCGGCTGCCCGACTGGCTGTTTCGCATCGTGGCGGCGCGCATGCTGCGCATCGATGCCAAGGCCCGCTCGAGCATGGCCGACGACCTGGCGCTCGGGCGCCGCACCGAGATCGATGCGCTCAGCGGCGAGGTCGTGCGCCTTGCGCAGGACCAGGACTTGGAGGCGCCGCGCAACGCAAGGATGTTCGCGCTGCTCGAGGAGTGGCCCGCGCAGCCCCGGCGCTGGACGGCACGGCAATTGCAAGACGCACTGGGCCTGTCGTAGCGCGGACGCTGTACCCTCTGGGGCCATCGGTGCGCATGGTTTCAAGGGAGTGTTTTCATGCAGGTTCTGATCCTCGGCAGCGGTGTCATCGGCACCTCGGTGGCGTACTACCTGGCGCGCGCCGGCCATGACGTGACGGTGCTCGAGCGCCAGCCCGCGCCCGCGCTCGAAACCAGCTTCGGCAACGCGGGCGAGGTGTCGCCCGGCTACTCCGCGCCCTGGGCCGGGCCCGGCGTGCCGCTCAAGGCCATCAAGTGGATGCTCATGCAGCACAGCCCGCTGGTGATCAAGCCCATGCTCGATCCGGCCATGTGGCGCTGGGGCCTGTCGATGCTGTGCAATTGCACGCAGGCGCGCTACGAGCTCAACAAGGGCCGCATGGTGCGGCTTGCCGAATACAGCCGCGACTGCCTGAAGGCGCTGCGCACCGACACCGGCATCCGCTATGACGAGCGTGCGCTCGGCACCCTGCAGCTCTTTCGGACCCAGCAGCAGCTCGACGGCATCGCCAAGGACGTGGAGGTGCTCCAGGCCTCCGGCGTACCCTACCAGGTGCTCGACCGCGAAGGCTGCGTGCAGTACGAGCCGGCGCTCGCGGCCGTCAAGAGCAAGTTCGTCGGCGGGCTGCGCCTGCCGGGCGACGAGACCGGCGACTGCTTCAAGTTCACGCAGGCGCTGGCCGTGCTGGCCGAGGCGGCCGGCGCGAAGTTCCGCTTTGGCGTGGCCATCCAGGCCATCGAGCACGATGCCGGCGGCGTCACGGCCGTGCGCACCGATGCCGGCCGCTTCACGGCCGACCGCTACGTGGTGGCGCTCGGCAGCTACTCGCCGGCCATGGTCAAGCCACTGGGCATCGACCTGCCGGTGTACCCGGTCAAGGGCTTCTCGATCACCGTGCCCATCTCCGACGTCAGCGGCGCGCCCGAATCCACCGTGATGGACGAGACCTTCAAGGTGGCCGTCACGCGGCTGGGCGAGCGCATCCGCGTGGGCGGCACCGCGCAGCTCTCGGGCTTCGACCTGCGGCTCGATGCGAAGCGGCGCGACACGCTCGAGCACGTCGTGACCGATCTCTTTCCGAAGGGCGGCAATGTGCGCGACGCCTCCTTCTGGACCGGCCTGCGCCCCATGACGCCCGACGGCACGCCGGTGATCGGTGCCACGCGCATTCCCAACCTGATGCTGAGCACCGGCCACGGCACGCTCGGCTGGACCATGGCGGCCGGCACCGGCCGCGTGATGGCCGACCTGATCGATGGCCGAAACCCCGCCATCGACATGGAAGGCCTGACGGTGGCGCGCTACGGCGCCTGAGCCGGGCAGCCGGACAACCCGCCTGAAAACCACCCGCCGTCCGCGCGGCGGGCCGCGGCCGTGCGCGCCGGATTCAAGGGTTTGTACCTAGATTGACGAAGCCATTGGTACTCGGTATTCTTCGTCTCGTTCCATTAATAAATCACTGTTTCATTAGTGAAACATACAGATCCACCCCACGAACGCCATGCCATCCACACGCCGACAAGCCATTGCAGCCGCGCTCGCCCTCGGCGTCGCCTGCGCCACGGGGCCCGCCAGGGCCGAGAGCAGCTATCCGAGCAAGCCGATCACGCTGGTCGTCGCCTATCCGGCCGGCGGCGACACCGACGCGCTGGCGCGGCTCTTCGCCGAGAAGCTGTCGGCGCGCGTGGGCCAGCCCGTGGTGGTCGACAACCGCCCCGGCGCCAGCGGCATCATCGGCAGCGCCTATGTCTCGAAGGCGCAGCCCGACGGCTACACGCTGCTGCTTTCGCCCAGCACCTTCTCGATCGCGCAGCTGGTGCTCAAGACGGGCGGCACCTCGGGCTACGACGTGCTGAACGGCTTCACGCCGATCGTGCAGACCGGCAGCCAGCCGCTGTTCCTGGTGGCGGGCGGCGCCAGCGGCCTCGCAAGCGCCAAGGACCTGGTGGCCGCGGCCAAGGGCGGCAAGCCGCTGACCTTTGCGAGCCCGGGCAGCGGCTCGCCGATGCACATCCTGGGCGAGATGTTCAACCGCGCCGCGGGCGTGAGCCTCGGGCACGTGCCCTACAAGGGCGTGGCGCCGGCGGTCAACGACGTGCTGGGCGGCCACGTGCCCGCCACCTTCATCACGCTGGGCCCGGTGGCGCCGTACCTTGCCAACGGCAAGATGCTGCCGCTCGCGGTGGCCTCGCACGAGCGCTCGGCGCTCGCGCCCAAGGTGCCGACGCTGCAGGAGCTCGGCTACAAGGACGTGGAGGTCACGGCCTGGAACGGCCTCTGGGGCCCGCGCAACCTGCCGCCCGAGATCGTCAAGACGCTCAACGCCCACTTCAACGAGATCCTGAAGATGCCCGAGATCGTCTCGCGCATGGCCGTGCTGGGCACCACGCCCGTGGGCGGCAGCGCCGACGTGCTCGGCAAGACCAACGCCGCGGACTTTGCGCGCTTCGGCAAGGTCATCAAGGAGCTCGGCATCCAGGCCGACTGAAAAAGCACCATGACCGAACCCAAAGCCGTTCCCGATCCCTCGAGCCTGCAAGCCCTGCTGGCCGAGCTGCCCGCCAACCTGCTGGCGGGCCGCCGCATCCTCGTGACCGGCGGCGCGCGCGGGCTGGGGCTTGCGTTTGCGCAGTGCATCGCGGCGGCCGGCGCGCAGGTGGTGCTGGCCGACATCCTCGGCGAGCTGGCCCAGGGCGAAGCCAAGGCGCTGCGCGATGCCGGCCACCGGGCGCATGCGCTGGAAGTCGACCTGTCGGAGCCGGCCTCGATCGAAGCCTGCGCCGCGGAAGCGCTTCGCCTGCTCGGTGGGCTCGACGGCCTCGTCAACAACGCGGCCATCACCAACTCGGGCGGACGCGATGCGCACCAGCTCGACGTCGGCACCTGGGACCGCGTGATGAACGTCAACGTGCGCGGCACCTGGCTCATGGGCCGGGCCTGCCGCCCCGCGCTTGCTGCCAGCGGGCGCGGCGCGGTGGTCAACCTCGCGTCCGACACCGCGCTGTGGGGCGCGCCCAACCTGCTGGCCTATGCGTCGAGCAAGGGCGCCGTCATTTCCATGACGCGCTCGCTGGCGCGCGAGTGGGGCGGCGACAACATCACGGTGAACGCCGTGGCGCCCGGCCTCACGCTGGTGGAAGCCACCGAGTACGTGCCGATGGCCCGCCACCAGAAGTACCTCGAAGGCCGCGCCATCCCGCGCGAGCAGCAGGCCGCCGATGTCTGCGGTGCCACGCTGTACCTGCTTTCCGGCCTCGCGCGCTTCGTGACGGGCCAGCTGCTGGCCGTCAACGGCGGCTTTGCGATGCACTGATTCAAATTTTTTTCCGACGAATGGAGTGAACACGATGAGCGATTTGTCCGAACAGCAGAAGATCACCGATACCGCCGGCAGCACGCTGGCGCAGCCCGAAGGCAGCAGCCTGGCCGAGTGGATGAACAGCCGCATCGCGCGCTACGAAACCCGCAAGTACGACTGGGATGCGCTCAAGTTCCAGGCCGACCTCGACCCCAAGTTCCGCCGCGCGCAGATGCGCTACGTGGGCACCGGCGGCACCGGCGTTGCGAAGGACGTCAACACCGTGCCGGCCGAGCACTTCACCTTCTCCACCATGGTGATCCCGGCCGGCCATGAAGGCCCGCCGCACCTGCACACCGACGTGGAGGAAGTGTTCTTCCTGATCCGCGGCAAGCTCAAGGTGGTGATCGAAAAAGACGGCGAACGCTTCGAAACCATCATGACGGACCGCGACCTGATCTCGGTGCCGCCCGGCGTGTACCGCGAAGAAATCAACATCGGCGACGAAGACGCGCTGATGTGCGTGATGCTCGGCGCCAAGAAGCCCGTGACGCCGACTTATCCGGCCGACCATCCGCTCGCGAAGATCAAGCGCTGAAGAAAAAGAAAGAGGCCATGAACGACGCCACCGCCACCCACGCGCAGAGCGCCTTGCCCGCTTCCGAGCTGGCGCTGCTGGAGGCCCGCTTTCCGGCGCGCGCCGTGCCGGTCGGCGGCGGTGCCGTGGTGTCGGTGCGCGAATGCGGCGCGGGCCCGGCCATCGTCTGCCTGCACGGCATCGGCTCGGGTGCGGCCTCGTGGCTCGGCCTTGCCTTGCAGCTCGCGCCGCAGGCCCGCGTGATCGCGTGGGATGCGCCGGGCTATGGCGCATCGACGCCGCTCGCGCCTGCGGCGCCTTCCGCGGCCGACTACGCGCAGCGGCTGCACGGCCTCTTCGATGCGCTCGACATCCAGTCCTGCGTGCTGGTCGGCCATTCGCTCGGCGCGATCACGGCGGGCTGCGCGGCGGGCAAGGATTCTGCCCTGGCTTCGCGCATCCGGCGCCTCGTGCTCGTCAGCCCCGCGGCCGGCTATGGCGCCCCGCAGCGCGAGGAAGCCCGCCGCAAGGTGCGCGCCGAGCGGCTTGCCACGCTCGACGAACTCGGCATTGCCGGCATGGCCGCGAAGCGCGCAGGCCGGCTCGTGTCCGCCGGCGCCAGCGAACGCGCGCGCCAGTGGGTGCAATGGAACATGGCGCAGCTGAGCGACGGCGGTTATCGCCAGGCCGTCGAGCTGCTGTGCAATGCCGACCTGCTGGCCGACCTGCCGCCCGCCATGCCGGTGCGCGTGGCCTGCGGCGCGCTCGATGCCGTCACCACGCCAGAGGCCTGCGCCGAAGTCGCGCGCCGCTGCGGCGTGCCGCTCGAATCGATTGCCGATGCCGGCCATGCGAGCTACGTGGAGCAGCCGCAGGCCGTTGCCGCATTGCTGCGCGAAGTGCTGGCCGCCTGACAGAAGACACACGACAAGACAACCAAAGGGAAGAACGAACCACCATGGCCACCCACGACAACGAGACAATGGAAGAGGGCGGCGAGCGCTACAACGTGCCGGCGCTCGAACGGGGCCTGCGCGTGCTGTGCGAGTTCAGCCGCGAGAGCCGCACGCTCTCCGCGCCTGAACTGGGGCGCCGCCTCGACCTGCCGCGCTCGACCGTGTTCCGGCTTCTCACCACGCTGGAGAACATGGGTTTCCTCGAGCGCGCCGAAGGCGGGCGCGACTACCGCCTGGGCCTGGCCGTGCTGCGCCTGGGCTTCGAATACCTGGCCTCGCTGGAGCTCACGCAGCTGGGCGCGCCGCTGCTCAACCGCCTGTGCGACGAGCTGCGCACGCCCTGCAACCTGGTGGTGCGCGACGGCCGCTCCATCGTCTACGTGGCCAAGGTGGCGCCGCCCACGCCGTTCGCAAGCTCGGTCACCGTGGGCACGCGCCTGCCGGCCCATGCCACGGTGCTCGGCCGCGTGCTGCTCGAAGACCTCACGCTGCCGCAGCTGCGCGCGCTCTACCCGGAAGACAGGCTCGAGACCTTCTCGCCGAGCACGCCCACCACCGTGAGCGAGCTGTTCGACATGGTGCAGGCCGACCGCACGCGCGGCTACGTGCTGGGCGAAGGCTTCTTCGAATCGAACATCTCCAGCATCGCGGCGCCGGTGCGCGACCACAGCGGCCACATCGTGGCGGCGCTGGGCGCCACCATCACCTCGGGCCACATCGAGGAGAACCGCATGGACGAGATGGTGCAGCGCGTGCGCGCCACCGCCGAAGAAATTTCGGGCCTCCTGAACTATTCGCCCGCCCGCGCGCAAAAGGTGGTGCCGCTTCGCAGCGCATGAACCACGCCATGACACAGCCATCTACTTCTTCTTCCTTCTTTGCCGCCGACGCACTGGCGGGCCGCGTGGCCGTGGTCACGGGCGGTTCCTCGGGCATCGGCCTGGCCACGGTCGAGCTGCTGCTCGAATGCGGCGCCGCGGTGGCGCTGTGCGGCCGCAATGCCGGGCGGCTCGACAGCGCGGTGGCCGGCCTGCGCGAGAAGCACGCGGGCGCGCGGCTCTTCGCGCAGCCCTGCGACGTGCTCGACGGCCCCTCGGTGCGCGCCTTTGCGGCCGCCAGCGAGGCCGCGCTCGGCCCGGCCTCGATGCTGGTCAACAACGCGGGGCAGGGGCGCGTCTCCACCTTCGCCGACACCGACGACGCGGCCTGGACCGAAGAGCTCAAGCTCAAGTTCTTCTCGGTCATCAACCCCACGCGTGCCTTCCTGCCGCAGCTCGCGGCGCAGCGCATCGTGCACGGCGACGCCGCCATCGTCTGCGCCAACTCGCTGCTCGCGCGCCAGCCCGAGCCGCACATGGTCGCCACCTCGGCCGCGCGCGCCGGCCTGCTGAACCTCGTGCGCTCGATGGCCACCGAATTCGCGCCGCAGGGCGTGCGCGTGAACGGCATCCTGATCGGCCTGGTCGAGTCGGGCCAGTGGCGCCGCCGCTTCGAGGCGCGCGAAGACAAGTCGCAGGACTGGGCCGCATGGAGCGGCCAGCTCGCGCAGAACAAGCACATTCCGCTGGGCCGCCTGGGGCTTCCGACCGAAGCCGCGCGCGCCATTCTTTTTCTTGCTTCACCGCTCGCGTCGTACACGACCGGCAGCCACATCGATATCTCTGGAGGCCTTTCGCGCCATGCATAACCCCAACAACAACAACACGGTCACGGTCGGCGCAGTCGTCGCGGCCTTTCTCGAACAGTGCGGCGTCAAGGCGGCCTTCGGCGTGATCTCGATCCACAACATGCCGATCCTCGATGCCTTCGCGCAGCGCGGCGCGATCCGCTTCGTGCCCGCGCGCGGCGAGGCCGGCGCCGGCAACATGGCCGACGCCTATGCGCGCTCCACGGCCAGCCTGGGCGTGTGCCTCACGAGCACGGGCCCGGCGGCCGGCAACATCGCGGGCAGCATGGTCGAGGCTTTGACGGCCGGTGCGCCGCTCTTGCACATCACGGGGCAGATCGAGACGCCGTATCTCGACAAGGGCATGTCGTACATCCACGAGGCACCCGACCAGCTGACCATGCTCAAGGCGGTGTCGAAGGCGGCCCTGCGCGTGCGCAGCGTGGAGACGGTGCTCGGCACGCTCAAGCGCGCGGTGCAGCTTGCGTTGACGGCGCCGACCGGCCCGGTGAGCGTGGAGATTCCAATCGACATCCAGTCGGCGCTCACGACCATGCCTGCCGACCTGTCGCCGCTGCCCATCGAGCGGCCCGTGCCTTCCGCGGCCTCGCTCGACGCGCTGGCCGCTCGCCTTGCAGCCGCCAGGCGCCCGATGCTGTGGGTCGGCGGCGGCGCGCGCCATGCGGGCGCTGCCATCCGCCGGCTGCAGAAGCTCGGCTTCGGCGTGGTCACGACCACGCAGGGCCGCGGCACGGTGCCCGAGGACGAAGCGGGTTCGCTCGGCTCCTACAACATCCACAAGCCGGTCGAGGCGCTGTACCAGCGCTGCGACGCAATGCTGGTCGTCGGCTCGCGGCTGCGCGGCAATGAAACGCTCAAGTACGAATTGAAGCTGCCGCGCCCGCTGCTGCGCATCGATGCCGACGCCGCCGCCGAAGGCCGCGGCTACGCCACCGACCTGTTCGTCTGCGGCGATTCCGCGCTGGCGCTCGAAGGCCTGGCCGACCGCCTCGAGGCCGCGAAGTACAAGGCCGACCCCGAACTGCTCGCCGACCTGCGCGCCGCGCACGAACAGGCCGTGGCCTCGCTGACCGACGGCCTCGGCCCCTATGCCGCGCTCGTGAAGGAACTGCAGGCCGCAGCCGGCCGCAACTTCAACTGGGTGCGCGATGTCACGGTGTCGAACAGCACCTGGGGCAACCGCGAGCTGCGCATCTTCGAGCCGAGCGCGGGCGTGCATGCCACGGGCGGCGGCATCGGCCAAGGCATGCCGATGGCCATTGGCGCGGCCATTGGCGCGGCCGAGACGGGCTCGGGCCGCAAGACCTTCTGCCTGGCCGGCGACGGCGGCTTCATCCTGAACCTCGGCGAACTCGCAACGGCGGTGCAGGAGCAGGCCGACATGCTGATCGTGCTCATGAACGACAAGGGCTACGGCGTCATCAAGAACATCCAGGACGCGCAGTATGGCGGCCGCCGCTGCTATGCCGACCTGCACACGCCCGACTACGCGATGCTGTGCGCCTCGCTGGCGCTGCCGCATGCGCGCGTGCAGCGCATCGACGAACTGAGGGCGAAGCTCGGCGAGGCGCTGGCCAAGAAGGGCCCGTTCCTGCTCGAGATCGACATGCTGTCGATCGGCGAATTCAAGAGCGCCTTCGCCGGCCCGCCGACCAACACCGTGACGCAGATCCCGGCGCTCGGCAAGGCTGCGGCCACGTCGGTGGAGTGACGGGCGTGACCGCGCTGCGCGTTGCACTCATCGGCTGCGGTGCCATCGGCACCTCGGTGCTCGAACTGCTCGAGGGCGACACGGCCCTGGCGGTGGCGGCCATCGTCGTGCCTGAAGAAGGCGTGGCCGCTGCGCAGAGGCTTGTGCCCGGCGTGCCGGTTGCAAGCCGCGTGCCGGTTGCGGGCATCGACCTCGTGGTCGAGACGGCCGGGCATGCGGCCATCGAGGAGCATGTGCTGCCGGCGCTCGCACGCGGCACGCCGTGCATCGTGGCCTCGGTGGGCGCGCTGTCGGCCGCGGGCCTTGCCGAAAGGCTCGAAGCCGCCGCCACTGCCGGCCGCACCCAGGTGCAGCTGATCGCGGGCGCGATCGGTGCCATCGACGCGCTGGCGGCCGCGCGCATCGGCGGGCTGGGCAGCGTGCGCTACACGGGCCGCAAGCCGCCGCAGGCCTGGAAGGGCACGCCGGCCGAGCAGGGCCGCGACCTCGATGCGCTCACGCAGGAAACCGTCATCTTCGAAGGCAGCGCGCGCGAGGCGGCGCAGCTCTATCCCAAGAACGCCAACGTCGCGGCCACCGTGTCGCTCGCGGGGCTGGGGCTCGACAGGACGATGGTGCGGCTCATTGCCGATCCGGCCATCGCCGACAACGTGCACACGGTCGAGGCCGAGGGCGCCTTCGGCAGCTTCGAGCTGACCATGCGCAACAAGCCGCTTGCGGCCAATCCCAAGACCTCCGCGCTCACCGTCTACAGCGCGGTGCGCGCGCTGCGCAACCGGGCCGCGGCGCTCGCCATCTGAGCCATTCCCCACCATGATTTCTTCCGAACTTCTTCCGATCTGCGTTGCCGGCGAATGGCGCCTGGGCGGCGGCGACGTGTACGAGAGCCTCTATCCCGCCACGGGCGAGCCGATCGCGCGCCTCAGGGCCGCGAGCCTGGCCGATGTCGAGGAGGCCATCACGCGCGCCGACCACGCGTTCCGCAACAGCGGCTGGGCCCAGCGCCTGCCGCACGAGCGCGCCGCGGTACTGCACCGCGTGGCGCAGCTGATCCGCGAAGAGAGCGAAAGCCTTGCGCAGAAGCAGCGCCTGGACAACGGCAAGCCGATCAACGAAACGCGCAACCTCGTGGCCAGCGCCGCGGGCACCTTCCAGTTCTTCGCGGCTGCGCTCGAAACGCTCGAAGAAACCATCACGCCTTCGCGCGGCGCCTTCATCACGATGAGCCTGCACGAGCCCATGGGCGTCGTCGCCGCGATCACGCCGTGGAACTCGCCGATCGCGAGCGAAGCGCAGAAGCTCGCGCCGGCGCTGGCGGCCGGCAATGCGGTGGTCGTGAAGCCCGCCGAGGTCACGCCGCTGATGGCGCTGGAGCTCGCGCGCATCTGCGAGCAGGCCGGCGTGCCCAAGGGCATCGTCAGCGTGCTGCCAGGCAAGGGCTCGGTCATCGGCGATGCGATCACGAAGCATCCGCTGGTCAAGCGCGTGTCGTTCACGGGCGGCACCACCACCGGCAAGCACATCGCGCACATCGCGGCCGACAAGATGATGCCGGTGTCGCTGGAGCTGGGCGGCAAGTCGCCCACCATGGTGCTCGACGATGCGGACCTCGACCATGCGGTGAGCGGCGTGCTCTACGGCATCTTCAGCTCGTCGGGCGAATCGTGCATCGCGGGCTCGCGCCTCTTTGTGGCACGCGGCATCTACGACGAGTTCCTCACGCGGCTGGCCGAAGGCGCCAATGCCTTGCGCGTGGGCGACCCGGCTTCGGAGCGCACGCAGATGGGCCCGCTCATCACCGCCAGGCACCGCGAGGGCATCGAGCGCTATGTGGAGCTGGGCGTGTCCGAAGGCGGGCGCATCCGCACCGGCGGCGTGCGGCCCCATGGCGGCGACTACGACAAGGGCTACTTCTACCGGCCGACCATCATCGAGGGCCTGGACAACAGCGCACGCATCAGCCAGGAAGAGATCTTCGGCCCGGTCCTGGTCGCGATGCCCTTCGACGGCGAGGAGTCGCTGATCGCGCAGGCCAACGACAGCGTCTACGCGCTGGCCGCGGGCGTCTGGAGCCGCGACTTCAAGCGCGCCTGGAAGCTCGGCCGCGCAGTGCAGGCCGGCACCGTCTGGGTCAACACCTACAAGCAGTTCTCGGTCTCCACCCCCTTCGGCGGCTGGCGCGACAGCGGCCTCGGCCGCGAGAAAGGCCGCGAAGGCATCTTCCAGTACATGGAGCAAAAGAGCATGTACTGGGGCACCAACGAACAACCTCTGCCCTGGGCACTGACATGAGCGTACTTGGCATCGACCAGATCACCTACGGGGCGGACGACCTGCCCACCTGCCGCCGTTTCTTCGAAGACTGGGGCTTGGCGCTCAAGTCGGAAGCGGCCGACGAACTCGTCTTCGAATGCCTCAACGGCTGCAAGGTGGTCGTCGCGGCGTTGGACAAGGCGGGCCTGCCGAGCGCGATGGAAGAGGGCCCGACGCTGCGCGAAGTGGTGTGGGGCGTCGAAAGCGAGGCGGACCTCGATCGCTACGCCGCCGCCATCGCAAGGGACCCGGCCTTCTTCGATGGCACGGTCGACGGCGCGCGCCGCATCGGCTGCATCGATCCCAACGGCCTGGCCGTGCGGCTGCAGGTCAGCCGCAAGCATGCGGTCGAAGTCGACTGCGGCGCGATGAACACCTGGAATGCCAAGCCGCGCGTCAACCAGCCCGCACCGGTCTACGAACGCGCGACGCCGATCGAGGTCGGCCACGTGGTGTTCTTCGTGAGCGACGTGGCGGCCACCAGCGCGTTCTACGCGCAGCGCTTCGGCTTCATTTCGTCCGACAGCTATCCGAAGCGCGGCGCCTTCATGCGCTGCGCGCCGGAGGGCGGCCACCACGACCTGTTCCTGCTGCAGATCCCTTCGGGCAAGCGCGGACTCAACCACGTGGCCTTCACCGTGCGCGACATCCACGAGGTGTTCGGCGGCGGCCTGCACTTTTCGCGCCGCGGCTGGGAAACGCAGCTGGGCCCGGGGCGGCATCCGGTGTCGTCGGCCTACTTCTGGTACTTCAAGAATCCGGCCGGCGGCTTGATCGAGTACTACGCGGACGAAGACCAGCTCACGGCCGACTGGCAGCCGCGCGAGTTCGAGCCGGGGCCTACGGTGTTCGCCGAATGGGCGGTCGACGGCGGCCTCGACGGCAACACCCGCCGCCAGAAGAACGCTGAAGGGCCGAAGGGCGCCTTCCTCACGGAGAAAAAGTGAATCCCACAACCACCACCATGCAACGACGCCTTTCCCTTTCCCTTGTGTTCGCCGCGCTGTCGGCCTTTGCCATCGCTTCGCCCGCGCAGGCGCAGGCGCAGGGCGAGGTGCAGAAGCAGCTCTCGAGCGAGCGCTTCACCATCGTCTCGCCGTTCCCGCCCGGCGGTCCGGTCGACACGCTGGCGCGCGTGCTGTCGGACGGGCTCGCCAAGCGCTACGGCCAGGCCGCGGTGGTCGAGAACCTGGTCGGCGCGGCCGGCAACATCGGCATCGACAAGGTCAAGCGCGCCAAGGGCGACGGCCACACGCTGCTCGTGGTGCCCGCGGGCAACCTCACGATCAACCCCACCTTGATGCCGAACTTCCCGTTCGACATCGAGAAGGACTTCGTGCCCGTCACCATGCTGGCCAAGGCGCCCAACGTGCTGGTGGCCTCGCCCTCGTCGGACATCAAGAGCGCGAAGGATCTCGTGGCGCGGGCCAAGGCCAAGCCCGATTCGCTCTCGTACGCCTCGCCCGGCGTGGGCAGCGGCCTGCACCTGGCGGGCGAGCTGTTCAAGCAGCAGGCCGGCATCGAGATGCTGCACGTACCCTACAAGGGCACCGCGCCCGCGCTCAACGACGTGCTCGGCGGCGCGGTGCCGCTGATGTTCAGCAACCTGCCCGCGACCATGCCCTTCATCAAGAACGGCAAGCTGGTGGCGCTGGGCGTGACCGAGGCCGCGCGCAGCCCCGCCGCGCCCGACATTCCGACGCTGGCGGAGCAGGGCATCCAGGGCGTGGCCGTGACCTCGTGGTATGGCCTGCTGGCGCCCAAGGGCACGCCGCCCGCCGTGGTCGAGCAGCTCGCGAAAGACGCCGCGGAGATGCTGGCGCAGCCCGACGTGCGCGAGCGCCTGAAAGCGCAAGGCATGACGGATGCAGCGATGAAGCCGGCCGCGTTTGCCGCGCACATCCGCGAAGAAACAGCCGTGTGGGCCAGGATCATCAAGGCCCGCAACATCGTGGCCGAGTGAGCCGCGAACAACAAAAAGGGGAGACACCCATGAAGACAAGCGAATCCACCATCGGCATCGTCGGCGCGGGCATCGGCGGCCTGGTGGCGGCCATCGCGCTGCGCCGCGCCGGGCACGACGTGGCCGTGTTCGAGCAGGCGAAGCAGTTCGCCCGCGTCGGTGCGGACATCAACCTCACGCCCAATGCGGTGCGTGCGCTGGACGGCCTCGGCGTGGGCGAGGCCGCGCGGGTCACGGCGGCCCGGCCTTCGCACCGCATCAGCCGCACCTACGACACTGGCGAGGAAACCTCGCGCCTGGAGATGGCCGATTCGGCCGAGCAGCGCTACGGTGCGCCGCAGCTCACCATCCACCGCGCCGATCTGCTGGCTGCGCTGGCCGACATGTTCCCGGCCGAGTGCGTGGCGCTGGGCAAGCGCGCGGAGACCATCGCGGCGGACGAGAAGGGCGTGAGCCTCTCGTTCAGCGACGGCACCGGCGCCCGCGTCGGCGCGCTGCTCGGCGCCGACGGCATCCACTCGTGCGTGCGCACCGCGATGTTCGGCGCCGAGAGCCCGCGCTTCACCGGCATCGTCGCCTACCGCGCCGTGGTGCCCGCCGAGCGCGTGGCGGGCGTGCCCAACCTCGGTGCCTTCACCAAGTGGTGGGGCCCGAATCCGCAGAGCCAGATCGTCACGTTCCCGCTCAACCGCGGCAGGGACATCTTCATCTTCGCGACCACGCCGCAGGACACCTGGCACCTCGAATCCTGGACCGCGCCCGGCAGCGTCGACGAACTGCGCGAGCAGTACGTGGCCTACCACCCCGAGGCGCGCGCCTTGCTCGATGCCTGCGACACGGTGCTGAAGACCGCGCTGTACGAGCGCGACCCGATGCCGGCCTGGGCCGCAGGCCGCATGGCCCTGCTCGGTGATGCCGCGCACCCGATGCTGCCCTTCATGGCGCAGGGTGCGGGCATGGCGATCGAAGACGCCGTGGTGCTGTCGCGCCACCTCGAAGGCGTTGCCATGGCCGATATGCCCTCTGCGCTGCAGGCCTACCAGACCGCGCGCATCGAGCGCGCCAGCCAGGTGCAGCTTGGCTCGCGCGGCAACAACTGGCTGCGCGAAGGCGGCAATGCCGACTGGGTCTATGGCTACGACGCCTGGGCCGTGCCGTTGGGCGCCCCCGCCGGCGCCACTGCCACCGCCTGATCCACATCCACCTCACCCCACGGAGGCAACCATGCAACAAGACCGCTACCTGCAACCGCACCAGGCGCGCCAGCGCCCCGCGACCACCTATGAAGACCTGCTGGGCGACGTGATCGAGCGCGCCTTTGCCGACGGCATCCACGACCTGCCCGGCCTCGTGCAGCGCCTGAACGACAGCGGCCTGGCCACCCCCGGCGGCCAGCCCTGGACCGAGGCGCTGTACCGCAAGGAAATGGCCACGCTGGCCGCCTGAGGAGCATCACACCATGACCATCGCCATCACCCCCGTTGCCGCAGACCCGGTCGACCATTTGCTCGAGATCGGCCTGAAGGATCTCTGGTATCCGATCTGCCCCTCGCACTTCATCAAGGAGAACCCCGTCTCGCTGCGCCGCCTGGGCCGCAAGATCGCGCTGTGGCGCGACGGCGAAGGCGTGCTGCACGCGCTGGAAGACCGCTGCCCGCACCGCGGCGCGCCGCTGTCGCAGGGCGTGGTGCTGGGCGACCGGCTCTCGTGCCCCTACCACGGCGTGGAAGTGCGCCATGACGGCGTCGTCACGCGCGTGCCCGGCAGCCCGGGCTGCAAGCTCGAAGGCTCGCAGGCCACGCGGCACTTCCATGTGCAGGAACGCGCGGGCGCGGTGTTCCTCTACAACGGGAAGGAATCGGTCGACGTGCCACCGCCGCTCGTGCTGCCCGAGCAGCTCACGGACGACGCCGAGTATTCGAGCTTCCTTTGCTACACCGAGTGGAAGGGCGACTACCGCTACGTGCTCGACAACGTGATGGACCCGATGCACGGCACCTACCTGCACAAGCAGTCGCATTCGATGGCCGAGGGCGATTCGACGGCCAAGTTCGGCATCCGCCAGACCGACACCGGCTTCGTGTTCGAGAAGGAAGGCCAGCGCAACGTCAACTTCGACTGGACCGAATGGGCCGACACCGGCATCCACTGGATGCGCCTGGAAATTCCGTATCCGAAGACCGGCGGCCCCGGCGGCAACTTCATCATCATCGGCGCCTTCTCGCCGATCGTGAAGGGCATGACGGCCACCTTCTTCTGGCGCGTGCGCAAGCTGCCGCGGGGCTGGGAGCGCGACACCTGGCGCTTCCTCTACAAGAACCGCCTCGAGGCGCGCCACTGGCACGTGCTCGAGCAGGACCGCGTGATGCTCGAAGAGATGGAGCCCGACGCCAACCAGCACGAGAACCTCTACCAGCACGACCTGGGCATCGTGCGGCTGCGCCGCCACATGCGCAATCTCGCGCAAGCACAGCTCGCAGAAGCTGCCGCGGCCGCGGCCTGATCCATAGAAAGCCTTGCCATGTCTTCCCCCACGCTGAACGCCCTGGTGCACACGATGCGCTACGAGGCCGACGGCATCGTCAGCGTCGAGTTCCGGCCGGCTTCGCCCGAGACGGAGTTTCCCGCCTTCGAGGCCGGCTCCCACATCGACCTGCACCTGCCCAACGGGCTGGTGCGCAGCTACTCGCTGTGCAATCCGGCGAGCGACCGCCAGCGCTACGTGGTCGGCGTGCTCAACGACCGCAAGAGCCGCGGCGGCTCGCGCTATGTGCACCAGCAATTGCGCGTGGGCATGACGCTGCCGATCTCGGTGCCGCGCAACAACTTCAAGCTCGAAGAGGGCGCGGACCATTCGGTGCTGGTGGCCGGCGGCATCGGCGTGACGCCCATCTGGTGCATGCTGCAGCGGCTCGCGGCCCTGGGCAGGCCGGTGGAACTGGTCTACTGCGCGCGCACCCGCAAGGAGGCCGCCTTCTGCGATGCGATCGAGGCGCTGGCGCGCGAGCATGCGGTGCCGGTCACCTGGCATTTCGACGAAGAGAAGGGCGCGCCGCCCGACCTGGCCGCGCTGCTGGCCGGCAAGGGTGCCGCCAGCCACTACTACTGCTGCGGCCCCACGCCGATGCTCGATGCCTTCGAGAAGAGCTGCGAGACGCTGGGCTATGCCCATGCCCACATCGAGCGCTTTGCCGCGGTGCATGTGGAGGCGCCGAGCGCCACGCAAAGCTGCGTGGTCGAGTGCGCCAAGAGCGGAAGGAGCGTCGAGGTGCCGCCCGGCAAGTCGATCCTCGACAGCCTGATCGATGCCGGCCTGAACCCCGACCACAGCTGCAAGGAAGGCGTCTGCGGCGCCTGCGAAACCGCGGTGCTCGAAGGCGAGATCGACCACCACGACGGCATCCTCACCAAGATCGAACGCGCGTCCAACAAGACCATGATGATCTGCGTCTCTCGCTGCAAGGGCGAGCGGCTGGTGCTCGACATCTGAGGCCGCCGGCCAGAGAAAAACCAACCCGAAAATCCAATGAAAAAATACTTGATCACGCTGGCTGCGGCCAGCGCGGCTGGCGGAGCGCTGGCCCAATCTTCCGTCACGCTGTTCGGCGTGGTCGATGCGGCCGTCACCTACACGCGCGGCAGCGGCGACGGATCGGCCCACAAGACGCAGCTGACCAACAGCGGCAACATGTTCAGCCGCCTCGGCTTTCGCGGCACGGAAGACCTGGGCGGCGGGTACTCGGCCAACTTCTGGATGGAGATGGGCCTGCGGAACGACAGCGGCACGGGCTTTCCGTCGAACTCGAACAACCAAGCCAGCGGCAACGGCCCGGCGGGCGTGCTGAGCTTCAACCGCCGCTCGACGGTGAGCCTCGCGGGCCCGTTCGGCGAAGTGCGCCTGGGCCGCGACTACGTGCCGGCGTTCTGGAACACGGCCATCTTCGATCCCTTCGGCACGGGCGGCGGCATCGGCGCCAACCAGATCTATTTCTCGGGCCTGGGCGGCCTGGTCGCACCGACCGGCACGCGCGCCTCGAACAGCATCGGCTACTTCCTGCCCGCGAACCTCGGCGGCTTCTACGGGCAGGTGATGTATGCGATGGGCGAGAACGACTCGAACGCGCTGCTGCCGGGCACCAGGGTGCCGAGCAAGCACGACGGCGAACACACCGGCGCGCGCTTCGGCTACCAGAGCGGCGGCCTGCACGTGGCCATTGCCACCGGCCGCACGCGCTATGCGAGCGGCGACCTGCGCGTGACCAACCTGGGCGCGGCCTACAGCTTCGGCCCTTCGCTCATGAACCTCAAGCTCACGAGCGAGCTGTACAAGGAATCGAAGGGCAGCACCGATGCCAAGGGCGTGCTCGTCGGCTTCCACCTGCCGATCGGGGCGGGCGAGATCAAGGCCTCGTATGCACGCTACAAGCTGGAACCCGCGAACGCGGTGCGCGAGCCCACCTCGTCGAAACTGGCCATCGGCTACGTGCACAACCTGTCCAGGCGCAGCGCGCTGTACGGCACGCTCGCGCGCATCAGCAACAGGAACGGCGCCGCGCAGGCGCTGGCGGGTGCCATCACCATGCCGGGCCGCTCGTCCAGCGGCATCGAGCTGGGCATGCGGCACATGTTCTAGGCGCAGGGCGCGCCAGCACCATCCACGCAAAAAAGGCCGGGCCATGCACAGCAAAAACTTTCGTTGGTACGGCGTCGCCACGCTGTTCGTGATCGTCGCGATCTCCTACGTGGACCGCATCAACATCGCGGTGCTGATCACCGACGCCGCGTTCCTCAGCCACGCGGGCATTGCCGCTTCCGACCGCGTGAGCCAGGGCTTTTTGGCCACGGCCTTCATGCTGGGCTACGGCGTGTCGGCCTTCGTGCTCACGCCGTTCTGCTCGGCCTTGTTCGGCGTGCGCCGCAGCCTGGTCTACGGCCTCATCTTGTGGGGCGTGGTGACCTGGGCCTCGCCCCTGTTCGACAGCTACGGCCTGCTGCTGGCCTCGCGCGTGCTGCTGGGCGTGTCGGAAGGACCGCTGTTCTCGCTCGCGTCGTCCTACATCAAGGCGCACTTCAGGAGCGACGAGAACGGCAAGCCCAACGCGCTCGTGAACATGGGCACGGGGCTCGGGCTGGCGGTGGGCTATCCGCTGGTGGGCTACCTGCTCACGCGCTTTGCGTGGGACAGCTCCTTCCATGTGCTGGGAGTGCTCAACATTGCACTGGGCATTCCGCTGGTGCTGGCCTTCGTGCGCATGCCGGCGGGGCATGAAGACGGGACCAGGCCGTCTTCCGTTGGCGAGGCGATGGCGCGCGTCGGCGGCATCGTGCGGGGTGCGCTGCACACGCGCAACCTGTTCATCATCACGCTGCTCACTTCGGCGGCGCTGGCCTATCTCTGGGGCAGCAGCAACTGGCTGCCGACCTACCTGCGCGAGGCGCGCGGCTTCTCGCTGCGCGAGATGGGCTGGATCGCGTCGGCGCCGCAGTACGCCACGGTGCTTGCGGTGTTCGTGGGCGGCGTGCTGATCGACAAGCTCGGGCGCGACCGCGTGCCGTTCATCTTCATGGGCGCGAGCGCGGGCGTGGCGCTGTCGGTGCTCATGGCCATCAACGCACGCGATCCGTATGCGGCCGCATGCTGCCTGGTGGCGGCCAATTTCTTCTGGGGCCTGCAGAGCCCGGCCATTCCGAGCACGGTGCAGCATTGCTCGCGGCCCGAGCACACGGCCAGCGCCTTCGGCGTGACGAACGGCGCAGGCAGCCTGGTGGCAGCCTTCATGCCGGCGCTGATGGGCGGCGTGATCAGCGCGGTGTCGCATGGCGGCGGCGCGGGTGCGGCCGTGACCGCGGCTTCCTCGGCGGCGGGCTTCTTCGCGGGCTTTGCGCTGCTCATCGGCACGCAGGCGGTGGTGTTCGCCTGCGGACTGCTGCTGTGGTGGCGCGAACGCGCGCAGCGCATGACTGCGGTCTCTGGTTCACAGCTTTCGTAGCGGCGGCGCTCGCTGGAACCTTCGTACTGTGGCTGCTGCGTCACAGCGAACGGGCCCTGTGCCTGGGGACCACGCGAGCCGATGCTGCGGGCGCAGAACCATCTTCGTATCGCATGGCCCGCAGCGCGGGCCATGACGCCATTCGACTTATGGCGCGCGAACATTTTGAGAGAGAAAAGTTCCGCGGGTCGTTGAGCTGCCAGATTCGATCAGCTACAACTGTGCGCACTTCAACGGACGAGGGAATGCGCGTGAAAACAAAGACAAGAGCCGCTTGCAGGCCTGCCGCTGCCGCTTCGGCGCCGGCCGTTCTTCCTTCGACGCGGCAGAGCGTCGCATCGATGCACGGGCACTGAGCCCGCTCCCACGCGCCGCCATCCGCGCCCGCACGTCTTCCATCACCGCGCCTTGACGGAAATGGCTCCGGTCACTCCGCGCATCCTGGGACCGCCGAAGCCCGAGCGGTGCGATCCGGCCTGAGCGTGCGTTCCTGACGAACCCGGTGTTCGGCGGGAGGGCGCTGTGCCGCCCGCCGTTTTCCGCGATTGGCTTTTCATCTCATCCCGCGTGCCATGTGCAGCGCCGGCTATCCGCTGGCGTTCGCAGTGCTGCGCATGTTCCTTACCCAGAGTACCCAGAGGCGATCATGAAAAAACTGAATACACCCGTCGTTCACCACCTGGCCCTCTCCGCCGTGATGCTTGCCGCCTTGACGGCGTGCGGCGGTGGCGGAGACGGCGGCGGCGGCGCATCGCTTGGCGGCGCCGGCCTTGGCGCGTCGTCGACGCTCGCAAGCGGCGCGCAGGATTCGAGCAAGGCACCCGAGGACGGTGCGCCTTCGTCGCAGGAATCGGCCGTGGCCGCGGTCGACCGCTCGGTGAAGCCGATGGAGCTGCCCGACACCGTCTGGCCCATCAACTACAAGCTGTGGTTCAGGCCCGATGCGGCGCTGAAGACCTTCGTGGGGCGCGGCGACGTGGAGATCGAGGTGCTCAAGCCGGTGGATGCCATCGTGGTTGCCGCGCACAACCTCAAGTTTGCGAACGGCCGCACCACCTTGCGCAAGCTGTCGAATCCTTCGGAGGTGATCGCGCTGGTGCCCACGCCGCAGACGCTGGGCGACTTTGTGCAACTGCGGCGCAACGACGGGCAGATCGCCAAGGGCAAGTACCTGCTGCACATGGAGTGGGACGGCAAGATCCAGTTCTCCGATGCGGAATATTGCCCGCCCGAGGAGATGGCCCGCAATCCGTTCTGCTCGGCTGCGACCGGCGTCTTCAAGGTGGGCCTTTCCACGCCCGAGGGCGTGAGCAGCGATGCGATCGTGACGCAGGGCGAAACCAACTATGCGCGGCAGTGGTTCCCGGGCTGGGACGAGCCGGCCTTCCGCCACAGCTTCGAGATCTCCGCCGAGGTGCCGGGCGACTGGCAGACCGTGTCGAACGCCGCGCAGAAGTCGGCCGTCAAGCTGCCCGACGGCTACCAGCAGGTGTCGTTCGAGAAGACCCCGTCGATGCCGATGTACCTCGCGTTCTTCGGCGGCGGCAAGTTCGATGTTCTGTCGGACACCTTCAAGAGCCCGCTCGACGGCAGCGAGATGCCGCTGCGCTGGTTCACGCCGCCGGGCCGCTCCACCTGGGCCAACTTTGCGATGGAGTGGACCAAGGTGGCGATGGACTACTACTACAACTACACCGGCATTCCACTGCCGTTCAAGAAGTTCGACACCGTGGCGGCCAACGACAGCTACGACAACAAGCCCAACACAGGCTTCGGCGGCATGGAGAACTGGGGTTCGATCTTCGAGTTTGCCGACCGCGTGCTGACCAAGCCGGGCGAAACGCCCACGCTGTATTCGGTGACGGTGGTGACGCATGAGATTGCGCACCAGTGGTTCGGCGACCTTGTCACGCTCGACTGGTGGGACAACGTGTGGCTCAACGAATCGTTCGCACGCTGGTTCGACCGCCGCACCACGATCAAATTCCACCCCGACTACTACAGCTTCTCCGACTATGTGCTCGACAAGCACACCGTGATCGTGGCCGACCTGAAGGACACGGCGGTGCCGGTGCAGCGCAACCTCAACGATGCGGGCTCGTTCGGCTTCATCAGCCCGTCGATCTTCGTCTACAACAAGGGCAGCCACGTGCTGGAGACGGTGCAGAACTACATCGGCGAGGAGGCGATGCAGAAGGGCCTGCAGATCTACCTGAAGGACTATGCCTTCGGCAACGCGACGCCGTCGCGGCTGTGGACCTCGCTGGAGAAGGCGAGCGGCGGCAAGAAGGTGGCGGGCATCGGCGACAGCTTCATCCGCCAGACCGGCGTGCCGCTGCTGACGGTGGACGCGCAATGCGCGGGCGACCGCACCTTCGTGTCGATCAGCCAGGAGTCGTTCCCCAACCAGAACGCCTATCCGGCCTCGACCTGGACCATTCCCGTGACGCTGGCCTACGGCGACGCGATGGAGCAGCGCAAGACCTTCGTCATGGCCACCAGCACCACGCAGCTGGAGCTCCCGGGCTGCACCGCGGTGCTGGCCGGGCCCACGGGGCAGGACTACTACGTGAGCAACTACAGCACGCAGTCGTGGAGCGACCTGCTGGCCAAGGCGCAGAACTTTGCCGACAACAAGCCGCTCCTGCTGAACATCGAGCGGGACGCGTTCCGCCTGCTGTCGGTGGGGCGCATCACGCAGGGGCAGTACGACCAGATCAAGGGCGTTCTCAACCTGCCGACGACGCTGCTCGCAAAGACCGAGGCAAGCCAGCAGAAGATGGTGGCGCAGGACGCGGGCGGCAAGGAAGACTATCCGCACGCGCTGCGCTACCAGGGCAGCCTGAAGCTGCGCGAGAACCAGAAGCGCTGAGTCGAGGCCGCACGATCATGATGAACACACTCAACTGTGTTGCGGCCGGCCTGTCGTCGCTGCTGCTGTTGGTTGGCTGCGGCCAGCACGCCGAGCCGGAGGCGCAGCTGGTCGGCGTCTACGCCGTGAAGACGAACGGCGCGCTGCGCGAGCTGGTCAAGATCGAGCGCCAGGGCGGCCGCTACATCATGCGAGACAAGGTACGCACCCCCGAGTGGAGCGAGCCGAAGATGCAGATGCAGCCGGTGACGCGCGAACGCTGGAACCGGATCACCACCGACACCGGGAACACGGAGTTCGTCGGCGTGTCGAGCGACCAGCTCGCGATCTTCAAGGTGCCGCCGGGGTGGCAGAAGAACAGCTTCAAGACGGAGACCGGCTACTTCCTGTTCTATTCGCAGGGGCCGGTGGAGGCGTACAAGCTGTGATGCGGCGCCTGCGTTGAGGGGCGCGGGGAGCGTGATCAGGGCACTGGTTGATCAGCGATACACCAGCAGCGTGCCCCGGTGCACAGGGCATCGGGTGCTCCCCGCAGCGAAATCAAGGAGGAGGGGCGTAGCCCCGGGGGACATTCGCGGAGGGGAGTACCCGGTGGCCTGTGCACGCGCGTTGAAAAACAGCGCCGAGAACTAAGGGCCAGTTGAAGCCGGCGCCACGATCGCACCTTCAATGCGATGACGTTGGAGTGCATCGGCAACAAAGCCACTCGCCTTCATCTCCTCGACAAAGGAAGACAGCAGCGCCTGCGCCTCGGCACCGCGGCTCGCGGGCGTGCCCATGGCCTGCTGGATCACCATGAAGCGGCCAGGCAGCACGCGCACACCCGGCTCGCGCCGCGCCTCGGCTTCGAGCAGCTGGCGAATGCCGGCGGCCACCTCGACCGCGCCTGAACGCAGCGCCGCCAATGCGGCGGCCGCGCCCTGGAGCCGGACGATCTCGGCCTGCTCGATCTCGCGCGTGAGGAACAGGTCGTAGGCGCTGCCCGCGCCGACCGAGATGCGGTGGCCCCTGGCATCGACCTGCGCGTTGTCCGTGAGCGCTGATGGCTCGCGCACGAGGTAGCTGCCTTCGATCAGCACATAAGGCGCGGTGAACAGCAGCCCTTCGCTGCGCGCCGGGTCGATCGCGAAGAAGCCGATGTCGGCCTTCTCGTTCTTCACCGCGTCGACCGAGGCCGCCGCCTTCTCGAACACCACCAGCTCGATGCCCACGCCGAGCCGCCGCGCGAACTCGCGCGCGAGATCGATCGATACGCCCACCGGTTCGCCGGTGGCCGCGTCCTTGTTCGCGAGGATCGGGTTGCCGAGGTTGATCGATGCGCGCAGCGTGCCGCCGGGCGCGAAGGCGGAGACAAGGGCAGGGGCAACAGATGGGTTCATGGCGTGCATCGTCCGGGAAAGATGATGGACGCCAGTTTACTGAGCCCGGGCTGCGCCTCAGCGCGCCGTCAGCGGCTCCAGCCCGGTCTTTGCAATGGTCGGCGCCGCCTCGGGCGAATTGAGATAGCGGATCAGCTGGCGCGCCGCGTCGGGCTGCTTGGAGGCGGTGGCAATGCCGGCCGAGAACACCGTCACCTGCTGCACTTCCGCGGGCAGGGGGCCGATGTAGTCGATGCCCGCGATCGGCAGCAGCTCGCTCACCTGCTGCAGCCCGAGCGCCGCGTCGCCGCGCGCCACTACGGTGCCCACGCGCTCGCTCAGGATGCGCTTGCTCTTGGGCTTGACCTGGTCCTCGATGCCGAGCTTCTTGAGCAGTTCGGTCTCGTAGTAGGTGCCGCTCGCGCTGGCCGAATAGGCGATGGAAGGCGCTGCCAGCAGCGTGCGCTTGAGCGCATCGACCGTCGAGATGTCGGGCCTGGGCGCGCCCTTGCGCACCGCAAAGCCGATCGACGAGCGCACCAGGTCGACCTGGCTGCCGGGCACCACCTTGCCTTGCGCCACCAGCGAATCGAGCGCGGGCCGCGCGAGGATCACCACGTCGGCCGGCTCGTTGCGCGAGAGGCGGCTCGGAATGGAATCTTCGGCATTGCCCATGGAGGCGCCATACGCGGTCTTGACCGTGCGGCCGCTGCTGCGTTCGAAGCCGGGGCGCAGCTCGTTGTAGGCGGCCGTGAAGCCGCCCGAGGTCATCACGTGGATGTCGCCGGCCGCGGGCGGTGCGATGCCGAAGCTGCCGCATGCGGCAAGAACGGATGCGGCAGCCAGCAGGCTGGCGCGGCGGGTCAGGCGGGCGAGCGAGAAGGTGGGGGTGGTCTTCATGGTGTCTCCGGATGAAATTCCCTCGATCGTAGGCAGCGAGGCTGTCAATCGGCCTTCAGCGCCTTCGGGGTAAACACCAGGGCCTGTGGCCCGGCTGGCAGAATCCGGACGGGCGGCACTGCTGCCTTTCACACCCATGACCTACCTTCGCAGCCTGCTCTTCGAAAGCGGCTCCATCAGCTGCCAGCTGGCCACGCTGGAGACGGCCGAGCCCGGCTGGAGCCCGCCTTATCGCGTGCAGGGGCCGCGTCTGCTGCTGCCGCTGAGCCAGCGCTTCGAATGCCGGCTGGGCGCGGACGCCTTCGTCTGCGATCCCGCGGCCGCGCTGTGGCTGTCGCCCGACGGACCCTACCAGTTGAAGCACCCGATGGCGGGCCAGCGCAGCGTGGTGGTCACGCTGGCCGAAGACCTGGCGCCGGCGGGCCGGGTGTACCTGCCGCTGGGCGGCCAACTGCTGCTGCGCCAATGCCTGCAGGCCCATGCGATGCAGGCGATCGATGCGCTCGAGGTGCAGGAGCATCTGGCCGGCCTGGTCCAGAGCATGCGGCCGGCCGATCGGCCGGCGCCGCCGAAGGTCCACCGTGCGGTCGAGCGCGCCCGCGACTACATCGCCGCGGCACCGGAGCGCAGCGACACGCTCGACGAGATCGCCAAGGCGGTCCACTGCTCGGCATTCCACCTGGCGCGCCGCTTCCGCATGCACACGGGAACGAGCCTGCACGGCCTGCGCAACCAGCTGCGCATGACGCTCGCGCTCGATCGCCTGCGCGAAGGTGAGCCAAGCATCAGCGCGCTTGCGGCCGACCTGGGCTTTGCAAGCCATGCGCACTTCACGGTGGCCTTCCGGCGCGCCTTTGGCATGGCGCCGAGCCAGATGCGCACGAATCTGGAAGCGCGCCGCCTGCATTGACAGAACACTGCGGGCTTCGCAATCAACGGAGCCAGCAGATGACGGTCAATGTGCGTCTTTCAGCCGGCCTGGCCGCCGGCGTGGCCTCGGCGCTGATCGCGGGCATCTGGCAGGTGGCCACGCGCCATTCGACCACCACCACCATCGCTCCGGCCGACCTGGCGATCCTGCGCTACGGCATACCGGCGATCGTGCTCATGCCCGTGTGGCTGCGCGTCGGCCTGCTGCCGCGCGGGGTGCCGCTGCGGTGGCTGACCGGGATGGTGCTTGGCGCGGGGCTGCCTTTCGGGCTGGTGGCGATGAGCGGCACCAGGTTCGCCCCGTCGGCGCACATGGGTGTCTTCATGGCGGGCGCATGTCCGCTCTTTGCCGCGGGCCTGGCCTGGATGTTCTGGCGCGAACGCCCGGACCGCGCGCGGGCGCTCGGCCTGGTGTTCCTTGCGGCGGGCATCGGCATGCTGGGGGCGGGCAGTTTTCGCGGCGCCGATGCGGGCGCCTGGCGCGGCGATCTGCTCTTTCTTCTTGCGGCCGCGTTGTGGGCCGGTTTCACGCTGTCGTTCAGGCGCGCGGGACTTGGCGCATGGCAGGGTGCGGCGGTCGTCAGTGCGTGGTCGGCGATCCTGCTCGTGCCGTGGCTGCTGTGGCGGGGCGGAACGGGCCTTGCCGATGCGCCGCTGCGCGACGTGCTGTGGCAGGCGCTGATGCAGGGTGCGGCTGCGGGCTTGCTGGGGCTGTGGATCTTCGGCGCGGCCGTTGCGCGCCTTGGCGCGTCGCAGGCGGCGGCGTTCGGAGGGCTGGCGCCGGTCTTCTCCGCGTTGGGCGGGTGGTGGTGGCTGGCCGAGCCCGTCATGGGCATCGACCGGGTCGCGATTGCCAGCGCCCTGATCGGCGTGACGCTGGCCAGCGGTGCCTGCACGCGCGGTGCGCGCGTGGAATCAACCGCGGGGTAGGTCGAACTCGCGCAGCATCACCGGCTCGATCGAGCCCTGCGCCGCCCGCCGGCGCACGGCCGCTTCGAGCTGGTCCGCGTACTGCGCGTAGATTTCCATCGGGTCGTCGCCCTGCGCGCCGGGGCGGAAGCGGTAGCGCAGGACGTCCTTGCTGATGCTCGCGCCCATGTGCTGGCCATCGATGAGCACCCAGAAGCGGACCGTGCCCGAGGCCTCGTGGAAGAAGGGTGGATCGACGGGGTCCGTCCCGGAAAGAGGCTGTTCAGACATGGCGTGTGTTCCGGTAGGAGGAGCCTCAGGATACGCTTCATCGAGTACCCTTTTTTCTCCAGCGTCCGGGCAGTGGCTGTTGTGGCCGTACCTCCTGTTGTCCTACACGGGCGCATACTCCGGCCAGCATGCGCCTGAGCCAATTCATCAAGGACAACATCGAACCCATCCTCGTCGAGTGGGAATCCTTTGCACGAACGATGATCCCGCCGGCGGAGACCATGTCCGTTGTCGAACTGCGGGACCATGCGCATGAAATCCTGCTGGCCATTGCCGGCGAAATGGAATCGGCCCAGTCTGAAAGGCAGCGCGAAGCAAAGTCCAAGGGACTTGCGCTGCCGTTCCTCAAGGAGACTTTTGCCGCCGAACACGGAGGCCTGCGCCAGCGGGTGGGGTTCGACCTCTCCCAATTGGGCGCGGAATACCGCGCGCTGCGGGCCACGGTTCTTCGTTTGTGGATGGGGCAGGTCGGCACGGTCGATGCCGTGGTCCTGGAAGAAGTGATGCGCTTCAACGAAGGCATCGACCAGGGCCTTGCCGAGGCCATGGCCACCTATTCGGACCATGTGGCCAATTCCAGGGACACCTTCCTGGCCGTGCTGGGGCACGACCTGCGAAACCCGTTGAGCGCGCTCAGCTCCTGCATCCATCTTCTCGAGCTGGCAGGCGAGACCAAGCCCAAGGAGCGCACGCTCCAGATCGCCAGGCGAAGCATTGCGTCGATCAACGACATGGTCACCGACCTGCTCGAGTACACGCGCACCCGGCTCGGCCGCGGCATCGAGGTGGTGCCACAGGAAGGCAACCTGAGCGCCCTGTGCCAGGAGGCCTTCGACGAGGTCTGCGCGGCCTATCCCAAGCGGGAGCTCGTCGCCGAGCTTCCGGCCGATGTGGTGCTGATGTTCGATGCGCCCAGAATGCGCCAGGTACTCACCAACCTGCTGAGCAACGCCGTGCAGCATGGAGACCTCGCCCATCCCGTGGCGCTGGCGATCCGGAACGAGGGGGTGCACGTGAGCCTGATCGTCAAGAACCAGGGAAGGCCGATTCCTCCCGATTCGATGCAGGTCATCTTCAACCCGCTGGTGCAGGTTGCGACACGCGAATCGGCGCCCCACGAGCGGCCCGCCACGAGCCTGGGCCTCGGCCTCTACATTGCGCGGGAGATCGTGACGGGGCACGGCGGGACCATCACGGTGACCTCGTCCGCGGCGGAAGGCACGGCGTTCACCGTTCATCTGCCTCGCGGCGGCAAGCAGGCGACCCAGCCCGGCGGGTGATGCCGACAGGCGCCGCGCAGCTATCCATTGCATGGCACCGGCGACTGGGCCGGCCTGCCATGAAGACTTTGGACTACAAGCCGGCTTTCCGGCCGTGTCTAGCTTGGCCTTGTCGAAACACCAACAAGGAGATCTCGATGAAGCTGACACGACGTATTGCACCGACCCTGGTGGCGGTTTTGATGGGCGCCTGCGTGGCCCCGCTCGCATTGGCTGCGGGCGGCGGCTCCGGAGGAGGCGGTGGTGGCGGTGCCGGGGGCGGTGGAGGTGGCGGCAGCAGCGCCGGTGTAGGCGCGGGCGCGGGCGTTGGCGCAGGCGCCAACGGCAATGGCGCGGGCGCGGCCAGCGGCTCCAATGCCTCGGCCAACGCGGCGACGCCGGCAACACCCGCCACGCCTGCAACACCGGCCACGGCCACATCGCCTGCAACGCCAGCCACACCTGCGACACCGGCCACGCCGTCGCCGCAGTCTTCTTCTTCTTCGTCCTCGGCATCGTCCACGATGTCTGCCACGCCCGCGACGCCGGCCGTGCCGGGCTCCAAGGCCGACAGCACCGCGACGACGCCTGCGGTGCCTGCAACGCCGGCAACGAAGAGGTAGGCAACTCGATCAGGCCGGCTGCCCGCTGGGTAAATCGATCAGGCCAGCTGTCCGCTGGCCAGTGCCGCCGCGGCAGCGCGCGTCTCGACGCCCAGCTTCTCGAAGATGTGCTCGAGGTGTTTGTTGACCGTGCGCGGGCTGGTGCCCAGGATCTCGCCGATGTCGCGGTTGGTCTTGCCCTTGGCAAGCCATGAGAGCACCTCGGTCTCGCGCGGCGTGAGCGCCGCTTCGGCCAGCCGCGCCGACGGCTTGCCCGCGGCCCCTTCGCGCTGCGCCGCGAACAGCAGCATGGTTTCGCCGAGCGCCGCGGCGCCGAGGTTGCGCACCGAGATGCGTGCGCCTGCCGCCGTGGCCACCGCAATGGCCGCGCCGGGCGCAAGCGCGGGTGCGAGCGCGGCGGGCAGCAGCCCGGCGGCCGGCGCCGCATCGAGCGCATGCAGCCACAGCGCGGCTTGCGGCGAGCGCCATGCGATGCGCCCGCGCGCATCGACAAAGACCACGCCCATGCCGGCCACGTCGACCGCATCGCGCGCCATGCGCGTGATGCGTGCGTTGCGCGTGTGCGTGTGCAGCCGCGCGAGCACCTCCTGCGCGCGGATCGGCTTCACCACGTAGTCGACGCCGCCGCATTCGAAGCCCTCGACCACGTGCGCGGTTTCCGAAAGGCCGGTCATGAACAGCACCGGAATGTGCGCGAGCGCCGCGTTGGCCTTGATGCGCCGGCAGGTCTCGAAGCCCGACAGGCCGGGCATCAGGCCGTCGAGCAGGATCGCGTCGGGCACCACCAGTTCGAGCCGCTGCAGCGCGGCCTCGCCATCGGCCGCGACCAGCACGGTGTAGCCGCTCGATTCGAGCGTGTCGCACAGCATGCCGAGGCTGCTGGGGGCGTCGTCCACCACCAGCACCACGGGGCGTTCGGCTTCATCAGGGGGCGAGAGTGTCTGCATCTTGTTCTGCGAGTGCCTTGCGGAGCTTGTCGAGTTCGAATCGGTTGGCCATGCCGCGCAGCCAGGTGCAGGTGGCCGCGGCCGGTGGGGAGGCGGCGGCGAGGCGGTCGAGCACCTGGTGCAGGCCGCGCATGTGGCCCATCTGCACCAGCCGCATCAGCTCGGCGCGGTCGTCTTCCGAGAGCGCGAGCTGCACCGGCCGCGGCGCCATGTCGATGGTGGGCGGCATCGCGTCGTTCGACGCCAGCCATTCGAGGCCGAGGTGCCGCTCCAGCGTGGCGATCAGCTGCGACTCGATGACCGGCTTGCCCACGAAGGCCTGGCAGCCCGCGGCGCGCAGCAGTTCGCCCTGGTTCTCGAACATGTTGGCCGAGACGATGATGATCGGCAGGCGGTCGAAGCCCGAGGCGCGCACCAGCGCCGCGGTCTGCCAGCCATCCATGTCGTCCATGGTGAGGTCCAGCAGGATCGCGGAGGGCAGGTTCTCGCGCAGGCTGTCGAGGCATTCGGTGCCGCTCGCGGCCTCGCGCACCTCGAAGCCCAGCGGCGCGAGCATGCCGGCCAGCATCTGGCGCTGCACCGGCTGGTCGTCCACCACCAGCAGCGTGCGCCGCGCGCCGATGTAGCCCGACACCGGCCGGCGCGTTTCTGCCTGCGGTCCGGGGTCGGCCACTTCGCGCAGGTACACCCGCACGCTGAAGGTGCTGCCCGCGGGCGAGGTGGCAGCCAGCGCCAGCTCGCCGCCCATCAGCGACGTGAGCAGGCCCGTGATGGTGAGGCCCAGGCCCGTGCCGGGCTCGCCGCGCCGGCGCCCGGCGGCGCCGCGCTCGAACGGAAGAAAGATGCGCTGGTGGTCCTGCGGCGCCACGCCGATGCCGGTGTCGACCACGTCGAAGCGCAGCACCTCGCGCCGCGCATCCACATGCAGCGTGACCGTGCCGCTGTCGGTGAAGCGCACCGCGTTGGCCAGCAGGTTGATGAGGATCTGGCGCAGCCGCTTGGCATCGGCATGCACCCAGGGCGGCAGCCGCCCGCTGTGGGTGTAGACGAACGCCAGGCCCTTGTTCTCGGCCTGCGGCCGCACCATGTGCACCACCTCGTCCAGGAAGGCCGGCAGCGCGAGAGGGGCGGGCTCCAGCTGCAGCCGGCCGGCCTCGATGCGCGCCAGGTCGAGCAGCCCGTCGATCAGCCCCAGCATGTGCTCGCCGCTGCGCTGGATGGTCTGCACCGCTTCGCGCGGCGGCGCCACGGCTTCGCCCTTGAGCAGGATCTGCGAGTAGCCCAGGATGCTGTTGAGCGGCGTGCGCAGCTCGTGCGTCATGCCGGCCACGTAGCGGGTCTTGGCCTGGTTGGCGGCTTCGGCGGCTTCCTTCGCGGTCTGCAGCGCGGCGTCGGTGCGCTGGTGCGCCTCGACCTCGACGGTGAGCAGGTGGTTGTGGCGGTTCGATTCCTCCTGCGCCATCTGCCGGCTCTCGCTGCCCAGCACGATCCACCAGGCGGCCACCGCCGCCACCAGCGACAGCAGCGCAAACACCTTGAGGAAGGCGCTGCGCAGCGCCGGGTCCACCGCATCGGCGCCCACGATGGCCTCCTGCGCATACACCACGCCCATCACCGTGGCCAGCAGCGCCACCAGCGAGGTGGCCACCATCAGGTAGTGCGCCACGCGGAAGTTGAGCCGGCCCGACAGCGCGGGCGGCAGCAGTGCCTGGAGCCAGCCGCTCATCTGCTCGGCCGCGCGCGAATCGGTCTTGCAGCGGTCGTGGCAGCGCGATTCGAGCGTGCAGCACAGCGAGCAGATCGGCGCGCTGTAGGCCGGGCAGTGCGCCATGTCCTCCGACTCGAAGCTGTTGTCGCACACCGAGCATTTCACGATCTGCCCCGGCGTCCAGCGCCGGATGTCGCTGCGCGCGAGGTAGTAGCGTCCGCGCGTGCGCCAGGCCAGCAGCGGCGAGACCACCAGCGCCGTGATCAGCGCGATGAAGGGCGAGAACGCGCGCGCCCACTGGCCCAGCACGCCGGAGTACGCCAGCATGGCGAGCGCCGCCGCCACCAGCATCGCGCCCAGGCCGACCGGATTGATGTCATACAGGTGCGCGCGCTTGAACTCGATGGTACGCGGGCTCCAGCCCAGCGGCTTGTTGATGACCAGGTCGGCCACCAGCGCGCCGACCCAGGCGATGGCGATGTTGCTGTAGAAGCCCAGCACATGCTCGAGCGCCGCGAACACGCCCAGCGTCATCAGCAGGATCGCGATCACCACGTTGAACACCAGCCACACCACGCGCCCCGGGTGGCTGTGCGTGAGCCGCGCGAAGAAGTTGGACCACGCCAGCGAGCCCGCATAGGCGTTGGTGAGGTTGATCTTCATCTGCGAGACCACCACGAACAGCGTGGTGATCGCCAGCACCCAGGCCGGATCGCGCAGCACGTACGAAAAGCCCGTGAGGTACATCAGCGTGGGCTCGACCGCGTGCCGGGCCGGAATCTCGTGCTGGAGCGCCAGAAAGGCCAGGAAGGCGCCGCCCATCATCTTGAGCATGCCCGGCACGATCCAGCCCGGCCCCGCCACCAGCACCGCGGCCCACCAGCGGCCGCGGTTGGCGGCCGTCTTCTCGGGCAGGAAGCGCAGGTAGTCGACCTGCTCGCCGATCTGCACCACCAGCGAGAAGGCCACCGTGGCGGCGGCGCCGAACATCAGCGGATCGAAGCTGCTGCTGTCGGAGCTGCGGCCCACCAGGCCGGTGAAGTCGGCATACAGCCCGGGCTTCTTCACCAGCACCGCGATGAACGGGCAGACGAACAGCGCGATCCAGATCGGCTGCGTCCACAGCTGCAGGCCCGAGATCAGCGTGATGCCGCGCATCACCAGCGGCACGATCACGACCGACGACAGCAGGTAGAGCAGCGGCAGCGGCCAGTCCAAGTACAGCTGCAGCGCCAGCGCGAGGATGGCCGCCTCCAGCGCGAAGAAGATGAAGGTGAAGCTCGCGTAGATCAGCGAGGTGAGGGTGGAGCCCAGGTAGCCGAAGCCCGCGCCGCGCGTGAGCAGGTCCATGTCCACGCCATGCCGGGCCGCGTAGTAGGAGATCGGCAGGCCGGTCAGGAAGGTGATGAGCCCCACCACCAGGATGGCCCACAGCGCGTTCGAGAAGCCGTAGCTCAGCGCGATGGCGCCGCCGATGGCCTCCAGCGCCAGGAACGAGGTGGCGCCGAAGGCCGCGTTGGCGACGCGGAACTCCGACCACTTGCGAAAGCTGCGCGGCGTGTAGCGCAGCGCGTAGTCCTCCAGCGTTTCGTTCGCGACCCACGCGTTGTAGTCGCGGCGGATGCGGAAGATCTTCTGGCCGGTGACGGGTTGCATGGTGGGGGCTTGCGGCAAGGGCGAGGGCGGCGGCATGGAAGGCAGCAGAGCAAGAAGCGCTCCCTGCGTGCTTTGCGCCCTTGTGCGCGGCTCGCAAGTCTGCAGGCCCGGGCGCTTGCGGCCGCTACGTTGAATGACGTATTCGCGCCGGCGCAGGTGATTTCTAAAGTACCAGCCATGGTGCTCGGGGCACCGTCCGACGCACTGCGATGGTGCGCGGCTCACCCTTCCAACAACCTGCCTGGAGTTTCCCGATGTCGCGTGATTCAGAAGATCTTTCCCTCGATGCCCTGGCATTGCGCCGCCGCCGGCTGCTGCAGGGCGCTGCCGCGCTGCCCGTGATGGGCCTGTCCGGCCTGAGCTTCGGCCAGTCGCAGTTCCCCACGGCCAAGGTCAACAGCACCAAGCTCGCGGTGACCGACACCGAAGTGACGGTGGGCCAGCTGCACTCGTCCTCCGGCACCATGGCCATCTCGGAGACCGGCTCGATCCAGGCCGAGCAGCTCGCCATCGACCAGATCAACGCGATGGGCGGCATCCTCGGGCGCAAGATCAAGGTCATCAAGGAAGACGGCGCCTCCGATTGGCCCACCTTTGCCGAGAAGTCGAAGAAGCTGCTGGTCAACGACCATTGCGCCGCGGTGTTCGGCTGCTGGACCAGCGCCTCGCGCAAGGCCGTGCTGCCGGTGTTCGAGAAGGAGAACGGCCTCCTGTACTACCCGACCTTCTACGAAGGCCTGGAGCAGAGCAAGAACGTGATCTACACGGGCCAGGAAGCCACGCAGCAGATCATCTGGGGCCTCGATTGGGGCGCCAAGGAGAAGAAGGCCAAGACCTTCTTCCTGGTGGGCTCCGACTACATCTGGCCGCGCACCTCGATGAAGATCGCGCGCAAGCACATCGAGAACTTCCAGAAGGGCTCGGTCAAGGGCGAGGAGTACTACCCGCTGGGCCACACCAACTTCAACTCGCTGATCAACAAGATCAAGGTGGCCAAGCCCGACTGCATCTTCGCGGCGGTGGTGGGCGGCTCGAACGTGGCCTTCTACAAGCAGCTCAAGGCCGCGGGCATCACAGGCGACAAGCAGTTCCTGCTGACGCTGGCCGTGACGGAAGACGAGATGACCGGCGTGGGCGGCGAGAACTTCGCGGGCTTCTATTCGTCGATGAAGTACTTCCAGTCGCTCGACAACGCGAACAACAAGAAGTTCGTGGAAGCCTTCAAGGCCAAGTACGGCAAGGACGCGGTGATCGGCGACGTCACGCAGGCCGGCTACCTCGGCCCGTGGCTCTGGAAGGCGGCGGTGGAGAAGGCCGGCAGCTTCGACGTGGACAAGGTGGTGGCCGGCTCTCCGGGCATCGAGCTGAAGACGGCGCCTGAGGGCTACGTGAAGCTGGATGCGAACCACCATCTGTGGAGCAAGGCGCGCATCGGGCAAGGGCAGCTGGATGGCACGTTCAAGGTGGTGGCGGAGTCGGCGGAATTGATCAAGCCGGATCCGTTTCCCAAAGGCTACCAGTAACCCTGTCTCGCTCCCTCCCCTTCCGGGGGAGGGCAGGGGTGGGGGCAAGCGGCGTCACCCATGGGCACGCTCTGCCTGCCCCCATCCCAACCTTCCCCCGGAAGGGGAAGGAGCCAATACCCAACACCGGAATCGTTGCCATGACTCTGTCGGACATGATGAACATCGGCCTGATGCAGGGCTTCGCGGGGCTGAGCCTGTTCGCGGTGCTGCTGCTGATGGGCCTCGGGCTCGCGATCATCTTCGGCCAGATGGGCGTGATCAACATGGCGCATGGCGAGTTCATGACCATCGGCGCCTATTCGATCTACCTGGCCGCGCGCGTCACCGAAAGCCTGGCGCCCGCGTTCATGCCGTACTACTTTCCGATCGCGATCGGCCTGGCCTTCGTGTTCGCCTTCATCGTCGGCTGGATCGTGGAGTGGGTGCTGATCCGCCATCTCTACAAGCGCCCGCTCGACACGCTGCTCGCCACCTGGGGCGTGAGCCTGGGGCTGCAGCAGATCTTCCGCACCTTCATCGGCCCGAAGGAAGTGAGCCCCACGCTGCCCGAATGGCTCATGGGCTCGTGGACGCCGCATGAAGGCCTGGACATTCCGATCAACGGCCTGTTCGTGCTCGCCCTCACCGCGCTGGTCACCGGCGGCGTGCTGCTTGCGCTGCACAAGAGCCGGTGGGGGCTGCGCGTGCGCGCCACCGTGGCCAATCGCACCATGGCCAACGCGACCGGCATCGACACCATGAAGACCGACCGCCTGACCTTTGCCATTGGCTGCGGCATTGCCGGCATGGCGGGCGCGGCCTTCACCACCATCGGCTCGACCGGGCCGACCTCGGGCTCGCTCTACATCGTCGACGCCTTCCTGGTCGTCACCTTCGGCGGCGCGGCCAGCCTGCTGGGCACCGTGGTCTCGGCCTTCGGCATTGCGCAGACGCAGTCGATCTCGGAGTTCTTCATGACCGGCTCGATGGCCAAGGTGCTGACGCTCTCACTGATCGTGCTGATCTTGATGATGCGGCCGCAGGGCCTCTTCGCAGTCAAGGTCCGCCGCTGATGAACCCGATTCCTTCCTGGAGAACGTTCCGATGATGAATTTCATCAAGGCCTCGATCCTGCGCTACCAGCTCGGCAGCCTCCTGCTGCTGGTGCTGCTGCTGGCGGTCGTGCTGCCGCTGTCGCTCGACATCTTCCGCCTGAACCTCGTGGGCAAGTACCTCACCTATGCCTTCGTTGCCGTCGGCCTGGTCATGGTATGGGGCTACGGCGGCGTGCTGAGCCTGGGGCAGGGCGTGTTCTTCGGCATCGGCGGGTATGCGATGGCGATGTTCCTCAAGCTCGAAGCCTCCGACCCCATCACGACCAAGATCCAGTCGACGCCCGGCATTCCGGACTTCATGGACTGGAACCAGATCACCGAGCTGCCCGCGCTGTGGCTGCCGTTCAAGAGCCTGCCGCTGAGCCTCGCGCTGGTGGTGCTGGCGCCGATGGCGCTGGCCTGGCTCGTGAGCTTTGCGATGTTCAAGCGCCGCGTGGGCGGCGTGTACTTTGCGATCATCACGCAGGCGGTGGCGCTGATCTGCACCGTGCTCATCATCGGCCAGCAGGGCTACACGGGCGGCGTCAACGGCATGACCGACCTGAAGACGATGCTGGGCTGGGACACGCGCACCGACGGCGCCAAGTACGTCCTCTACTACGTCTGCGTGGGCCTGCTGGTCGCGAGCATCGTGCTGTGCCGCTGGATCCAGACCAGCAAGCTCGGCACGCTGCTGCTCGCCATGCGCGACAAGGAAGACCGCGTGCGCTTCTCGGGCTACGACGTGTCCAACTTCAAGGTCTTCATCTTCTGCCTCGCGGCCGGGCTCTCGGGCATCGGCGGGGCGATGTTCGCGCTGCAGGTGGGCTTCATGTCGCCGAGCTTCGTGGGCATCGTGCCGTCGATCGAGATGGTGATCTTCTGCGCCGTGGGGGGCCGCATGAGCCTGGTGGGCGCGGTGTACGGCGCGCTGCTGGTGAACGCAGGCAAGACGCTGTTCTCGGAGAGCTTTCCGGACCTGTGGCTGTTCCTGATGGCCGGCCTCTTCATCGGCGTGACCATGGCCTTCCCGATGGGGCTCGCGGGCCTGTGGGACGAGAAGTTGAGGCCCTGGTGGAAGGAGCGCCGCAAGGCGCTGCGCGAAGCCGCGGTGCAGCCGCCGGCCTCCACGCCACTGCCGCCTGCTGCACCGGCCGCGGCCGCGGCGCTCGAACCCCAACTGCCCGACGGTGTCGGCAGCCAGCGCGCCTGAAGAACACCGGAGCCACCACCTCATGAGCAACACCGACTTCGCGCTGGCCGTGGAAGACCTCAGCGTTTCGTTCGACGGTTTCAAGGCCATCGACGACCTCACGCTCTACATCGACAGGAACGAGCTGCGCGTGATCATCGGCCCCAACGGCGCGGGCAAGACCACGCTGCTGGACCTGATCTGCGGCAAGACCCGCGCCAGCGCCGGCAGCATCAAGTTCAAGAACACCGAGCTCACCAAGATGGCCGAGCACAAGCGCGTGCGGCTGGGCATTGGCCGCAAGTTCCAGACGCCGTCGATCTACGAGAACCTGAGCGTGTTCCAGAACCTGGAGGTGTCGTTCCCGAAGGGCCGCTCGGTGCTCGGCGCGCTGGCGTTCAAGTGCGACGACGAGGTCAAGGCCAAGGTCCAGGCAGTGGCCGAGGACATCGGCCTGGCCGACCGGCTGCGCACCGAGGCAGGATTGCTGAGCCATGGCCAGAAGCAGTGGCTGGAGATCGGCATGCTGCTGATGCAGGAGCCCGAGCTGCTGATGCTCGACGAGCCCATTGCCGGCATGAGCGCCCGTGAACGCGAGCTCACGGCCGACCTGCTCAAGCGCATCTGCCAGAACCGCGCGGTGATCGTCATCGAGCACGACATGGCTTTCGTGAAGCAGATCGCGCACAAGGTCACCGTGATGCACCAGGGAAAGATCCTGGCCGAGGGGCCGATGGAGAAGGTGCAGGCGGATCCGAAGGTCATTGATGTTTATCTGGGGCATTAGATGAAGCGCTGTCTTTCAGGGCGCGAACACGCCGACGGGGTACCTTGCTCCGCGAATGTCCCCCGGCCTGCGGCCTCCTCCTTGATTTCGCTGCGCAAGGCACCCCATCGGCGTGATCGTTATGCGCAACGGTTGTTGATCGGCCAGCACCACAGCCGCGCCCATCGTGCACAGGGCATCGGGTGCTTCCCGCAGCGAAATCAAGGAGGAGGGCGAAGCCCGGGGGACATTCGCGGAGGGAAGTACCCGGTGGCCTGTGCACGCGCCCTGAACAGCAGCGAAAAAAACAAGAGCACTAGAGCAACAACCAGATGAGCAACATCATGCTGAAAGTAGAAGACCTCCACGTAGCCTACGGCCAAAGCGAGGCCCTGCACGGCATCTCTTTCGAAGGCCATGCCAACGAAACAATAGCCGTCATGGGCCGCAACGGCATGGGCAAGACCACGCTGTTCAAGAGCCTCATGGGCGTGCTGCCGCTCAAGAGTGGCCGCATCGAAGTGGCGGGACAGGATGTATCGCGCGACGAGAGCTTCAAGCGCGTGGCCAAGGGCATCGCCTATGTGCCGCAGGGCCGCATGATCTTTCCGACCCTCACGGTGGAAGAGAACATCCAGACCGGCCTCGAGAACTCGAAGACAAAACGCATCCCCGAAGAGATATACGCCTTGTTCCCCGTGCTCTGGGACATGAAACGCCGCAAGGGCGGCAACCTCTCGGGCGGCCAGCAACAGCAGCTTGCCATTGCGCGCGCCCTCGTCACCGACCCCAAGGTGCTGCTGCTCGACGAGCCCACCGAAGGAATCCAGCCTTCGATCATCAAGGACATTGCCAAGGCCCTCAACGAGATCCGCAAGCTGCGCGGCATCACCATCGTCGTGTCCGAGCAGGTGCTGAGCTTTGCCATGGACGTGGCCGACCGGCTCTTCGTGATCGAAGGCGGGCGCCTCGTGCACGAGACCGCGCGCGACAAGACCGACGTCGACCACATCAAGGCTTATCTCTCCGTTTAACCACAACCCAACCAGGAGCCACTGCAAATGACGGACACGCTGATCAAGGTCGACCTGACCAAGCCGCCCACCGAGAACGAGATGATCCACAACCGCTGGCATCCGGACATTCCGATGGCCTGCTGGGTCAACCCGGGCGACGACTTCATCCTCGAGACTTTCGACTGGACCGGCGGCTTCATCAAGAACAACGACAGCGCCGACGACGTGCGCGACATCGACCTGAGCACCGTGCACTACCTCTCGGGCCCCGTAGGCGTGAAGGGCGCCGAGCCCGGCGACCTGCTGGTGGTGGACTTGCTCGACATCGGCGCCAAGCAGGACAGCCTCTGGGGCTTCAACGGCTTCTTCTCGAAGAAGAACGGCGGCGGCTTCCTGACCGAGCACTTTCCCGAAGCGCAGAAATCCATCTGGGACTTCAAGGGCATGTTCACCAGCTCGCGCCACATTCCGGGCGTCAACTTCGCGGGCCTCATCCACCCCGGCCTGATCGGCTGCCTGCCCGACAAGCCGATGCTCGACATGTGGAACGAGCGCGAAGGCAAGCTCATCGCCACCGACCCGGACCGCGTGCCCGGCCTTGCCAATCCGCCGTTCGCCGGCACCGCCCACATGGGCAAGATGACGGGCGAGGCGAGGGCGAAGGCCGCCGCCGAGGGCGCGCGCACCGTGCCGCCGCGCGAGCACGGCGGCAACTGCGACATCAAGGACCTGTCGCGCGGCTCGAAGGTGTTCTTTCCGGTGTACGTCGACGGCGCAGGCCTCAGCGTGGGCGACCTGCACTTCAGCCAGGGCGACGGCGAGATCACCTTCTGCGGCGCCATCGAGATGGCGGGCTGGGTGCACATGAAGGTCACGCTCATCAAGGGCGGCATGGCCAAGTACGGCATCAAGAACCCGATCTTCAAGCCGAGCGTGATCACGCCGCAGTACAACGACTACCTGATCTTCGAAGGCATCTCGGTCGACGAGGCCGGCAAGCAGTACTACCTGGACGTGAACGTGGCCTATCGGCAAGCTTGCCTCAACGCCATCGAGTACCTGAAGAAGTTCGGCTACTCGGGCGCGCAGGCCTATTCGATCCTGGGCACCGCACCCGTGCAGGGCCACATCAGCGGCGTGGTCGACGTGCCCAACTCCTGTGCCACGCTCTGGCTGCCCACGCAGATCTTCGACTTCGACATCAACCCGAACGCCGCGGGGCCGGTGAAGATGATCGACGGCAGCATCGACATGCCGCTCTCGCACGACCTGGCCTGACGGACGCGCCCATGCCCACCTACGACTACGCCTGCGGCCGGTGCGGCGGCTTCGAGGCGCTGCGGCCTTCGGGCCAGCGCGACGATCCCGCCGCATGCCCCGACTGCGGCGCCGCATCGCCACGCGTGCTTTCGGCGGCGCCGCGGCTCGCGCTGATGGCCTCGGGCACGCGCCGCGCGATGGAGACCAACGAGCGCGCCCGGCACGAGCCGGGCAGCTCGCGCGACTACGCGCGCTTCAAGCATCCGGCGGGCTGCGGCTGCTGCGCGGGTTCATCGCCGCGGCGCAGTGCGACGGTGACGGCACCCAACGGCGCCAAGTCGGCGCCTGCCAAGCGGCCCTGGATGATTTCGCACTAATGCAGGCCTAACAATCCACGGCATGCAGCGGGCCGGCACCGGTTCGATTGTTTCAATCCCGTGAACGCCGCGATTCCGTTTGCCGCGGTTTTTTGAGGCACTTCAGGATCACACTTCATTTCACCAACCAACCCATTAGGAGATTGAAATGAATGCCTCGAAAGTCCTCGCTGCTGCTGCCCTCTCGCTCCTGGCTGCCGCCGGTGCGCATGCAGAAACCTACGAAGGTGTGCTGACCGTGAACTCCGGCGTTTCGCGCGCCGAAGTCGCGCCGCAAGCCGTTGCCGCCGCCCGCGCCGGCAACGAATACGGCGACAGCGCCAGCGCCGGTGCGCAAGCCTTCACCTCGACCGCCGACCGCGCGACCATCCAGGCCGAAGCCGTTGCCAAGGCGCACGACCCGCTCGCAAGCCTCGACCGCCGCGCGTTCTACCGCGACGAAGTGCCGCAAGCCTACAAGAAGCCCAGCGTGTCGTTCACGCGCCAGGCCGGCCTCTGAGCCGAATCGCTCCCTTGATCGGCGTAATGAAGAACGGGCCCCCGACGGGGCCCGTTTTTCGCGTTCTCCGCCAGCCGTTCCTCATCCGATCCTGAATACCTTGGCTTGCCCGTTGCATCGGGCGCGCAGCAGATCACCATCGATCTCGATGTGCGTCCAGGCCGCGAACACCCTGTCGCCGTCCAGCAGCTCGATGCTGTCGGCGGACAGCACCCTGTAGCGAAAGATCGGTGCGCATGCAGGTCCGTTCTTCTCTCCCAGGATCGCGGCGACCGTGCCGTCCGGACCGAAGCTGTAGCTCTCGGTGCTCGTTTCGCAGATGAGTGCCAGGCGGCGCCCGGCGAGCAGGGGTGTTTTCATCATCGACCGATCGTCCACCGCGCCTCACTCCGGCGTGAGCGCGAAGCTCTTCTTGATGCCGTCTGCGGCCGAAGGTGCCACCCACAGGTCGAACTCTCCCGGCTCCACCGTCGGCTTCATGTCGCGGCCGATGAACTGCAGGTCGTCCGGGCGCAGCGTGAACTCGACCACCTTCGACGCACCGGGCCCGATGCGCACCTTGCGGAAGTTCTTGAGCTCGCGCACCGGCCGCGTCACGCTCGCGGCGCGTTCGGCGGCATAGAGCTGCACCACTTCCTCGGCCTCGCGCTGGCCGGTGTTGGTGACGGTGGCGCGCACGCGCAGCGTGCCGCCGATCGGCAGCCGGTCCTGGCTCAGCTCCATGCCGTCGTAGCGCACCGGCGCATAGCCGATGCCATGGCCGAAGGGGTAGAGCGCCCGGTTCGTGGTGTCCACGTAGCGGGTCTTGAAGGCCATGGCCTGGTCGTAGTCGGGCAGCGGCCGGCCGGTGCGCTTCTGGCCGTAGTAGAAGGGCACCTGGCCGGACGCCTGCGGAAAGCTCACCGGCAGGCGGCCCGAGGGATTGAAGTCGCCGAAGACCACGTCGGCAATGGCGTTGCCGGTCTGCACGCCGAGAAACCAGGTGACGAGGATGGCGTCGGCATTGCGCACCGCACCCTTGAGTGCCATCGCGCGGCCGTTGCTCAGCAGCACGACCACGGGCTTGCCGGTGGCGGCCACGGCCTCGGCCAGGTCCTGCTGGGCCTGCGGAATGCCGATGTCGGTGCGCGAGCGCGCCTCGCCCGACATGCGCTCGCTCTCGCCGATGGCGAGCACCACCACGTCGGCCTCGCGCGCGGCGGCCACGGCGGCCTCGATGCCGCCGGCCAGCGGCGCATCGATGCCCGAGCCGCGCACCACCGCCAGCGCGCCCGGGTCGGCCAGCGCGGCGCGCAGGCCGTCGTCGATGCCCACGGGCGCCGCCTGGCCCGGGAACAGGCTCCACGCACCGAGCAGGTCCTGCGTGCCCGAGGCGAAGGGCCCGATCAGCGCGATCTTGCGGCCCGCCTTGGGCAGCGGCAGCACTGCGCGCTCGTTCTTCAGCAGCACGATCGAGCGGCGCGCATCCTCGCGTGCCAGCGCGATGTGCGCGGGGTTGTCGGCCCGCGGCTGCGCCGGTGCGGCGTCGAGCCCGCGCAGCGGCTGGTCGAAGAGGCCCAGCTTCTGCTTGACCCACAGCACGCGGCGCACCGCGTCGTCCAGGCGCGCCATCGGCACTTCGCCCGAGGCCACGAGTTCGGGCAGGTGGCGCATGTACAGGCCGCTCTGCATGCTGACGTCGGTGCCGGCCAGGAACGACTGCTTCGCTGCCTCGCGGCCGTCGGCGGCGTAGCCGTGCGCGATCAGTTCCTCGTCGGCCGTGTAGTCGGACACCACGAAGCCCTTGAACTTCCATTCGTCGCGCAGCACGCCCGTCAGCAGCGCCGGGTTGGCAATCGACGGAATGCCCGAGATCTCGTTGAAGGCGCTCATGACCGAGAGCGCGCCCGCGTCCAGCGCGGCGCGGAACGGCGGCAGGTAGACCTGGCGCAGCGTGCGCTCCGAGATGTCGGTGGCGGCGTAGTCGAGCCCGCCCTCGGCAGCGCCGTAGGCCGCGAAGTGCTTGGGCGTGGCCAGCAGCGAATCGCCGCGCGAGAGGTCGGCGCCCTGGAAGCCGCGCACGCGCGCGGCCGCGAACTGGTTGGCCAGGTACACGTCTTCGCCCGCGCCCTCGATGCCGCGGCCCCATCGCGCATCGCGTGCAATGTCCACCATCGGCGCGAAGGTCCAGCGAAAGCCGTCGGCGCTCGCTTCCACCGCGGCGGCGCGCGCGGTGCGCTCGGCCAGTTCGGGCTCCCAGCTCGCGGCCTCGGCCAGCGGCATCGGGAAGATGGTGCGAAAGCCGTGGATCACGTCGGCACCGTACAGCAGCGGAATGCCCAGGCGCGATTCGCGCACGGCCACCTCCTGCAGCACCCGCTTGCGCTCCAGCCCCTCGTTGTTGAACAGGCCGGTGACGCGGCCGGCGCGCACGTCGTCGATTTCCTGCTGCGCATTGCGCTGGCCGGCTTGCGGGTTGCCGGGAATGTTGGTGTTGGCGGGGCCGTAGAGGCTGAGCTGGCCGACCTTCTCCTCGACCGTCATGCGGGCGATGAGCGATTCGATGCGGGCGTCCGCGCCCTTGGCGCCCTCGGCGGTGGCCGGGGCCGGGAGAGACGCGGGGGAGAAGAGAACCGAGGCCAGGCCCAGCAGGGCCGCCGCCATGGCGGGGATTCGAACGTGCATGGCACGCCATTCTCACGCCAAAGCGATGCCGCACGGAACGGCCGGGCTTTGACGGTAAGGCGCGGGCGCCTATTCGGCGGTCGCGCCGGCGTCGCGGGCCACCTTCACCCACTTGGTGGTTTCGCTGCCGATGAAGGCCTTGAGCTCGGCCGGCCGCATGTTGCCTGCTGTTACGCCTTGCTCCTCGAAACGCCTGGCCACGTCCTGCTGCTGCAGCGCGCGGGCGACTTCGGCGTTCAGGCGCGTGACCAGTGCCGGCGGCGTGCCGTGCGGTGCCATGAGTGCGAACCAGGTGGTCATGTCGTAGCCCTTGAGGCCGGCCTCGTCCAGCGTGGGCACGCCCGGGTAGGCCGGCGAGCGCTTCAGCGTGGTCACGGCCAGCGCATGCACCTTGCCGCCGCGCACGTGCGGCGCGGCCGAGGGGCTGGTCTCGATGGCCATCTGGATCTGGCCGCCGATCAGGTCCGCCATCATCGGCGCGCCGCCCTTGTAGGGCACGTGGGTGACGTCGGTCCGGGTCATCGAGCGGAACAGCTCGCCCGAGATGTGCTCGGTGCTGCCGTTGCCGGCCGAGCCGAAGTTCACCTTGCCGGGATTGGCCTTGATGTAGGCCACCAGTTCCGCCACCGACCTGGCCGGCACCTTGTCGTTGACCACCAGCACGTTGGGCGTGGAGGCCACGAGCGCCACGGGATCGAAGTCGCGCTGGAAGTCGTAGGGCAGGCGCTTGTAGAGGCCCGGCGCGATCGAATGCGCGATGGTGGCCAGGAACAGCGTGTAGCCGTCGGCCGGCGCCTTCGATGCGATGGCCGCGCCCACGGTGCCGCCTGCGCCGCCACGGTTGTCGATGATGACCGGCTGCCCGAGCGATTCCGAGAGCTTCTGGCCCACGGTGCGCGCGACGATGTCGGTGGTGCCGCCTGCCACGAAGGGCACGACGATGGTGATGGGCTTGGCGGGCCAGCCGTCTGCGAGCGCGGTCGATGCGGCCGCCGCCGAGAGCAGGGCGGCCATGCCGGCGCGCAGGAAAGAGGAGAGCGTCTTGTTCATCGTGATGGGTCTTGGTGTTGTCGTGGTTTTGAAGATTGCAGGGTCTGGGGTGCACGAGTTCATTCACTCGGCGCCCAGCTGCAGGCGGCTGGGCAGGCGTTTTTCGATCGCGAACTTGAGCAGCGCCGCCGAGCGGAAGATGCCGTGCGCGAACTTGCCGTAGGGCAGCGTGAGGAACAGCGCCATCACTACGCCCAGGTGCACCGCGAGCAGCAGCGCCATGAAGGCGGTGTCGCGCCAGGCGAGCAGGGCCAGGCCGGTCGCGCTGGTGAGCAGCAGCAGCGCGATGAAGCCGCGGTCCATCGGCCGCTGGGCCACGTCGCCATGCGCCGCATTGCGCCGCAGGTTCAGCCACAGCAGCCCGACGGGGCCGATCACCAGGCCGATGCCGCCCGCGGTGCCCAGCAGCACCGGCAGGCTCGTGAGCGTATAGGGCGCGTGCAGGCCCAGCAGGTAGTGGTAGAGCGTTGCCACGCAGGTGGAGGCGAAGCACAGCATGAAGCCGTAGAAGGTGAAGTGGTGGAAACGCCGGCGCCAGGGCGTGAAGCGGTCGTCTTCGTTGTTGCAGCCCTCGCCGTGGCCGCCGTCCAGGTAGGTGAGGCGCAGCACGTCGTGCGCGGCCTCGGCGCCGGCCGCGGCGCGCACGCCGGCCACTTCGCCCGGCGCGTTCTCCTGCGGCGGCGACACCTCGCGCCAGAAGCGCCGCACGCCCATCGCCAGCGCGAACAGCACAAAGGCGAACACCGCGCCGAACACCAGCGCGAGAAAGTTGTGCGGAAAGATCGCGTAGAAGTTGCCCGCGAGCGGCTCGTGCAGCAGCGCGCCCGACATCGCGACGGCCAGCACGAGGAACAGCGCCAATCCACCGGCCAGCGCCAGCGCGACGGTGAGCCCGGCCTTCTTGTAGAGCGCGCCCATCGCAGGGGGCCAGGCGTAGTCGTGGTAGGTCTGCAGGCGCACCTGCGCCATCGCCTGCGGCACGTTCACCGCAAACTCGTGCGGCGGCGCATATTGGCAGGCATGCAGGCAGGAGCCGCAGTTGTGGCACAGGTTGGCCAGATAGTGCGTGTCGGCCTTGCCGAACTCCAGCCGCCGCGTCATTGCGGGGAACACGGCGCAGAAGCCTTCGCAATACCGGCAGGCGTTGCAGATCTGCAGGATGCGCGCGACTTCGGCTTCGCTGGCGGCGAGCGGCAGCGCCGGCCGGATGGGAATGACGCGCGCCGATGCGCTGCCGATGCCATCGGCATCCGCACGGGCGCGTGCGACCAGGTCAGTGAGCTGCTGCAAGGGCGGTCTCCGGGGAATTCTTTTTCGAATGGCTCTTTGCTGCGCGTGCCGCCTGCGTGCCCGCGATGCGGCCGAAGGCCGTGCCGATGCTCATGCCCACGCCGGCCGTGTAGCCCTTGCCCAGCACATTGCCGGCCATCATTTCGCCGGCTACGAACAGGTTGGGGCTGGGCCGGCCGCCAAAGCGCACGGCCGCGGTCTCGTCCACCTTCAGGCCGAGATACGTGAAGGTGATGCCGGGCCGCAGCGGGTAGGCGTAGAAGGGCGCGGTGTCGATCGGGCGCGCCCAGTGCGTCTTGGCGGGCGCGATGCCTTCGGTGTGGCAGTCGTCGAGGGCCGTGTGGTCGAAGCGGCCGACGCGGCAGGCCGCGTTGTAGTCCTGCACGGTGCGCACGAACGTGGCTTCGTCCAGGCCGATCTTCTGCGCCAGCTCGCCGAGCGTGCTTGCCTGCGTGCCGGTGAACACCGGCGGCATGAAGCGCCCGACGGCCTTCTGGTCGATGACCGACCACGCGATCTGCTCCGGCTGCTGCGCCACCAGCCGGCCCCAGATCGCGTAGCGCTTGGGCCAGAAGTCTTCGCCCTCATCGTAGAAGCGTTGCGCCTCGCGGTTGACCACCACGCCGAGCGACACGCAGTCGATGCGGGTGCAGATGCCGCCGTCGTAGAGCGGTGCGCGCGCATCGATGGCCACCATGTGGCCCTGCGACGGATCGCCGATGCTGTCGGCGCCGGCGCCGATCATGTACTTCAGCAGCACGCCCTGGTTGAAGCGCGTGCCGCGGACGAGGAAATTGTCGGCCGGCCATTCGCCGCGCTCGTTCTGGCCCCAGGCTTCGCGCAGCCATTCACGGTTCGATTCGAAGCCGCCGGCGGCCAGCACGCAGCTCCTGGCTTCGATGCGCTCGCCGGCCTCGGTGCGCACGGCCACGAAGCGCTCGCCGTCGAGCTCCACTGAGGCCACGGGCGTCTCGTAGCGGATCTGCACGCCCAACTTTTCGGCGCTGCGGAAATAGGCATTCACCAGCGCCTTGCCGCCGCCCATGAAGAAGGCATTGGTGCGCGCCACGTGCAGCGCGCCCGACAGCGGCGGCTGGAAGTGCACGCCATGGCTGCGCATCCAGTCGCGGCAGTTCGACGAGGCGCGGATCACCAGGCGCGCGAGGTGCTCGTCGGTCAGGCCGCCGGTCACCTTCAGCAGGTCTTGCCAGTACTCCTCTTCAGGGTAGGCATCGACCAGCACGTCCTGCGGCGCGTCGTGCATGCAGCGCAGGTTGCGGGTGTGCTGCGAATTGCCGCCGCGCCATTCCTTCGGCGAGGCTTCCAGCAGCAGCACCGAAGCGCCGGCCTCGCGCGCCATCAGCGCGGCGCACAGCGCGGCATTGCCGCCGCCGACAACCAGTACATCTATCACTCGTGGGTCTCCTTTGAATCAGGAGACTTTAGGGAGCGCGCCCTTCACGCGAAAGGCCGAAAGAGGCAACGGGTGTTCAGTTATCGAGAAGACTTGCGCCGGTCCATCGGCCCTCGCGCACCAGGGCGCGCGCCGTGTCGGCAACCACCACGCGCGCGGCCAGCGCGGCCGGCGAAAGCTCGTCGTCCGAGAGGCTCACGAGCAGGTTGCGGCGGCCCACGTGCGCATCGCTGATCTGCGTGAGCTCCAGGTCGTCGCGGTCATGCCGGGCCGTGGCGGCGCCGGGCTGCACGGTGGCGCCGTAGCCCGCGCGCACCGCGTCCATCAGCAGCGCGAGGCCGTCGACCTCGGCAACGATGCGCGGCTGGATGCGGGCCCGCGCAAAGGCCGCCATCAGCGTCGCGCGCAGGCCGTGGCTGCCGCTCGGCAGGATCAGCGGCACCTCGGCGAGCTGCGACAGGCGGACCTTGGTGCCCGTGGGGCGCCCCTCCAGCGTCGGCGACGCGATCACGAACAGCTTCTCGGCCAGGAGCGGCGCCACGCTCCAGCGCCGCGGCGTATCGGTCTGGAACAGCACCGCCAGGTCGAGCTGGCGCGCGTGCAGCATCGTCGTGAGATGGCCCGACAGCGCCTCGACCATGTGCAGCCGCACCTCGGGGTAGCGCTGCTGCATGGCGCGCATCAGCGGCACGCCCAGCACGGTGGCGGTGGTGGGCGCGAGGCCCACGCTCACATGGCCCGACAGGCGTGCCTGCTGCGCCGCGCGCACGGCATCGTCGGCATGCCGCAGCGTGAGCTGGGCCTGCTGCAAAAAGGCCAGGCCGGCATCGGTGGGCACCACGCCGGTCGAACTGCGCTGCAAGAGGCGCGTGGAGAGCTCGCCTTCGAGCCGGCTGATCTGCTGGCTCAGCGCCGAGGTGACCACGCCCAGTTCGACGGCCGCACGGCCCATGCTGCGCAGTTCACAGACCTTGACGAAGTAGCGCAGTTGCCGGAGTTCCATGCCCGCATCATCGCGCAGTTGAAAAAATGGCCGCCAACACCCGTCGCGCAGGCGCTGGCAGCCGTGGAAACCGGGATCGGCGCTTGTTGCTTATTGCTTGTAGCTGTCGTCGATGCGGTCGAGCTTGCGGATCAGCGAAGGCCAGACGAACTGCCCGCCCAGGCCGCCGGTCTGCACCTTCATCGCCTGGCCCACGCCCTCGACGATCCTGGGGTTCACCTGCGTGAGTTCGCCGCCGCCCGATTGCGCGGCGATCTGGATCTGGCAGGTGTTCTCGAAGGTGTACATCGAAAGGAAGGCGTCGGCAATGGTCTTGCCGCAAGTCAGCAGGCCGTGGTTGCGCAGCATCAGGAAATTGGCGTTGCCCATGTCGGCCTGCAGGCGCGGCTTCTCGTCGTCGCGGAAGGCCACGCCTTCGTAGTCGTGGTAGGCCAGCGACGCCAGCACGAAGGTCGACTGCTGGCTGATGGGCAGCACGCCGTTCTTCTGCGCGCTCACCGCAATGCCGGCCCGGGTGTGGGTGTGCAGCACGCACTGGATGTCTTCGCGCGCCGCATGCACGGCGCTGTGGATCACGAAGCCGGCGGGGTTCACGGGGTAGGGCGAGTCGATGATCTTGTTGCACTGCTGGTCGACCTTGACCAGGCTCGACGCGGTGATCTCGTCGAACATCAGGCCGTAGGGGTTGATCAGGAAGTGATGCTCGGGCCCGGGAATGCGCGCGCTGATGTGCGTGAAGACCAGGTCGCTCCAGCCGTAGAGCGCTACCAGGCGGTAGCAGGCGGCAAGGTCGACGCGCAGCTGCCACTCCTCGGCGGAGACGAGCTTCTGGATTTCGGATTGGGTGTTTGCGTTCATGGTGGTGGTTTCCTTGGGGATGGGTCAGGCCGCGGCTGGTTCCTTCATGGCCGCCTTGTAGATGCTCTGCTTCGGCTGCGCCATCAGGCGCTGCAGCATGGGCTCGAACTCGCTGATGGGCAGCGTCTCGGCGCGGGGGTCGAAGGCCGGGTTGTCGTAGAGCGCGCAGAACTCGGCCGTGCGCTCGTAGTGCGGATGGTCCTTGAAGCCGTCGCGCATGTCGCGGTCCAGGCCGATGTGATGGAAGAAGTAGTGGCCCTGGAAGATGCCGTGGTGCTGCACCATCCAGTGGTTGGCCTCGCTCACGAAGGGCTTGAGGATGGCCGCGGCAATGTCGGGATGGTTGAAGCTGCCGAGCGTGTCGCCGATGTCGTGCAGGAGCGCGCACACCACGTATTCCTCGTCGCGGCCGTCGCGCAGCGCGCGCGTGGCGGTCTGCAGCGAATGGGTGTAGCGGTCGACCGGAAAGCCGCCGTAGTCGCCTTCGAGGATCTGCAGGTGCCGGATCACGCGCGCGGGCAGGCCGCCCGCGAACTGCCTGAACTCGCCGCCGATCAGCTGCCAGTCTTCGCGCGTGCTCTCCTGCATGCTCCTGAAACCTGCCCGTTCGCTCATCGTGTTGTCTCCGTGTTCTTTGGGGGGAGCGGCCACTGTAGACCCGGGCTTGACGTTCAACTGTCAAGAATTTGACAATGCAAGGCTCTGGTAAACCCCCGCATGCCGCCTTCCAAACCGCGTCTCTCCCCTGTGCACCGCGCCGCGATGGAGCGCAATCCATGGTTCACCAGCATGCCGCGCGCGCAGCGCGAAGCACTGCTGGGCGCGGGCGAACTCATCCACGTGCGGCGCGGCGCCATGGTGTTCCGCCAGGGCGATCCGATCCATGCGGCGGGCGGCGGCTTCTATGGCCTCCTGGCCGGCACGATCAAGATCTCTTCGCTGCGGCAGGACGGGCGCGAGGCCATTCTTGCGGTGCTCGAGCCCGGCAACTGGTTCGGCGAGATCACGCTGATCGACGGCTCGCCGCGCACGCACGACGCCACCGCGCTGGAGGCGCTCGACCTGCTCGTGGTGCCGCCCGAGGCCTTTGCCCAGCAGATGCGCGACGTGGTCTTTGCCAATGCGGTGGCCGCCATGCTGGCCGCGCGCGTGCGCATGCTCTACGGCCTCACCGAAGACGCCACGCTGCGCAGCCTGCGTGCGCGCGTGGCGCACCGGCTGCTGGTGCTGGCGCGCGGCGACGCCACGCAGTCGCTGCAGCTGCGCCGCACGCTGATGCTGCCGCAGGAGGCGCTGGCGATGATGCTCGGCGTCACGCGCCAGACGCTTTCGAAGGAGCTCAATGCGCTGGCGGGCGAGGGCGTGCTCGCGCTGGGCTACGGGCGCATCGAGCTCAGGTCGATCGATGCGCTGCAGGCGCTGGCGAGCACCGGATAGCGCCTCAGCGCAGCACGCGCCCGTCGGCCGAGATGCTGATCAGGTCGATGGTGCGCGAGGCATCGCGCAGGCCCGGGCGCAGGTTGACGCGGAAGCCGCCCACGTCGTAGTCGGTCATGGCGGTCATCACGCGCTGCAGGCTCGCCGTGGTGAAGCCGCGGCCCGCGCGGCGCACCGCTTCGCCCGCCACCTTGACCGCGATGAAGCCTTCGAGCCCTTCGTACGAGGGCGTCTGGTCGGAGTTGTCGACCGCGGCGCGGTACTCCTTGACGATCGGAATGGCCGAGGGCCGCGGCGACGGCACTACCTGCGAGATCACGATGCCGCCGATGTCCTTGCCCAGTTCGGCATAGAGCGGGTCGATGCCCACGATCGAGAAGGCCATGAAGCTGCCGCTGTAGCCGCTCTTGCGCAGCTTGCGGATCGCGCTGGCCGTGGTGCCCGAGAGCGACACCAGCACGATGGCCTGCGGCGTCTGCTGCAGCACCGTCTTCAGCGCCGCGTCGAGCTTGTCGGCGCCGCCGGCCGGCACCATCGCCGAGGCCACCAGCGCGGGCAGCTTCAGCTCGGTGATGGCCTGCTGCACGGCGGCCAGGCCGGCGCGGCCCATGGCGTCGTCGTCGCCCACCAGCGCGATGCGCGTCTGGCCCACGGTGGCGCACTGGCGCACGATCTTCAGCGCCTCGTCGATCATGCCGGGGCGCACGTGGAACACGTTGGGGTGGCTGGCCTCGCGCAGCGTGTCGGCGGCGGCAAAAGGCGCGAACAGCAGGCTGCCCTGCTGCGCGGCCACGTTGGCGCCGGCGTCGCTGCTGGCCGTGCCCACGAAGCCGAACAGCATGTCGGCCTTGTCGGTGCCAAGCAGCGTGCGTGCATTGGCGGCGGCCCGGCCCGCGTCGTAGCCGTCGTCCAGCTGCAGCAGCTTGAGCTGCAGGCCGCTGGCGGCATTGCGCTCGTTGAAGTCGGCCACCGCGAGCCGGCTGCCGGCCGCAAAGGCCAGCCCGATCTCGCCGGCCGCGCCCGTCAGCGGCACCGACTGGCCCAGCACGACCACCCGTGCGCCCGCCGCGCGGCCCGACGATTGCGACAGCGCCGGCAGATGAACGCCGCCGCCCAGCAGCAGCGCCCCGCACGCCTTGCCCAGCCATTCCCTGCGAGAACTGTCCATGGCTCACCTTTTTTAACAGTAGTAAAAAAGTGTAGCAAGTTCGGTGCCGATGGGGAAGGCTGCGGAAAACGAGGCCCCCCGGCGGGCCTCCCGGAGGAGCAGCGGCCTCAGGCGCGCCGGAACACCAGGTCCCAGACGCCGTGGCCCAGCTTGATGCCGCGGTTCTCGAACTTGGTGAGCGGCCGGTATTCGGGCTTGGGTGCGTAGCCTTCGGCCGTATTGCGCAGCAGCGGCTCGGCGGACAGCACCTCGAGCATCTGCTCGGCGTAGGGCTGCCAGTCGGTGGCGCAGTGGATGTAGCCGCCCGGCTGCAGGTGTTCGGCGAGCTTTTTCACGAACTCGGGCTGGATCAGGCGGCGCTTGTTGTGGCGCTTCTTGTGCCACGGGTCGGGAAAGAACACATGCACGCCCGCCAGCGAGCCGGGCTGCAGCATGTGGTCGAGCACGTCGACCGCATCGTGCGCGCAGATGCGGATGTTGCTGATCGACTGCTCGCCGATGCGCTTGAGCAGCGCGCCCACGCCGGGCTCGTGCACTTCGCAGCACAGGAAGTTGGTCTCGGGCAGCACCGTGGCGATGTGCGCGGTGGCCTCGCCCATGCCAAAGCCGATCTCGAACACGGTCGGCGCGGCGCGGCCGCCGAAGGCCGCCGTCAGGTCGAGCGGCTCGGGCTTGTAGGGAATGAGGAACAGCGGGCCCAGCTCGGCAAAGGCGCGCGCCTGGCCGTCGGTGGTGCGGCCCGCGCGCTTCACGAAGCTCTTGAGGCGGCGGTGCAGCGGATGCGGCTTGTTGTTGCTGTTGTCGTCGGCCGCGTCGTCGTCGTCGCTGGGCGTGGAATCGTGGGGCACGGTGTCGGGAAAGGTCATTACGGCCGCGAATTGTAGAGATCGCGCCATTCGGGCACCCAGCCGGCCAATGCCGGCGCGCAGGAAGCGGCCGTGGTGGCGCGCAGGCCGAGCACGCGCGCGGCCGCGTCGAGGGCGGCCAGGGCAGCCTCTGGCGTGGCGGTGTCGATGGCGGTGGCGCCGTTCTGCTTGGAGAGCTTGTCGCCGTCGGCGCCGCGCACCAGCGGCGTGTGCAGGTAGCTGGGCGTGGGCAGGCCGAGTGCGCGCTGCAGCAGGATCTGGCGCGCGGTGTTGTCGGCCAGGTCTTCGCCGCGCACCACGTCGGTCACGCCCTGTTCCGCGTCGTCGACCACCACCGCAAGCTGGTAGGCCCAGGGGCCGTCGGCGCGGCGCAGCACGAAGTCGCCAACCTCGCGGCTCACGTCCTGGCACTGGCGGCCAAGGCGGCGGTCGGTCCAGCAGAGTTCGCCGGAGGCAAGCGCCGGCTGGGCGGATTCGAACTTCTCCGCGGCAAAGCGCCAGGCGCGTGCGGGTTTGCTGTGCAGGCCGTCGCGGCAGGTGCCGGGGTAGACCCGCTCGCCATGGCGCGTGTGCGGCCGGCCGAGCCGTGCCAGCGCCTCGTCGATGTCCTTGCGCGAGCAGCCGCAGGGGTAGGCAAGGCCGAGGGCCCGCAGCCTTGCCAGCGCGGCTTCGTAGCGCTCGGTGCGCTGCGTCTGCCACAGCGGCGCTTCGTCGGGCAGCAGGCCGCAGTCGGCCAGTTGCCCAAGGATGTGCTCGCCCATGCCGGGCAGGCAGCGTTCGGTGTCGGCGTCCTCGATGCGGATCAGCCAGCGCGCCTTGGGGCCGCGCGCGCGCACGTCGAGCCAGCTTGCGAGCGCGGCCACCAGCGAGCCGGCATGCAGCGGGCCGGTGGGCGAGGGCGCGAAACGGCCGGTCTCCCGCATCCGCGAATCAGATCACTGCAAGCGCCAATGAAAGGCCCGAGAGGAACGCATCTTCGACCCGGTGCCCGGTGCACCAGTCGCCGGCCACGCCGATGCGTGCCTTGGCGTCCCACAGGTGGCTCTTGCCCACGGGAACCTGGGTCTGGGCTTCGGGCCAGCAGCGTGCCCGGGCGTGCGTGGGCGCGGCATGGATGCCGGTGATCTCGGCGAAGGCGCGCAGCAGCTTGGCTTCGACGCGCGCGGCATCGTCGCGCAGGTGCTCCTGCGACCAGGTGGCGCTGGCCTGCAGCGTCCAGCGCTCCACGCGTTCGCGGCCGGGCTTGGACGATTCGCGCGCCAGCCATGCCACGCGGTGATGGGTGCTGCGCGCCGCATTCCATTGCGGGCCGAGGTGCGACATGTTGGCCTGGTTGGCCTGCGGGAAGGCGATCATCAGCGTCCAGCAGGGCGCAATGCGCACCGGCTCGATCTTCTGGCTGATGGCGGCCGAGAGCTTGCCGTCGCCCAGCAGCGCGCGCGTGCGCGAGGGCGGCACGGCCAGCAGCACGGCGTCGAAGCCCGAGTACACGTGCTGCGAATCGTCTTCACCGGCGGTGCGCAGCTGCCAGCGCTTGGGGTCGAGCGCATCGGCTTCGATCTGCGTGACCTGCGTGTCGAGCACGAGGCTGTCGCCCAGCGGCGCGGCCCAGTGGGCCACCAGGGCGTCCATGCCCGGCTGCGCCACCCAGTGCGATTCGCGCCCGGGCAATGCGGCCTCGGCCACGCGGCCGTGCGCATCGAGCACGCGCACGAGGTTGGCGCTCCAGGGGCGGCAGAGGCTGGGCGTGGCTTCCAGCGCCAGCGCAAAGCGCGGATCGCGCACGGTGAAGTACTGCGCGCCGCTGTCGAAGCGGCCGAAGGCGGTGTCGACGCTCGCCATGCGCCCGCCGGGCGCGGCCTCGCGTTCGAACGCCGTGACCTTGTGGCCGGCCTGCACCAGCGTCCGGGCGCAGGCGACTCCGGCAATGCCGGCGCCGACGACGGCGTAGTGGCGCGGAGCGGCGGGGGTTCGGTGGCGGTCGGCCGCCTTTGCAGTTGCGCGAGTGGTCATGAGGGACTCTTTTCTTGTGTACGGAGACGGATGGATGTGTCCGGACTCTACATCGGTCCGGGAGGGGGCTGGAGGACGTGTCCTGTTCGGGGTGCGTGCACAGGCCACCGGGTACTTCCCTCCGCGAATGTCCCGCACCGAATCAACGCCCGCGATGCCGTTCGAGCAAAGCCCGCCGCGTGGCCTCGTGCTCGAACTGCGCGAGCCACCATTCGAGTGCGCGGCCCGGTCCACCCGCGCTGCGCACGCGCCAGGCGCAGTGCATGGTCGCGAGCGGCGGCTGGCGTTCGGTCTTGCGCTCGACCAGGTGGCCGGCCTCGATGTAGGGCCGCGCCATTGGCTCGGGCAGGAAGCCGCCGCCCAGGCCGTGCAGCTGCGCGTTCAGCTTGGCCTGCATGCTCGGCACCGTGAGCACGTCCTGTCCACCGACCAGGTTGACCGTCATGCTCGGCCCGCTGCGCACCGAGTCGGCGGCGGCCACCGCGCGATGCTGGCGCAGTACCGCATCGGTCAATGGCTCGGGCAGGCGCGCGAGCGGATGGTGCGGCGCCACCGCATAGACAAAACACAGTTCGCCGATCGGCCGGCTGCGGATGCCGGTGGCGGTGAAGGCCAGGCTCGCCGCATCGAGCACCGCGCCGATGGCCAGGTCGGCCTCGCCGCTGGTCAGCGCCTCGATGGTGCCGAGCAGGGTCTCGTCGCGCAGCTTGAGCCGCGTGGGCGGATCGAGCGCGAAGAAGGCCGTGGCCAGGTCGAGCAGCGGGTCGCGCGCGATCACGCTGTCGACCGCAATGGTGAGCATCGGCTCCCAGCCGGTGGCCACGCGCTTGACGCGGTTGGCAACCGCATCGATCTCGCCGAGCAGCCGCGCCGCCTCGCGCAGCAGCTCGGCGCCGGCCTCGGTGATGCGGGCCTGGCGTGCGCTGCGGTCGAACAGCAGCACGTCGAGCGCGTCCTCGATCTGGCGCACGCGGTAGCTGAGCGCGCTGGGCACGAGGTTGAGCGCGCGCGCCGCGCCGGCAAAGCTGCCGGTGCTCGCCACGGTCTGCAGCATGGCGAGCGCATCGGGGGTCAGTACGTCTCTGGCGCTGGGCATGGCGGCTCCTTCGACCGGCGGATCGATCGATCAAAAAATTTGAATGATGCCATCAAAACCCGACGCTTTTACCCATGGGGTGCGGGCCTAAAGTTCTTCACATCCGCTGCGCATCCGGCGCGGCATACGAAGAAGGCCCGAGCAACCCCCACGGGCAGGGCCGAAGGAGTTTGACGATGTTGCAAGTCCGTAAATCACAGGAACGCGGTTATGCCGACCATGGCTGGCTGCGCTCGTTCCACAGCTTTTCCTTTGCCGGCTACTACGACCCGGCCCACATGGGCTTCGGCAACCTGCGGGTGATCAACGAAGACCGCGTGGCCGCGGGCGCCGGTTTCGGCACCCATGGCCACAAGGACATGGAGATCATCAGCTACGTGCTCTCGGGCGAACTGGCGCACAAGGACAGCATGGGCAATGTGGAATCCATCCCGCCGGGCGACGTGCAGCGCATGAGCGCGGGCCGCGGCGTGATGCACAGCGAGTTCAACCACAAGGCCGACGAGACCACGCACTTCCTGCAGATCTGGATCGAGCCGAACGTGCGCGGCATTGCGCCCGGCTACGAGCAGAAGAAGTTCAGCGACGCCGAAAAGCGCGGCAAGCTGCGCCTGGTGGCCTCGCCCGACGGTGCCGACGGCTCGGTCACGGTGCATGCCGATGCGCGCCTCTTCGCCGGCCTGCTCGACGGCGAAGAGAAGGCCAGCCTGGCGCTCGACCCCGAGCGCAAGAGCTACGTGCACCTGGTGCGCGGCGAGCTCGAAGTCAATGGCCAGAAGCTCGCGGGCGGCGACGCCGCGATGCTCCAGGGCGAATCGCAGCTCACGCTCGGCGCCGGCAAGGATGCCGAAGTGCTGGTGTTCGACCTGGCGGCATGATCCCGGGCCGGGCGCATGCCGCCCGGCCTTCTTTTTCCCCTGTTCTTTTTTCAATTTCAACAACCCGAGGAGTTTTCACACATGGCAACCACCACCCCCAATGCAGCCCAGGACACGCTGGCGCTGGTCGGCCGCATCCTGATCGCGTACCTGTTCATCCCGGCCGGCATCGGCAAGCTCATGGGCTTTGCGGGCACCGTGGGCTACATCAACTCGGTGGGCCTGCCGCTGCCGGAAGTCGGCGCCGCGATCGCCATCCTGGTCGAGCTCGTCCTCGGCATCGCGCTGCTGGTGGGCTTCAAGACCCGCTGGACCGCCATTGCAATGGCCGTCTTCACCGTGGTCACCGCGCTGTTCTTCCACAAGTACTGGTCGGCGCCCGATGCAATGAAGATGATGCAGCAGATCAACTTCAACAAGAACATCGCCATTGCGGGCGGCCTGCTCGCCTTCGCCGCCTTCGGCCCCGGCCGCTTCAGCATCGACAAGCGCTGATTCCACAACCCGAACAAAGGAGTCCCTGAACATGGCAAACATCGTCGTTGTCTTCCATTCCGGCTACGGCCATACCCAGCGCGTGGCGCAAGCCGTGGCCGATGGCGCGGACGCGCAGCTGCTCGCCATCGATGCCGATGGCAACCTGCCCGAAGGCGGCTGGGAGACGCTGGCCGCGGCCGACGCGATCATCTTCGGCTCGCCAACCTACATGGGCGGCGTGAGCTGGCAGTTCAAGAAATTCGCCGATGCCTCGTCCAAGGTCTGGTACACGCAGGGCTGGAAGGACAAGCTCTTTGCGGGCTTCACCAACAGCGCCACCATGAACGGCGACAAGGTCGCGACCATTGCCTACCTGTGGACGCTTGCGATGCAGCACAGCGGCCTGTGGGTCAGCATGGGCATCCTGCCGAGCAACAGCAAGGCGGCCACGCGCGATTCGATGAACTACGTGGGCGGCTACGGCGGCCTGCTGACGCAGTCGCCTTCGGATGCGAGCCCGGCCGAGATGTTCAAGGGCGACTTCGACACGGCAAGGGCATTCGGCGAGCGTATTGCCACAGTGGCAAGATCGCGCGGATAAAACCCAGCCAACCACGGAGCCCCCGATGACCGATACCGCCGCACAGACCCAATTGCTTCAACCACACGACAAGGACCTGGGCGGCGGCTTCAATGTGCGGCGCCTGCTGCCCGCGGCGCAGCGCCGCTCGGTGGGCCCGTTCGTGTTCTTCGACCACTTCGGCCCGGCCACCGAGCAGCCCGGCATGGCGCACGACGTGCGGCCGCATCCGCACATCGGCCTGTCCACGGTCACCTATCTTTTCGAGGGCGCGATGATGCATCGCGACAGCCTCGGCAGCGTGCAGGAGATCCTGCCCGGCGCGATCAACTGGATGACCGCGGGGCGCGGCATCGTGCACTCCGAGCGCAAGCCCGAGCGCCTCAAGGCCGACACCTACGTGAACCACGGGCTGCAGCTCTGGGCCGCCTTGCCGCAGGCTCATGAAGAAATCGAGCCGAGCTTCGAGCACACGCCGGCCGGTGGCATTCCGCAGGTGGTGGAGCAGGGCGTGGCGGTGCGCGTGCTGGTGGGCGAGGCCTTTGGCCGACGCTCGCCGGTCAAGACGCTGTCGCAGACGATCTACCTCGACATCGCATTGCCCGCGGGCGGCCGTTTCGAACTGCCCGCGCTGGCGCCCGAATTGGCGGTGTATGCCGTCGATGCCGATGTGCGCATCAATGGCGAAGCGATTCCCGCGCACACGATGGCGGTTCTGCCCGACGGCCAGGGCGCAGTGCTGGCTTGCGACACCGCGGCGCGCCTGATGGTGATCGGCGGCGAGCCGCTCGACGGCCCGCGCTACATCACCTGGAATTTCGTATCGAGCCGGCGCGAGCGCATCCTCGAAGCCGGCTCCGACTGGGCTGCGCAGCGCATGGGACATGTGCCTGGCGAGACCGAGTTCATTCCGCTGCCCGGCAAGCCCTTTGGCGTGCGCGAACCCGACGTGGGCACCACGCCGGTCTGATCTGCGGAGCGCGTGGCCGGCAGCCCGCCGGCTATTTCTTCAGGCCGCTGCTGAGGCCCACGTCTTCCGACGCACGCGCACTGGCATCGGCCGCACGTGCGCTCAGGTCGGGCGCGAGCGCGCGCCGGCCGTCGAACACGAAGCAGTCGCCGTGGTAGTGCGCACCGCCGACCTCTTCGAAATATTTGAGGATGCCGCCTTCGAGCTGCAGCACGTTCTCGATGCCTTCCTCGCGCATCAGGATGGCGGCCTTCTCGCAGCGGATGCCGCCGGTGCAGAAGCTCACCACGGTCTTGCCCGCGAAATCGGCGCGGTGCGCCTTGAGCGCGGGCGGGAATTCGGTGAACTTGGTGATGCGCCAGTCGATCGCGCCGTCGAAGCTGCCTTCGTCGACCTCGAAGTCGTTGCGCGTGTCGAGCAGCGCGATTTCCCGGCCTTCGTCGTCGTGGCCCTGGTCGAGCCAGCGCTTGAGCGTGGGCGCGTCCACGCCCGGCGCGCGGCCCGCTGCCGGCTGGATGGCCGGATGGTCCATGCGGATGATCTCGCGCTTGAGTTTCACCAGCATGCGGCGGAAGGGCTGCGCGGCGGACCAGCTTTCCTTGGTTTCGAGGTCGGCGAAGCGCGCATCGGCGCGCAGGCCGGCCACGAAGCTGCGCACGGCATCGGGCAGCCCCGCCAGGAACAGGTTGATGCCCTCGGGCGCCAGCAGGATGGTGCCCATGAGGCCCAGCGCCTGGGCGCGCTCGCGCAGGTCTTCGCGCAGCACGGGGCTGTCGTCGATGGCCACGAATTTGTAGGCCGCGATATTCAAAATCTCTTGCACGGGGGGCGATTGTAGGGATTGCCAACCCACATCGTGGAGTGCCGGTTTCTACAATGGGCGGATGTTTGTTCACCTGCGCCTGCACACCGAGTTTTCCGTCGTCGACGGCACCAACCGAATCGACGAAGTCGTCAAGGCCGCCGCTGCCGACAAGCAGCCCGCACTGGCCATCACCGACCTCAACAACCTGTTCGGGGCGGTCAAGTTCTACAAGCAGGGGCGAGGCAAGGGCGTCAAGCCGGTCATCGGCGCCGAAATCTTCATCGAAGGCCTGGGCAAGGAGCCCGGCGTGCTCACCCGCATCGTGCTGCTGGTGCAGAACATGGAGGGCTACCTGCACCTGTCCGAGCTGCTGGCACGCGCCTGGACGCAGAACGTGGGCCGCGGCCAGTCGCAGGCAGCCTGCAAGCTCGAATGGCTCCAGGAGCTGCAGGGCGGGCTGATCGCGCTGTCGGGCGCGCAGGCCGGCCCGCTGGGCGCGCCGCTGCTGCAGGGCCAGGAAGAGCGCGCCGCCGAGCTGGCGCTGCAATTGGCGGGCATGTTCCCGCACCGCTTCTACATCGAGCTGCAGCGCGCGGGCCGCCCCGAGGACGAGCCGCATGTGATTGCCGCCGTCAAGCTCGCGGCCCGCCTGCGCCTGCCGGTGGTCGCCACGCACCCGGTGCAGTTTGCCGAACGCCAGGACTACGAGGCGCACGAGGCGCGCGTCTGCATCTCGGAAGGCGAAATCCTCGGCAACCCGCGCCGCGTGCGCAAGTTCACCGAGGAGCAGTACTTCAAGTCGAGCGCCGAGATGCAGGCGCTCTTTGCCGACGTGCCGAGCGCGCTGGCCAACACGGTCGAGATCGCCAAGCGCTGCAACCTCACGCTGGTGCTCGGCAAGCCGCAGCTGCCCGATTTTCCGACGCCCTTCATCAGCGAAGGCGTGCGCATGCCGATCGACGAGTTCTTCCGCCAGGAGTCCTTCGTGGGCCTGGAAGAACGCCTGGCGCATCTCTACCCCGACCCGGCCAGGCGCGAGGCCGAGCGGCCACGCTATGTGGAGCGGCTGGAGTTCGAGATCAACACGATCCTGAACATGGGCTTCCCCGGCTACTTCCTGATCGTGGGCGACTTCATCAAGTGGGCCAAGAACAACGGCTGCCCGGTGGGCCCGGGCCGGGGCTCGGGCGCCGGCTCGCTGGTGGCCTATGCGCTGAAGATCACCGACCTCGATCCGCTTGAATACAAGCTGCTGTTCGAACGTTTCCTGAACCCCGAGCGCGTCTCGATGCCCGACTTCGACATCGACTTCTGCCAGGGCAACCGCGACCGCGTGATCGACTACGTCAAGGACAAGTACGGCCGCGATGCCGTGAGCCAGATCGCCACCTTCGGAACAATGGCCGCGCGCGCCGCCATCCGCGACGTGGGCCGCGTGCTCGACATGAGCTACATGTTCTGCGACGGCATCAGCAAGCTCATTCCCAACAAGCCGGGCCAGCCCGTCACCATCCAATATCCACCCAACCCCAAGGTGGAAGGCGACAAGAACAACTACGCCATCGAGATGGAGCCGCAGCTCGCGGCGCGCATCGAGAAGGAAGAAGAAGTGCGCATGCTGGTCGAGCTCGCGCAGAAGCTCGAAGGCATGACGCGCAACATCGGCATGCACGCGGGCGGCGTGCTGATTGCGCCCGGCAAGCTCACCGACTTCTGCCCGCTCTACCAGCAGCCCGGCAGCGACTCGGCCGTGAGCCAGTACGACAAGGACGACGTGGAGGCCATCGGCCTCGTGAAGTTCGACTTCCTGGGCCTGGCCACGCTCACGATCCTCGAGATCGCGAAAGAGTTCATCGTCAAGCGCCACAAGGGCCAGGAGAACTTCGCGTACGAGAACATCAGGCTCGACGACCGCGAGACCTACAAGCTGTTCTCCGAGGGCAAGACCGAAGCGGTGTTCCAGTTTGAAAGCCGCGGCATGCAGGGCATGCTGAAGGATGCGCGGCCGACGCGCCTGGAGGACCTGATCGCGCTCAACGCGCTGTACCGTCCGGGCCCGATGGACCTGATCCCGAGCTTCGTGGCGCGCAAGCACGGCCGCGAAGAGGTGGAGTACCCGCACCCGGCCGTGGCCGAGATGCTCTCCGAGACCTACGGGATCATGGTCTACCAGGAGCAGGTGATGCAGACCGCGCAGATCCTGGGCGGCTACTCGCTCGGCGGCGCCGACCTGCTGCGCCGCGCCATGGGCAAGAAAAAGCTCGAGGAGATGGCCGAGCACCGCGAGAAATTCCGCGCGGGCGCGCTCTCGACGCACGGCATTCCCCAGGACAAGGCCGACGAGATCTTCGACTTGATGGAGAAGTTCGCGGGCTACGGCTTCAACAAGTCGCACGCCGCCGCCTACTCTCTGCTGGCGTACCACACCGGTTGGCTCAAGGTCCACTACACGGCCGAGTTCTTCTGCGCCAACATGACCGTGGAAATGGACGACACCGACAAGCTCAAGGTGCTGTTCGAGGACGCGCAGAAGAACTTCGGCATCACTTTCGAGCCGCCGGACGTGAACCGCGGCAACTACCGCTTCGAGCCGGTCACCGACAAGGTGATCCGCTATGGCCTGGGGGCGGTCAAGGGCACGGGCCAGCTCGCGGTCGAGGCCGTGGTGCGCGCACGGGAAGAGGGCGGGCCCTTCAAGAGCCTGTTCGATTTCTGCGTGCGCATCGACCGCCAGCGGATCAACAAGCGCACGGTCGAAGCGCTCATCAAGGCCGGCGCCTTCGATTCGATCCAGCAGAACCGCGCCTCGCTCATCGCCTCGGTCGACCGCGCCTTCGAGTTTGCGGCCGCCACCGAGGCCAATGCCGCGCAGGTCGACATCTTCGGCGACAGCGAGCACGGCTCCGCCACGCAGGAGCCCGAGCTGGTGGACGCCACGCCCTGGGGCGTGAAGGAGCGGCTCACCTTCGAGAAGACGGCCGTCGGCTTCTATCTCTCAGGCCACCTGTTCGACGAGGTGGCGCACGAGGTGCGGCGCTTCTGCAAGCGCGAGATCGGCGACCTCATGGACACGCGCGAGCAGCAGGTGATCGCGGGCATCGTGAGTGATTTCCGCGTGATCAACGGCCAGCGCGGCCGGCTGGCGATCTTCAAGCTCGACGACAAGTCCGATGCCATCGACGCCACCGCGGACGAGGCGCTGATCAACGCCAACCGCAACACCCTGAAGGACGACGAACTGGTGATCGTGAGCGGCCGGCTGCAGCCGGGCCGCGGCGGCTTCGAGGCCCGCTTCCAGGTGCAGCAGGTGTGGGACCTGGCCACCGCGCGCTGCCGCTTCGGAAAATTCCTGCGCGTGGCGGTCAATGGCAAGGCGCCCGACATCGCGCGCCTGGTGAAAGACTTTCCGCCGCGCACCGAGCAGAGCGAGCACGGCGACCTCGTGCAGGGGCTGCCGGTGCGCCTGTCGATGGCGCGCGGCGGTGCGCAGGTCGAGCTGCAGCTGGGCGAGCGCGCGAAGTTCTTCCCGACCGACGCCGCGCTCGCGAGCTGGACGGCGCAGGCGGAAGCCGGCAAGGCCTCGGTGGTCTACGAGTGAGCGGCGAGGCGGCCGGGCGCGCTTGGCGCCTGGCCGGCCCTGCAACTACCGCTTGGGCCGCAGCGAAACGATCAGCGACGGGAAGATGCGCCCGTCGGTGTCGCGCGGCAGCTTGTCGGTCTTGTGCAGGCCGCGTTCGGCGGCTTCGTCCCAGCTGGGCAGCCCGCTCGACTTGGTCAGCTTGACGCCGACGATGGTGCCGTCCGGTGCCAGGTTCACCTCGAACTCGGCGGCCGGATTGCCGTTGACCGTCTCGGCATCGGGGAAGGTGATGTTGGGGCGCACCGCCGCGGCAATGCGTCCGGCGTAGCCGCTCGACGGTCCTGACGAGCGCATCGCCGTGCCCTTGGAATCGTCGCTGCCGCTCGCGCCCGCGAGGCCCTGCATGCGCTTGAGCGTTGCGGCGCGGTCGGCCGCGGCCTGCTTGGCTGCCGCTTCCTGCTGCTTCTTCGCTTCGGCCTGCTTGGCCTCGGCTTCCTGCTGCTGCTTTTTCTGCTGCTCGGCGAGCTTTTGCTGCTGCGCCTTCTTGCGCTCGGCTTCTTCTTCGGCGCGCTGCTTGGCTTCGAGCTCTTTCTTGCGCTGCTGTTGCTGGCGCTCGAGCTCGCGCTCCTTCTGCTCTTTTTCTTCCTTGAGCTTTTTCTCGCGCTCGAGCGCAATGTCCGGCGCGCGCGGCGCCGGGGCGGGCTCGGGGGCCTTCACCTGAGGCGCCGGTGGCGGGGGAGGCGCAGGCGGCGGCGGCGCGGGAGCCGGCGTGGGTGCCTGCGGCGCCGACAGGCGCGGCGCGGCCTGCTGCACCGTGGAAGACCACAGCTCCGCATCGACGGCGCCTTCGTCGGCATCGCTGCGCCAGCGCACTCCCCACGTCAGCGCGGCAATCAGCAGCGCGTGCGCGACCAGCGCGAGCAGCACCGCGCGCGGCGTGCCGCGCTGCGGCGGTGGTGCGAACTCGGGGCGATCCAGTGCGAGCGACATGCCTTATTTGCCGCCCGTGGTGGTGACGGACAGGCCCACGCGCTCGATGCCGCTGCGCTTGAGCTGGTTCATCGCCTTCACGACGGTTTCGTACTTCACGGACTTGTCGGCGCTGATGACCACGGGGCGCTGGTCGTCGCCGCCCTGGGCGGTCTTGGCCGCGGAGCCGATCTGGGTCATGGGAACGGAGGTGCCGCCGCTGCCGGTGGACGGGTCCTTCTTGATCTGCGCTTCGTCGTCGCTCTTGATGACGATCTCGATCGGCTTGTCGGGCTGCTTGTTGGCGCGATCGACCGAGGGCAGGTTGATCACGCTCGGCGTGATGAGCGGCGCGGTGACCATGAAGATGATCAGCAGCACCAGCATCACGTCGATGAACGGGACCATGTTGATCTCGTTGATCGTGCGGCGGCCTCGGCCCCGGGATGAAACTGCGGGCATGCGCTGGACCTCCGCTCAGCGGTTGGCCGGAGCCGCCGAAGTTGCCGACGCCACCGCGGCCGGATTGGCCGAAAGGTTGCGCTGCAGGATGTTGGAGAACTCCTCGATGTAGGTCTCCAGGGCAATCGCGATCTTGTCGATCTCGCGTGCGAAGCGGTTGTAGCCCACCACCGCCGGAATGGCGGCGAACAGGCCGATGGCGGTGGCCACCAGCGCTTCGGCAATGCCGGGCGCCACTGTGGCCAGCGTCACCTGCGCGAGCGCGGCCAGGCCGGTGAAGGCATGCATGATCCCCCAGACCGTGCCGAACAGGCCCACATACGGCGAAACGGAACCCACGGTGGCCAGGAACGACAGGTTCTGCTCGGCCGCGTCGAGTTCGCGCTGGAAGCTCGCGCGCATGGCGCGGCGGGCGCCGTCGAGCAGCGTGGGGGCGTCGCTCACATGGCGCTCGCGCAGCTTCTGGTACTCGCGCATGCCCGAGGCGAAGATGCGCTCCATGGGGCCGGCGAACTTGGCGTTCTGCGCGGCCGAGGCGAACAGCTCGTTCAGGCTGGTGCCCGACCAGAACTCGCGCTCGAAGTCGTCGTTGAGCGCGCGCATGCGGCGCAGCGCGAAGTACTTGCGGATGATCGCGGCCCAGCTGGCGATCGAGACGATCACGAGCAGCAGCACGACCAGTTGCACCACGAAGCTCGCATGGAGCAGGAGATTGATGATGGAGAGGTCTTGGTTCATGGCTTGAAAGGTTGAGTCATGGAGCCGCCGCAGCGCTCGAGGGTTCCCGCAACTTGGGCCGGTATGCGCGCAGGACGCAATGTGGAGGCATCCACCCAGCCGATGCGGATCGTGCCTTCGCACAGCAGGACGGGTGCCGCGGCTCCCGTTCGTTCTTGCTCTGTTTTTGATAGCACCTGTTGACCGATTATCAACGACGCCGTGCCCAGTTGTCGGAGATCGGCTGTAACCAGCAGTTCGTCGTCGAGCCGGGAGGGGCGATGGTATTTGAGCTGCGTTTCGCTCACCACGAACTGGCCGCCGGTTTCCTCGCGCAGCTTTCGCTGCTCGATGCCCAGCGAGCGCAGCCATTCGGTGCGGCCGCGCTCCATGAACTTGAGGTAGTTGGCATAGAACACGATGCCGCCGGCGTCGGTGTCTTCCCAGTAGACGCGGATCGGAAACGCGTAGCTCATCGGGCGGGGTTCGCGATCATCGCGCGCAGGCGCTCGACCGATTCCTGCAGGTGCGCCATCGAACTGGCGGTGGAGAAGCGCACGAACCGGCTGGTCTCGGCCGTGCCGAAATCGCGGCCCGGCGTGACGGCCACGTGGGCGCGCTTCATGGTTTCGAAGGCGAAGTCCCAGCTGCCCGAGATGCCCAGCTTCTCGGCGACCGCGGTGCAGTCGGCCCAGGCGTAGAAGGCGCCATCGGGCACCACCGGCACGTTCAGGCCCAGCGCATTCAACTGCGGAATGAACCAGTCGCGGCGCGCCTTGAACTCGGCGCGGCGGCGCTCGTATTCGGCAATGCTCTCGGCCTCGAAGCAGGCCAGCGCGGCGTACTGCGACACGGTGCTCGCGCAGATGAAGAGGTTCTGCGCCAGCCGCTCGACCACCGGCACCAGCGCCTCGGGCACCACCAGCCAGCCCAGGCGCCAGCCGGTCATGTTGAAGTACTTGCTGAAGCTGTTGATGCTGATGACGTTGTCGTCGATGGCCAATGCCGTCTGCCCGAAGGCATCGTCGTGCGAGAGGCCCAGGTAGATCTCGTCGATCAGCGTGATGCCGCCGCGCTGCGACACCACCTCGTGGATGCGGCGCAGTTCATCGGGCGCGATAGAGGTGCCGGTCGGGTTGGAGGGCGAGGCGAGCAGCACGCCGCGCGTCTTCTCGGTCCAGGCGGCCTCGACCTTGGCGGCCGTGAGCTGGAAGCGCTCTTCGGCGGTGGTGGGCACCAGCACGGCCTTGCCGTCCGCGGCGCTCACGAAGTGGCGGTTGCAGGGGTAGCTCGGGTCGGGCAGCAGGATCTCGTCGCCGGATTCGATCAGCGCCAGGCAGGCCAGCTGCAGCGCAGCCGAAGCCCCCGCGGTCACCACGATGCGGCGCGCCGGCACGTCGACGCCGAAGCGCTGTGCGTACCAGCCGCTGATGCGCTCGCGCAGCAGCTCCAGGCCGGTGGCCTGCGTGTACTGCGTGGCGCCGGCACGCACGGCGCGCGCGGCGGCTTCCTGCACCAGCGGCGGGGCGGTGAAGTCGGGCTCGCCGATGTTCAGGAAGATCATCGGCCGGTCGGTGTGGGCCACCTCGCGGGCGAGCACGCCGGCGGCCTTGGCCACCTCCATCACGTAGAAGGGTTCGATGCGCTGTGCGCGCCCCGAAATTCTCACGCTCTGGCCTTGCCCGAGGCCCGGTCGGCCTCGACCTCGGCGGCGCGCAATTGCGGCGCCAGGCCATTGAGCACGGCGTTCACGTACTTGTGGCCGTCGGTGCCGCCGAATTCCTTGGCAAGCTCGATGCACTCGTTGAGCACCACGCGCCATGGCACGTCCAGGCAGTGCTGGAACTCGTACACGCCGATCCACATCACGGCATGCTCGATCGGCGAGATCTCCTCGAACTTGCGGTCCAGCAGCGGGCGGATCAGTGCGTCGAGCTGTTCGGCGCCTTCGATCGAGCCGTGCAGCAGCGCGTCGTAGTGCGCGGCGTCGGCCTTGTGGAAGCCCGCGAGGTCGCGCGTGAAGTGGTCGATCTCGGTCGGGTCGTTGCGGCCCACCAGGTGCTGGTAGAGCGCCTGCAGCGCGAACTCGCGCGCGCGGCTGCGGTTCGACTTGGCCGAGGCCTTGCGCGCGCCGGTGCTGGTGAGGCCGGTACGCACTTGCCGCGCCGGGCGCGGCTTGGCGCCGGCTGCCTTGTTGTTGTCTTCGGTCATGTGAGGGAGGCCAGCAGCCGCGCCATCTCGACAGCCACCTGGGCCGCGTCGCGGCCCTTGTCGGTCTGCCGGGCAATGGCTTGTTCGAGGTTTTCGGTCGTGAGGATCGCGTTGGCGATGGGAAGGCGATGGTCGAGCGCCACGCGGCTCACGCTCGCGCCCGATTCGTTGGCCACCAGTTCGAAGTGATAGGTCTCGCCGCGGATGATGCAGCCCAGCGCCACCAGTGCGTGGTAGCCGCCGCGCACGGCCATGGCCTGCAGCGCGATCGGCACTTCGAGCGCGCCGGGAACCTGCACATGGTGGACGTCCTCCGCGGCCACGCCCAGCTTCTCGAGTTCGGCCAGGCAGGCGGCGGCGAGCGCATCGGTGATGTCGGCGTTGAAGCGCGCCTGCACGATGCCGATGCGCAGGCCTTTTCCGTCGAGCGGCGTGTTGTGGTCAGCGCCCTTGTTTGCACCTTGCATGGTGGTCAGTCTTTCGTGAGGTAGCCGGCAATTTCGAGGCCGTAGCCCGCGGCCATGCTCGGCATGCGGCGAGGCGTGCCGAGCAGGTTCATCTTGTGCACGCCGCATTCGCGCAGGATCTGCGCGCCGATGCCGTAGCTGCGCAGGTCCATGCGGCCGCGCTCGGGTGCCTGCGCGGGGCGCGCGGTGCCGTCGAATTGCGCGAGCAGCTCGCCGGCCGTTTCGCCGCAATTGAGCAGCACGGCCACGCCCTTGCCCTCGTTCGCGATGTGCGCGAGGCTGGCGTCCAGGCTCCACGAGTGCAGGGAGCGGTTGATTTCGAGTGCGTCGAGCACCGAGAGCGGCTCGTGCACGCGCACCGACACCGTGTCGTCGGGCGCCCACTTGCCGCGCACCAGCGCCAGGTGCACGCCGCGGCTCGGCTTGTCGGTGAAGGCATGGGCGGTGAAGCTGCCCCAGGCGGTCTGGATCTCGCGGCAGCCGACCTTCTCGACCAGCGATTCGGTGCGGCTGCGGTGCTCGATGAGCGCGGCAATGGTGCCGATCTTCAGGCCATGCTCGGCCGCAAAGAGCTGCAGGTCGGGCAGGCGCGCCATGGTGCCGTCCTCGTTCATCACCTCGCAGATCACCGAGGCGGGCGAGCAGCCGGCCATCGCGGCCAGGTCGCAGCCGGCTTCGGTATGGCCGGCGCGCATCAGCACGCCGCCGTCCACCGCCTGCAGCGGAAAGATGTGGCCGGGCTGCACCAGGTCGCTGGCCACGGCATTGCGCGCCACGGCCGCCTGCACGGTGCGGGCGCGGTCGGCGGCCGAGATGCCGGTGGTCACGCCTTCGGCCGCCTCGATGGACACGGTGAAGGCCGTCGAATGCTTGGCGCCGTTGCGCGACACCATCGGCGGCAGCTGCAGCCGCTCGCACATCTCGCGCGAGAGCGTGAGGCAGATCAGCCCGCGCGCATGGCGCGCCATGAAGTTGATGGCTTCGGGCGTGATGTGGTCGGCCGCAATGACGATGTCGCCTTCGTTCTCGCGGTCTTCCTCGTCCACCAGGATCACCATGCGGCCGGCGGCGAGCTCGGCCACGATCTCCTCGACCGAGGAAATCGGCGCGGGTGCCCGCGTGCCGCGGGGAGCGCCGATGGGCGTGACGGAAGCGTTCATTCGGCTGTGTCCTTGGAATACGTGGAAGGAGTCGGCACCAGCACGCCGGCCTGGAGCATGCGCTCCACGTAGCGCGCCACGGTGTCGATTTCGAGATTGACCCTGGAGCCGGCCTGCAGGCTGCCGAGGGAGGTGTTGTCGACGGTGTGCGGGATCAGGTTGATGCTGATTTCGGCGCCGCCTTCGATGTCGCTCACGCTGTTGACCGTGAGGCTCACGCCGTTGATCGTGATCGAGCCCTTGTAGGCCAGGAAGCGCGCGAGCGCGGGCGGCGCCACCACGCGCAGCTCCCAGCTTTCGCCGACCGGCGCAAAGTGGCTGACCGTGCCGATGCCGTCCACATGGCCTGAGACGATGTGGCCGCCGAGACGGTCGCTGGCGCGCAGCGCCTTCTCGAGATTGATGCGGGCGCCTTCCTCGGTCAGCCCCGCGGTCTTGTCGAGCGATTCGGCCGAGATGTCGATGGTGAACTGCTGCCGGGCGGGGTCGAGCGTGGTCACGGTCATGCACGCGCCGTTGAGCGCAATGCTGTCGCCGAGCCCGACGTCGTCGAGGTAGCCGTCGGGCACCGCAATGCCGAGTCTTTTGCCGTAGGAGGAGGAGGGGCCGAGGTCGTGGATGGCGGCGATGCGCCCCACGCCGGTGATGATTCCGGTGAACATCCGCGCATTTTCGCAGACATCGGGGGTCCGCCCGGCGGGCGCCTGCATTCGCCCGCTAGAAAGCGTCCCTTCCGGCGACCCGGGCCACGATCCGCAGGTCCGGCCCGATCCGCTCGATGGTCCTGAACTCCAGCGGCAGCGCGCCGGCCAGGTCGGCCAGCGGCCCGCCGGCGTGGATGCCGGAGGCCATGTCGAGCCCGTCGCCGATGAGCTTGGGCGCCAGGTACACCAGCAACTCGTCGACCAGGCCCTCGCGCAGCAGCGAGCCGTTGAGCTTGTGGCCGGACTCGACGTGGAGCTCGTTGACCTCGCGCCGGGCCAGATCCCGCAGCATTGTGGCCAGGTCGACCTTGCCCTGCGCATTGGGCAGGTAGGCGATGGTGGCGCCACGCGCTTGTAACGCGGCGGCCTTGGCCTCGTCCTGCGCCGCGGCGTAGATCCAGACGGGCCGCCCGGCCATGAAGATCCGCGCGCCGGGCGGGGTCTGCAATTGGCTGTCGACTATCACCACGTGCGGCTGGCGCGTGGTTTCCACAAGCCGCACGTCGAGCCGGGGATCGTCCTCCAGCACCGTGCCCACGCCGGTCAGCACCGCGCTGGCCCGCGCCCGCCAGGCGTGGCCGTCGGCGCGCGCCGGTTCCGAGGTGATCCATTGGCTCACGCCGTTGCGCAGGCCGGTCTTGCCGTCCAGCGAGGCGGCGGCCTTGAGCCGCACCCAGGGCGTCTTGCGGACCATGCGGCTGAAAAAGCCGATGTTGAGTTCGCGCGCTTCCTCCGCGCCCGGCCCTACCTCGACCGCCACGCCTGCCGCGCGCAGCCGTTCGAAGCCCTTGCCCGCGACCAGCGGGTTGGGATCGGCCAACGACGCCACCACCCGGCCGATGCCCGCCGCCGCCAGCGCATCGCAGCAAGGACCGGTGCGGCCATGGTGCGCGCAGGGCTCGAGCGTGACGAAGGCGGTGGCGCCGGCCACCGAATGGCCGCGCGCCGCGGCATCGCGCAGCGCCATGACCTCGGCATGCGGGCCGCCGACCTGCTGGGTGTGCCCTTGGCCGAGCACCGTGCCGTCGGCATCCACCAGTACGCAGCCGACGCGTGGATTGGGGTCGGTCTCCGGTCCGGCCTGGCGCGCGAGATCCAGGGCCTGGGCCATGAAATTCACAATTCCATTTGCATTTGTCATTTTTTATTAAATCAAATCTATTTGGAAATCAATTTAAAAACAATTGAAGTCGATGATCCATTGATCCGTTTATTTCGACCGTTTGTCGTTCAATGGGTGGCCAATAAGAATTGGACAAATAGAATTTTCTGAAATTGAAGTCAGGGAGAAACGTCCGCCGCTCCAGCCAGTTGGGCGAGGCGGCGGACGGCACAACATGAAAAACGGATTCTGCGCGTCCGCGAGGGCGCATTTCCGCCAACGCGCAACGCCACGCGGCTTCACGCTGGTCGAAATGATGGTCGTCATCGTACTGGTGGCCATCCTGCTGGCACTGGCGCTGCCCAGCTTCAACAGCCTGATCGAGAAGTACCGCGTCGAGGGCATGGCGTCGGCTCTGGTGGCGAGCGTGAGCCATGCGCGTGCAGAGGCGGCTCGGCGCGGGCAGCCCGTGACCATCCGGCAGCGTGCGGAGTGCAGCGGCGCAGACTGGAGCTGCGGCTGGGAAACCGTGGTTGGCAGCGGCACCGGGTTCGAAATCCTCCAGCGGCAAGACCCTGACACGCGCGTTGCAATCCAGAAAAGCGCGCTCGGGCCCATGGCCTTCGATCCCATGGGCCATTTTTCGAGCGTCGCCCGCATCAGCTTCCACCCGGTTGGAAGCGCCAGTTCATCCAACGACGTCGCTGTGTGCCTGTCGCTCGGCTGGCGCGTCAGGCGATGCTGAGGGGGCGGAACATGCCGATCAATTCGATTCGCGCGCAGCGCGGCCAAGCGGGCTTCTCGATGATCGAGGCCCTGGTGGCCATTCTCGTGCTCTCGTTCGGCCTGCTCGCGCTGGCCGGCTTCCAGCTGCGTGTGCTCTCCGACAGCGTGGGCGCGAGCAACCAGAACATCGCCGCGCTGCTGGCCGGCGACATGGCCGATCGCATCCGTGCGAATCCCGTGGCCGGTGCCGTGTCGGCCAGCCCCTACGTGGCCGGCTGGTCGGCGGCGAACGCCACCGCGCCCACCCCCGCGTGCGCAGGAGCGAAGGCCCGTTGCACCGCCGCTCAATTGGCGGCCCACGATCTTTGGACCTGGAAGCAAAGGGTGGCGAGTGCGTTGCCCGGCGGCGTGGCCGACGTGCAGAGCAAGAAGGCCGTCGGCGGCCTGCTGTTCGTGCACATCGCCTGGGACGAACCCGCTGCAGTCAACCCGATCGCACCCGATTCGGCCTGGGGCTGCCCGACCGGCAAGGCCTGCCAGGAAGCCATCGTCGCGGTGCCACAGCCATGAACAACAAAGCCTTCTCTCACCGCCTGCGGCAGGCCGGCTTCACGCTGGTCGAAATCCTCGTCGCGCTGATCATCGGCATGCTGGTGGTGCTGGCCGCCATGGCCAGCATGCTCGGCACGCGCAGCACCGCTGCGACCGGCGACGACGTCAATGTGCTGCACCAGTCGTCGGCGCTGGCATTCAGGCTGCTGGGCCAGCAGATCCGGCAGGCCGGCTACTTCCCTATCGATGCCACCGGGCCGCTGTACTACTTCGATGTGAACGCGGGCACCAAGCTCGATAGCGAGCCGGCCTTCTTTGCGATCAAGGGGCAGGAGGCGGCCGCCGGTTCGGTGAACGACACGCTCAAGGTCGGCTTTGCGCCGAATCCGGATTTCTTTCATGACTGCCTCGGCCAAGTGGCCAAGGACAAGGACTCAGGGGGAGCGGCGTACAAGCCCGCCTCTCCCGCGGACCCCGCGAACGTGCGCCTCATCACCAGTGAGTTCTACGTGGTCAACGGCGCCTTGCGGTGCAAGGGCAGCGGCCATACCACGCCGCAGCCGATCATCGACGGCGTCGAGCGCTTCGATGTCATGTACGGCATCGGCGATGCCGGAACCGAACGGGTGGTGCGCTACGTGGCGGCCACGAACGTAGCGAGCTTCGATCAGGTTCGCACGGTGCGCGTGTGCCTGCAGCTTGCCGGTACTTCCAGGAGCAACCCGGGCGGCAGCTACGTCGATTGCGATGGTTCGTCGCGGACCAGCAGCGACGGCAGGCTGCGCCGCGTCTACACGGCGGTGTTCGCACTGCGCAATCTATGAAGCACTTTCAGGTCCCCGGCAGACGCTCGGCGCAGCAGCGCGGGTTCTCGCTGTTCATCGTGCTCATCATGCTGCTGCTCTCGGCACTGCTCGCGGTGGGCGGTGCGCGGACGGCCCAGCTGCTCGAATCGATGGCGGGCAACCAGCGTGATTACCAGCGTGCCTTCGAGGCCGCCGAAGCCGCGCTGCTGGATGCCGAGCGCGACATCCGGCAGCAGGCCTTCGATGCCACGACCCAGACCTACGTGGCGTGCTCCGCGCTCGTGAGCTCGCCTTGCCGCAAGGCCGCCGATGGCCGCGTGTTTCCCGATCGGGATACCGGCTGGGTGACCGCCTACGTGGGGAAGGGCGCCAACAGCTGCGATCGTGGCATCTGCTACTTCGCCGGGACCGACTCCGTGGTCGCCGCTTCGGGCAGCGAGGCCTACCGGTTCTGGACCCGTTCCGCCTACGTGGACCAGTACGCCGCCTACGGTGCATTCACGGGCGCGCCGACGGCCGGCAATCCGGCCCTGGCCAGCGCCCGGTACTGGATCGAAGTGATCGACCGCGCGCGCAGCGACGAGCCGCTGTACCGGATCACCGCGCTGTCCACCGGCGCGCGCGCCGCAAGCACGGGCGGCGGTACGCGGGTCCTGTTGCAGATGTCCTTCGACCCGGCCGCGGTCAGGAAAGTGAATTGAGCATGGCGGGAAGAATAGATATGAACATCCATAGGTTTTCGAGGAACGCCATGCTGTGCGGCCTCGTGCTGGCGCAGACCGCCGGGCACGCCGCGCAATATCCGCTGTCCCAGGCGCCGCGCAACACCGCGGTCAAGGAGCCGGCGCCGAATGTGATCGTGTCGGTCGACAACTCGGGCAGCATGGCGGCGTCGTCGCGGGCGTCGGACGGAAATTGGGCACCGCCGGCCGGAACACCCACGCGGCTCGAAGCGCTGAAGACCGCGCTCAGGGACAACTTCTCGGCGGCCAACATTCCCAACGGCCGGATCCGCCTTTCATGGCAGGCGATGAACAACAACAAGGACGGCAGCTGCGTCGGATTCTTCGGCGACCCTGCGCCCGGCATCTATCAGGCCAGCAGTTGTCTCGTCAATGGCCGAGCCAATGCGAACCTGATGCGTTCGCTGGACGACACGCACCGCGCCAATTTCATGAGCTGGGTCGACGCCCTGGCCGCGGAAGGTGGAACACCCTTGCACGCCATGATGACCCGCGCTGGCGAATACATGATGACCACCGGCCGGTACAGCCCGTACTCGGATGACCCGGGCGCGGAGGGTGCCACTCAGTCGAGTTGCCGCAAGTCCTTCCATATCTTCATGACCGACGGCGACTACAACTTCTTCGGCTTCAACCCGGATCCCGCGGCGCTCAACATGCCGGCCATCGGCAACGCGGATGGAACGAGTCGCGCCCTGCCTGACGCCGTGACCTATGTGCCGCGCGCGCCCTACAAGGACAACGCGGGTGCCGTCAGCAATAGCGCCAGCTGGAGGAAGTACGGTTCCGGGTGGAGGCCGACGGCGGAATACCGGCCCACGTTGGCCGACATGGCATTTCACTACTGGGCCACTGACCTGCAGCCCGATGTCCCCAACAAACTCAAGAAGATCGTTGCCGAGCCCGGCAATGCGACTGTAGGAAAGGCGACGGTCCCAGAGTACTGGAACCCCAAGAACGATCCCGCCACTTGGCAGCACCTGATCACCTACACCATCGGGTTCGGCGCTGCCTCGTCGTGGGCGGGCACGCCGGCCATTTCAGCGAATGCGTCGCAGCCGACCTACAGTGGGGACTATGCAGGACTGGTCGATGGAACCGCTGCCTGGCGGAATCCGTTGGCGAGCACGCTGGAAACGACGGAGTTCACCTGGAACGATGGAAGCGTGACAACGGGAACCCCGCGCTGGAGTTCCGGCGGTGGTGCTTATGGTTATTACCACGAGAGGGCCGACAACGCCGCCGCCGTGCGCATGGACCTCTGGCACGCCGCGCTCAACAGCCGCGGCACCTTCACGCCAGCGGCGAATGCGAAGGCGCTCAGCGATGCCTTCCGGTCCATCCTCTCGCAGATCCTGCTCAACACCAGTGCCTCGCTGACCTCGATCTCGGCCAGCGGCTCCAGGGTTTCGACCGCCACCTCGGCCTACCAGGCCGGCTACGACACGGCCGACTGGTCGGGCAAGCTGACGGCCACTCCGTTCGGCAGCAATGGCAAGCTGGCCGCCGCGCCCGCGTGGTCGGCGCGCGAACTGCTCGATGCGTGCATGGCCGTGGCTGGTGCGCACGACGGCAATCGCAAGGTGCTGAGCTTCTCGGGCACCAGCGCCGCAGCCAGCGGGGCGGGCGTGCCGTTCCGGTGGGCCAACCTGAGCGAGGCGCAGAAGGCGGCGCTCAAGGGCAGCACCGCCACCGACGCGGCAAGCACCGCACTCGGCCAGGGCGTGCTCGACTTCCTGCGCGGCGACCGCAGCAACGAGGGCGCCGGCCTCAACCTGCGCAAGCGCGGCCATGTGCTGGGCGACATCGTGGGCTCCAGCGTCCGGTATGTGGGGAAGCCCAACAGCGGCTTCACCCATGAAGGCTATGCCGCATTCGCCTCGACCATCGCCCGCGCGCCGATGGTCTATGTGGGTGCTAACGACGGCATGCTGCATGCCTTCAACGCGGGCACCGGCCAGGAGGCGTTCGCCTATGTGCCGGAAGGCGTCTATGGCACGGCGGCGGCGCCCCAGCTCAAGAAGCTCAGCGAAAGCACCTACTCGCACAGGTACTACGTCGACGGCAGCCCGTTCGTGGCCGACATCTACATGGGGTCGGCCGACGACGCCAAGGCCACCGACGTCAAGAAGGCAGCGCTGTGGAAATCTTTCCTCGTGGGCACGCTGGGGGCGGGCGGCAAGGGCTACTTCGTGCTCGACGTCACCAAGCCCGAGAACATCAGCGAGACCAGCGCCGCCGGCGTGGCCGTGATCGACACCACCGCGCTTGCCGACGACGACCTCGGCCACCAGTTCCAGCAACCCGTGCTCGATTCCTTTTCGAGGCGCGCGCTGCAGGTGGCGCGGCTCAACAACGGCCGCAGGGCCGTGATCCTGGGCAACGGCTACAACAGCACGAGCGAGAAGGCGATGCTGTGGATCCAGTACCTCGACGGCGACAAGTCCGTGCTGAAGATCCCCGCGCCGGCCACGCAGGCCGCCGGCACCGGCAACGGGCTGTCGGCGCCGCAGGTGGTGGACCGCAACGGCGACGGCAAGGTCGACTATGTCTATGCCGGCGACCTGCTCGGCAATCTCTGGAAGTTCGACCTGAGCAGCGCCAAGAGCAGCGACTGGAAGGCGACCCTGGGCGCATCGAGCCTGGACGACGCGCCGCTGTTCGCCGCCGGCGCCACGCAGCCGATCACGGCCGCGCCGCTGGTCGTCGACCATCCGCGCGGCGGCTACATGGTGATGTTCGGCACCGGCCGGCTGTTTGCCGCCGGCGACGAAGGCAGCACCGCCCAGCAGTACCTGTACGGCGTCTGGGACCGCGCCAACGGCAGCACGGGCACCGCGGCGCTGGCCGACCTGGTGGCGCAGACCATCGGGACCGGCACGGTCAAGGAAGGCGACGTGGAATTCCGCACCGCGTCGAACCACGGCGTGAGCTACAGCGGCTCGGGCGGCAAGCGCGGCTGGTATCTGGAACTGGGAACCGCCGGCGAGCGCATCGTCTATCCGGGCGATGCGCTGAGCGGCAGCGCGGGGCTGTTCTCGTCCACCATTCCCGGTTCGGCGAGCAATTCGCTCGACTGCGCGCCGGGCACCAGCGACGACGGCTGGTCGATGGTGATCGACTTCTTCAGCGGCGTGGTCCCCGACGGCATCGCCTACAACGGGTCCACCAGCGCGCTGGGCAGCTACCTCGGCTTCCGGAACCATTCGGGCCGGGACGACATCGTCTTTCGGCCGCAGGACGCCGCGGAGAAAGGCAAGCACGTGATCTGCAATGCGGCCGGCGGCTGCAACGAGACCGAGCTGCCGCAAGCCGTGCGCCGCTTCGGCTGGCGCAACCTGATCTCGTGGAATTGACGCCGCATGAACAAACATCCTGAAATGCAGGCCCGCAAAGAGCGGATTCGCCCGCGCGGCTTCACGCTGGTCGAACTCATGATAGTGACGGCGGTGATCGCCATCCTGGCCGCGATCGCCTACCCGAGCTACACGCGCTACGTGTTGCGGGCCAAGCGGGCCGATGCCAAGCAGCAGCTGCTGCAGGCGGCGCAATGGACCGAGCGCTACCTGACGGCCAACGGCCAATATCCGCCTTTAACCGTTGCGCTGCCGGCGGGGCTGAACCAGGCGCCATCGTCCGGCACCGCAAACTACACCATCAGCTATGCGGCCCGGGACGCGACCAGCTACACGCTGCGGGCCGTGCCGCAGGGCGCATCGGCCGCCGACGAATGCAAAACACTCACGGTGAACCAGCAGGGCGTCAAGCTGGCGGCCGGCCAGACCAGCGCTTCGAATGCGCTGGTGCAGGCCTGCTGGAACCGCTGAGCGCGGGGCTCTTCTTCAGATGTCGCGCAGCAGCTGCCGGAACTCGTCCACGTCCTCGAAGCTGCGGTAGACCGAGGCAAAGCGCACGTAGGCCACCTTGTCGAGCTTTTTCAGCTCGCGCATCACGAGTTCGCCCACCTTGGTCGAATCGATCTCGCGCAGGCCGCTGGCCAGCAACTTCTGCTCGATGCGCAGCAGGGCGTTGTCGATCTGCTCGATGCTGACAGGGCGCTTGCGCAGCGCGAGCATCATCGAGGCGCGGACCTTGCCCGATTCGAAGTCGGCGCGGCTGCCGTCCTTCTTGACGACCACCGGAAAGTTGACGTCGGGCCGCTCATAGGTGGTGAAGCGCTTGTCGCAGGCGCTGCACTGGCGGCGCCTGCGCACGAAGTCGGCGTCTTCCGAAACGCGGGTCTCGACGACCTGCGTTTCGAGATGACCGCAAAAAGGACATTTCATGCGGCCACTTCTTGCCGGATCAGCGGTAGACCGGGAACCGGCTCGTCAGTGCGTGCACCTTGGCGCGGACCGCATCGATGTTGGCGGCATCGCGCGGGTTCTCGAGCACGTCGGCGATCAGGTTCGCGGTGATGCGCGCCTCTTCGTCCCTGAAGCCGCGCGTGGTCATGGCCGGGGTGCCGATGCGCACGCCGCTGGTGACCATCGGCTTTTCGGGGTCGTTGGGGATCGCGTTCTTGTTGATCGTCATGTGGGCGCTGCCCAGCACGGCTTCGGCTTCCTTGCCGGTGATGCCCTTGGCGCGCAGGTCGACCAGCATCACGTGGCTTTCGGTGCGTCCGCTCACGATGCGCAGGCCGCGTTCGGTGAGGGTGTCGGCCACGATCTGGGCGTTCTTGACCACCTGCTGCTGGTAGGCCTTGAACTCGGGCGACATGGCTTCCTTGAACGCGACGGCCTTGGCGGCGATCACGTGCATGAGCGGGCCGCCTTGCAGGCCCGGGAAGATCGCGCTGTTGATGGCTTTCTCGTGCTGCGACTTCATCAGGATGATGCCGCCGCGCGGGCCGCGCAGGCTCTTGTGGGTGGTGGAGGTGACCACGTCGGCATGCGGCACCGGGTTGGGGTACACGCCCGCGGCCACGAGCCCGGCGTAGTGGGCAATGTCGACCATGAAGATCGCGCCCACGTCCTTGGCCACCTTGGCAAAGCGCTCGAAGTCGATGCGCAGCGAATAGGCCGAGGCGCCCGCGATGATCAGCTTGGGCATGTGCTCGTGCGCCTTGCGTTCCATCGCGTCGTAGTCGATGGCTTCGTTGGCGTCCAGGCCGTAGCTCACCACGTTGAACCACTTGCCGCTCATGTTGAGGGGCATGCCGTGGGTCAGGTGGCCGCCTTCGGCCAGGCTCATGCCCATGATGGTGTCGCCGGGCTTCAAAAAGGCCAGCATCACGGCCTCGTTGGCCGAGGCGCCGCAATGCGGCTGCACGTTGGCGGCGTCGGCGCCGAAGATCTGCTTGACGCGGTCGATGGCCAGCTGCTCGGCCACGTCGACATGCTCGCAGCCGCCGTAGTAGCGCTTGCCCGGGTAGCCTTCGGCGTATTTGTTGGTGAGCTGCGAGCCCTGCGCGGCCATGACGGCCGGCGAGGCGTAGTTTTCGCTCGCGATCAGTTCGATGTGGTGTTCCTGGCGCGCGTTTTCGGCCTGGATGGCAGCCCAGATTTCGGGATCGGTCTGTTCGACCAGGATGTTGCGGTGGTACATGGCAGTCCTTTGAAGACGAGGTCCTTGTTCTTCAACCAAACAAGGGCTGCCCAGGCGAACGGCTGAACGCCTGTATGGATGCCAGGCGGCACGCTTCCCAGTGGTATTCCACGTCAGCGCAGGGCACCGTGCGGGGTGCTGCGCCTATCGCCAGTCGCGTACGGGGTGAAGTGTAGCGCAGGGGCTCAGGAAACGCCCGACAGCAGGGCCACTTTCTGCGGGTCCGCTGCCGGCTCGGCCGCCTGTTGCGGCTTGGGCGGCACGGCAACCGGAATCGGCTGGGCCTGCGCACGCACGACCGGCGCCGCGGGCGTTGGCATGGTCGGCGGATTGCGGCCATTGGCTACCTGAACCAGGCGTTCGTGCTCGGCCAGCACCTTGCCGGCATAGCCGCCGTCGTCCTCGAGGTTGGCCGCGCCCACGTAGTAGCGCAGGCCGCCTTCGAGCGAGCCGGCGCGGGCGATGCATTCCTGCAGCACCTTCACGCCCACGCGCATGTTGGTCACCGGGTCGAAGGCGGTGAGCGTGCCGCCCGCGCTTTCGTACTTGTCGCCGTGCACGCGTGTCATGACCTGCATCAGGCCCTGGGCGCCGACCTGGCTCTGGGCGAAGGGATTGAAGCTCGATTCGACGGCCATGATGGCCAGGATCAGCGTCGGGTCGAGCTTGGTGCGCTTGCCCAATTGATAGGCCTCCGCAACCAGCACGCTCAACGGCTCGGCCGCCACGCGGTACTTCTTGCTGAGCCAATAGGCCACGGCGGCCTGCTGCTTGGGCAGGTCGCCGGGGCTCGCGGCCGTGGTGCGCACGATGGCGGTCGGCTCCAGGTCGGTGGCTTCGGGCGCGGGCTTGCGCGACTGCAGCCAGCCCATGAGCTGTTCCTCGCCGGTCTTGCGCAGGTCGGGCCGCGCCACCAGGGCGAGGGCCGCGAACACGATGGCCAGGCCAACCAGTGCAAACCCGTTGTGGGTGATTTCAAAAAAGCCGTCTGCCACATCGGACACAAAGGTCCTCAGCCCGCGGGCCGTGGCATCAAACGCCTTGTTCATCGCTCTTCCTTTCTGTGCGGCACCTGGTCGCAGCGCCGCGGGGGCGATGGATGAAGGCAGCGGCGCTTGGATTGGTACGAATCAGGCTCCGCGCATGGAGGTGTAGGGGGTGGAGCGCGGCGGCCTGATCAAGCCGGGGGAACTCGGCAGCGGATTCAGGTGGCCCCTGCTGGGTCTGGGGCAGGCCAGGGGCAGGCGGGATTCTAGCGCGGCTAAATACCCGGTCAAGTATAAGAACCTATTCCCTTATGTGATTACATATTTAAACAAAATCTAAGGGAAAACCCTTGGAAGACGGCATTGCAATGCAAGGGTGGGGCGCCTAATCTGAACACGCCTGAGTTCTCAGGCGGTTTTCCGAAATCCTACGGCCCGAGGTGCAAGTCAAGGGTTGGAACGATGGAGGATCCATGGCGGCAATCTCTTGCTGCCAGCACGGCAGGAACCATTGACTTCCGGTCGCGCGAAACGATGGCATGGGTTTTGTGCCCGCCATCAAGCCCGGTAATGAGACTTTTCGTCGAATTGCCGGGCTTTCTTGTTTCTGGCTCCAAGCTTCTTTGCGGCACACTCCCGCGATGGATGTAGCTTCGCTCAAACAAAACAAATGGGTGCGACGTGGGATCGTCGCGTTGCTGGTTCTGCTGGCGCTCTGGGTCATCGCCTGGCTCGCGGTGCCGCCAATTGCCAAGAGCCAGCTCCAGAAGATCGCGAGCGAGAAGCTGGGCCGGCAGGTCACGGTCGGCAAGATCGATTTCAAGCCCTGGACCCTCGAGCTCGCGCTGAACGACCTGCGCATTGCCACGGCCGACGGCAGCCGGCCCCAGGTGGCGGTCAAGCGCATCTATGCCGACGCCGAACTGCAGTCGATCCTGCGCCTGGCGCCGGTGATCGATGCGGTGACGGTCGAGGCGCCGGCCATCCTGCTCACGCACCAGGCTGACGGCAAGTACGACATCGACGACATCCTGGCCAAGCTCGCGGCCGGACCGCCGCCCGACCCCAAGGCCGAGCCGGCGCGCTTTGCGATCTACAACATCTCGATCAGGGACGGCGCGGTCGATTTCGACGACCAGACCGTCAAGCGCAGGCACGAACTGCGCGGCTTCGTGCTCAACGTGCCGTTCCTGAGCAACCTGGCTTCCAAGCGCGACGTCAACACCGAGCCCAAGCTGGCTTTCGCGCTCAACGGCAGCAAGTTCGATTCGGCGGCCCTCACCACGCCGTTCGCGGCAAGCCGCAAGACCGACGCCCACCTGCAGTTCAAGGGGCTCGACCTGGCGCCGTACCTGGGCTACATCCCGGGCGGCCTGCCAGTGCAGCTGCAGGCGGGCAGCCTGGATGCCGACCTGAAGATCGACTTCGAGCAGGCCGCCACGGCGGGCCTCAAGATCACCGGCACGGTCGAGGCGCACAAGGCCAAGCTCGGCGATGCGCGGGGGCGGGACCTCCTGGGTTTCGATTCGCTCAAGCTGGCGCTGGCCGACGTGCGGCCGCTGGAAGCGGTGTTTCACCTGAGCGAGGTGGCGCTGGCCAATCCGCAGCTTGCGGTCGCGCGCGACGCCAAGGGCCAGCTCAACCTGCTGGCCACCGATCCGGCCACCGGAGCGGCAGAGAAGGTGGCGAAAGCCCCCGCCGCCGCGGCAAGCGCGCCGGACGGCAAGGCCCCCGAAAAGCCGAAGCTGAAGGTCCGCGTCGACAAGGTGGCTCTCAGCGGCGGGCGCATCGGATGGCGCGATGAAACCGTCCAGCCGGCCGCGGCCATCGAGACGACCGCGCTCGGCCTCGACCTGACCGAGCTCACCTGGCCCATGGAGAAGCCGGCCCGGTTCAGCGGCAGCACCGCCATTGCCGGCGCCACGCTCAAGTTCCAGGGCAGCGCCACCGACAAGGTGGCCGAGGTGCAGACCGAGGTCGACGCGCTGCCGCTGTCGCTGGCGGCCCCCTATCTGGCGCAGAGCCTGGAGCCCACGCTCGACGGCAAGCTCAGCGGCCAGGTCGAGGTTGCCTGGGCCCAGCCCGACCTGCGCTTCAAGGCGCGGCGCGTGGCCGTCGACGGCCTGGCGCTCACCCAGGCGAAGACCGCGCTGGCAAGCGTCGGGCGCTTCGAGCTGATCGACGCCGAAGCCGACATGACCAAGCACACGCTCGACGTGGCCTCGTTCACCGCCACCAACCCGAAGGTGCAGGTCGAGCGCGACAGCGAAAAGCGCTGGATGTTCGAGCGCTGGCTCAAGACGCCGGCCGGGAACGGCGGCACGGCGCAGGCCAAGGCGGCTGCGCCCAAGCCTGCCGGCGCCGGCCCCGAGGCGGCCCCGCCCGGCGCCAACACCAAGCCCTGGGCATTGACCATCGGCACCCTGGCGGTCGACAACGGCACGCTGTCCTATGCCGACAAGGCCAGCGCCACGCCGGTGGCCGTGGAGATCACGGCCTTCAGCCTGAAGGCGCAGAAGGTCGCGCCCGAAACCGCCACGGTCTCGCCCTTGCAGGTTTCGGGGCGCATCGGCTCCCGCCGCTCGGAGCCGGGGCGCTTCGACTACAAGGGCAACGTGGTGCTCAAGCCGCTCTCGGCCGAGGGCCGGCTCGAAGTGGCCTCGTTCCCGGCCCATGCCTTCAAGGCCTACTACGCCGACGCGCTCAACGTCGACATCCGCCGCGCCTTCGCCAGCTACAAGGGGACGGTGCGCTACGCGAGCGCGCCGGCTGGCATGACGATCAAGCTGGCCGGGGACACGGCGCTCGACGACTTCCGCGCCAACAGCATCTCGCTGACGCAGTCGCCGGGCTTCGACCGCAACACCAACCAGCTGCTGAGCTGGAAGACCCTGAGCCTGCGCGGCCTGCAGGTGAGCGTGGCGCCCAATGCCGCACCGGCGGTGGATGTGCGCGAAACCACGCTGACCGATTTCTTCGCCCGCGTGATCGTCGACCCGACCGGCCGGCTCAACCTGGTGAACCTCACCAAGAAGGGCGAGGCGGACGCCAACGCCGCTGCCGCGGCCAGCGCGGAGGTCAAGACCCGGCGCAGCCTCGGCGGAACCACCACCACGACGCGCGGCGGACCGCAGCAGCCTTCGGGCGGCGGCGGCGGTGCGCCGGTGTCGGCCGAGGCCATGGTCGGCGGCGGTCCCGAGCCTGCCAAGCCGGCCGCGGCGCCCACCGCAACCGCGCAGGCCGAGGCCGATGCGGGGCCCAGGCCGGTCATCAACTTCGGCCCGATGAGCCTGGTCAACGGCCGCATCGACTTCACCGACCTGTTCGTCAAGCCCAACTATTCGGCCGACCTGAGCGAGCTGACCGGCAAGCTCAGCTCCTTCTCGTCGAACCCGCCCAAGGGCGAGGGCGGCCGTCCCGCGCTGGCCGACCTGGAACTGCGCGGCAAGGCGCAGCAGACCGCCGCGCTGGAAATCACCGGCAAGCTCAATCCGCTGGCCAAGCCGCTGGAGCTCGACATTACCGCCAAGATGCGCGATCTCGACTTGGCACCGCTGTCGCCATACTCGGTGCGCTACGCCGGCCACGGCATCGAGCGCGGCAAGATGAGCATGGACGTCAACTACAAGATCGCACCCGACGGCCAGCTCACGGCCTCCAACAAGCTGGTGCTCAACCAGCTGCAGTTCGGCGACGAAGTGCAGGGCGCGCCCAACAGCCTGCCGGTGCGGCTCGCGGTGGCCCTGCTGGCCGACCGCAACGGCGTGATCGACGTGGACCTGCCGCTCAGGGGCTCGCTCAACGATCCGCAGTTCAGCATCGGCCCGCTGATCTTCAAGGCGGTGGTCAACCTGATCGTCAAGGCCGTGACCTCGCCGTTCAGCCTGCTGACCGGCGGACTGGGCGGCGGCAGCGGCGAGTCGAGCACCATCACCTTCGAGCCCGGAAGCGCCGTGCTCAGCGCCACTGCCAAGGAGAGCCTGGACAAGGTCGTGAAGGCGCTGACCGATCGCCCGAACCTGCGGATGACGGTGGTCGGCACCGCCAGCCTCGAAAAGGAGCGCGACGCCTATCAACGCCAGCGCCTGCGCCAGCTCGCCCAGGCCGAGAAGCGGCGCGTGGCGGTGCGCGGCGGCCAGGACGGCACCGAGGTGCCGCCCCTGACCGATGCCGAATACCCCGAGCTGCTGACCGCCGTGTACAAGCGCGCGGACATCACCAAGCCGCGCAACATGGTCGGCCTGGCCAAGGACCTGCCGGTGAAGGAAATGGAAAACCTGCTGCTTGCGAGCATTCCGGTCGACGAGGAGTCGATCCGCCAGCTGGCCGTGGAGCGCGGCGCCGTGGTGCGCGACTACCTGCTGGCCCAGAAGCTGCCGAGCGAACGCCTGTTCCTCGGCGCCGTGAAGACCAAGGCGAGCGGTGACGACTGGAAGCCCGGCGCCGAGCTCGACCTGGCCATGAAGTGACGAACGCCCACTTGGTTTTCCGCTCCGCCTCGCCATATAGGTAGCCATCCCGCGCCTGCTTCCGGCAGCCATTTGGCTGCGGTTGCGGCATGGAATTCAACCGCCCGCCACAACTGGGTGAAAATGTCGATGTGCGCCGGCCTTTGCCGGCGCCTTCGCTTTCTCTCTTCAGACAACGATTTCGCGCAAGTGACCTCTACTTCTTCCAAGCCACACGACCTCCAGGCCCTCGACACGCTCACCGGCGGCGCCTTCACCGCGCCAACTTCGGGCGAGCGCGCCGCGCGCATCCGCGACTGGCTCGCAGGCAACCCCGCGCCCGAGCAGATGCAGGAAGTCTTCAAGGAGCTGAGCGGCCGCGACAAGGGCGCCGCGCGCCTGCTGCGCGAAAAGCTCGACGAACTCAAGCGCGCCAAGAGCCAGGAGGCCATTGCCGCCGAATGGGCACAAAAGGCCGAGGCGCTGCTGGCCCAGCCCAAGCTCAACATCGCCGATGCGCTCGCCTGGCAGCGCGACGCCGCCAAGGCCGGCGCGCCCCTCTCGCGCGAACCGCTCGCGGGTTTCAAGGTGCAGTTGGCCGAACGCGTCAAGGGCATCGAAGACCTGCAGCACCGCGCCCAGGTGCATCGCGAGGCCGCCGTGCTGCTGGCCCAGCGCTTCGAGGTGCTGTCGACCAAGGGCTGGCAGGACGCCCAGGCCGCCGAGGAATCGCTGCGCGCCGACGTGGCCCATTGGCAGCAGCAGGCCGCCGACATCACGGCCGATGCCAACTGGAACAGCCTGGATGCCAGGTTCGCCCCGCAGCTCGAAGCGTCGAAGGCGCAGTTGCTGGTCGTCTCCGATGCGTTCCATGCGGCGCTGGCCCAGGCGCAGGCCGCGGCCGCCGACGCTGCCGCTCCCTTGCCGCCGGTGCCGGTGTGGGCCGACGAACTTCGCGCCGCGCGCGGCGAAGTCGTCGCACCCAAGGCGGCGCCCGCCAAGCCCGCGGCGCCCAAGGTCGACCCGGCCGTGCGTGCAGCGGCGCAGGACGCCGTGCAGGCGGCCCTGGCCAAGCTCGAGCAGGAAACCGCCGAAGGCCACGGCAAGGCCAGCGCCGGTGCGGCCGCCGCACTGCGCGCGGTGCTGAAGGAACACGGCAAGCTGGTCGAGGCACCGCTCGAGGCGCGCGTGCATGCGGCGCTGGTCGCAGCCGGCGAGCTCGAAGGCTGGCAGCGCTGGAGCGCCGACAAGGTGCGCGAAGACCTCGTCGCCAAGGCCGAAGGCCTGCTCAAGCGCCCCGAAGGCCAGGCCCTTGGCGGCCGCAAGATGCAGGAAACCCTGCGCTCGCTGCGCGACCAGTGGAAGCAGGCCGACCAGGGCGGCGTGCCGAACCATGCGCTCTGGAAGCGCTTCGACGAGGCCTGCAACGAAGCCCACAAGGTGGTCGAGGCCTGGCTCGAGAAGGTGCGCGCCGATGCGGCCGAGCACCGCGCGCACCGCGTGGCGCTGATCGAAGAAGTGCGGGCCTGGGCGGCCGAGCACGCCAATCCCACCGACCTGAAGGCGCACAACCGCGCGCTGCATCAGTTTGCAGACCGCTGGCGCGATGCCGGCCATGTGGGCGAAAAAATCTTCGCCGAGCTGCAGCCGCAGTGGAACGAAGCCTTCGGCGCCGCGCGCGCTCCTTTCGAGGCGGCGCAAAAGGCCAGCATCGAACGGCGCCAGGCCATGATCGCGGAAGCCGCCGAGCTCGGCGCCCAGCCCATGCTGCGCATCGATGCCGTCAAGGCCCTGCAGCAGCGCTGGCAGGCCGAGGCCCAGGGCGTGCCGCTCGACCGCCGGCATGAGCAAAAGCTGTGGGACGCGTTCCGCGCACCCATCGACGAAGCCTTCAACCGCAAGACCGCCGAGCGCGAAAAGGTCTCCTCTGCAATGAGCGAGCACGACCGCCATGTGCTCGAGGCCTCCAAGGCACTGGACGCGGCCAATGCCGGCGGCGACGTGCAGAAGATCCGCGCCGCCATCGCGCGGCTCGAAGCCGCGCTGCGCGGCGAGGCGCCTCCGCCTGCGCCGGCACCTGCCGCAAAGCCTGAGCCCTCGAGCGACGGCCCCGCCGTGGGCGCCACCGAAGTGGTTGCGCCCGGACAGGCTGCGGCCGAGTTCGGCGAGAGCGCCGAGCAGGCGCCGGGCTCGAGCGACGCGGAAGCCCAGCCGGGTACGCACGCTCCGGCCCATGCCGCGGCCAGCCCCGATCTCGTCGCGCCGGCCGACGGTGCCGACGCATCGGCGCGCTCCGACGTGGCGGCACATGACGCCGGCGAAGCTGCCGCGGCCGAAGAAGCCAAGGCACCGCCCGCACCGCCGAAGCCCGCTCCCAAGCCCGTGGTTGCCGTGCGCGGCGACGACCGTCCCGGCAACAAGAAGGCCGAGGCCGTGCCCGCGGGCCGTGCAGGCGGCCGCTTCGGCGATCGGCGCGACGGTGCCCGTCCGGGGCCGGGCGGCCCTGGCCGTCCCGGTGATCGCGGCGCGGCGCGTCCCGATGGCCGCGGCGGCGACCGCGGTGCGCCGGCCGGACGCTTCGGCGACCGTCCGCCGCGCTTCGAGGACCGTGGTCCGCGGCTCGGCGACGCCGCTTTCCGCGCCCAGCGCGAAGCGCTCGAGCGCGCCGACCTCGCGCTGCGCAAGCTTGCGGCGCAGGCCCACGGCGAAGCGCTCACGCAGGTGCTCGGCGCATGGGAACAGCGCGATGCCTCGCGGCTGCCCAGCGTGCAGGAACTCGGACGCGCGGTGACGCCCGCGGTGCGCAGCGGCTGGTCCCAGGCCATCGGCACGGCGCCCAAGGCCGCGCCCGATGAAGCTGCCGAAGCGCTGCTGCGCCTCGAAATGGCCGCCGAAGTGCCGACGCCGGCCGAGCAACTCGACGCACGCCGTGCATTGCAACTCAAGCTGCTGACCAAGCGCGGCGATCCGGCGCCGGCCCAGACCTGGGGCCAGGACGCCGGCAAGGTGCTGGCGGCGGCCCATGACCCTGCGAGCGCGCGCCGTTTGCAGAATGCGCTGAAGGCGCTGCTGCGCAAGTAGGCGGGATCGTCGTCCTGCCAAAGAAGAAAAGCGCCCTCGGGCGCTTTTCTTTTGCCCGGCCGCGCGCGGCGATCAGGCCTGGCCGCGTCCGAAGAATTCGTCGAAGAGCGCGAGCACCGACGGAAAATCCCGCGCAAAGGCCGTGCGGTTCACGAAGTAGGCCTCGCAGGCCACCGCGAAGAATTCGCTGATCGACACCGCCCCGTAGTCGTCGAGCCACGGCGGCTCCGCGCCGAAGCGCTCGGCCAGGATGGTTTTCTCGCGGAAGTCCTCGTACGCCGGCTGCAGCACCGCGAGCCAGGCGGCGCGGGCCTCGCGTGCGCTGCGCTTGCCTGCAAAGCCGGGCGGCAGCGGCGGGCAGCCGTCGGCGTCGCCTGCGCGCATGTCGATCTTGTGGGCGAATTCGTGGATCACGACGTTGTAGCCGCCGCCCGTCGTGATGCCGCTCGCGAGCACGTCCTGCCAGCTCAGCATCACCGGCCCGCGGTCCATGGCCTCGCCGGCCACCACCTCGTCGTATTCGTGGACCACCTGCGCCTCGTCGACGATCTTGCGCCGCGCGACGACCTCCGACGGATGTACCACGATACCGACGAAATCGTCGTACCAGTCCAGCCCGCCCTTCAGGTTGAGAATCGGCAGCACCGCCTGCGCGGCGATGGCCAGCGCGACCTCGTCGGTGATGACGAAGCCCTGGGTGCCGTGGAACTCCTTGTCGCGCAGAAATTCGGCCGCCAGGATGCGCAGCCGCTGCTGGGCGGCGGCGGGCAATGCGCCAAGAAAGGCATAGCGCTCGAGCGTGGCCTGCCAGGCGTCTTCAGGAATGGAGGGCAGGGCGCGCAGCCGGCGCAGCCACTTGAACATACCCGCGCTAGCGCAGATCGACGCGCTGTGCGCCGGCGGGGGACAGGCACAGCAGCTGCGCGCGCGGTGGATGGGCTGCGGCATCCCAGTCGCTGAGGACGATGCGGCTGAGGCCGTCGCCCAGGTCGTGATCGGCCGGGCGGTGCGTGTGGCCGTGCACCAGCGTGTGCGCGCGCGCTTGCTGCAGCCACTGGCGCGCGGCGCCGCCGTCCACGTCGGCCCAGACGGCCGAGGGGTTGCGCTTGCGGTCTTCGCTTTGCGCGCGCATGGAGCGCGCGAGCGCGCGGCGCTCGGCCAGCGGCCTGGCCAGGAAGGCGGCCTGCCATTCGGGCGTGCGCACCTGGGCGCGGAACTGGAGGTAGTCGGTGTCGTCCAGGCAAAGGATGTCGCCATGGCTCAGCAGCCAGCGTTCGCCATGCAGCACCAGCACCGTGGGGTCGTCCAGCAGCGTGAAGCCGCACTGGGCAGCGAGCGCCGGGCCCACGAGGAAGTCGCGGTTGCCGTGCATGAAGTACACCGGCAGCCGCTCGGCCGTGCGGCGCAGCAGCTCGGCGCATTCGGCCTCGAAGCCGGGCAGGGCGGCGGCGTCGTCGCCCACCCACACCTCGAACAGGTCGCCCAGGATGACGAGCGCATCGGCCGGCGTGGTCTCCAGATAGCCGCGCCAGGCCTCGAAGGTGGCGGGCTCGTCGGCCTGCAGGTGCAGGTCGGAGATCAGGTCGACGGTGCGCCACGCGGGCGGGGCGAGCAGTTCCTTGAAAACCGGAGGTTCCGCCATGCCCGTGCCGCGCCGCGTTCGTTCGCCGGTCCGCGCGTTATTCCGCGACGAGGACGGCCTTCTCGATCACCACGTCCTCGAGCGGCACGTCGTCGTGGAAGCCCTTGCGGCCCGTCTTCACGGCCTTGATCTTGTCCACCACGTCGGTGCCGCCGGTGACCTTGCCGAACACCGCGTAGCCCCAGCCCTGGGCCGAGGGCGCGGTGTGGTTCAGGAAGCCGTTGTCGGCCACGTTGATGAAGAACTGGGCGGTGGCCGAGTGCGGTGCGCTGGTGCGCGCCATGGCGACGGTGTAGTTGTCGTTCTTGAGGCCGTTGTTGGCTTCGTTCTCGATCTCGGCGCCGGTGGGTTTTTGCTTCATGCCGGGCTCGAAGCCGCCGCCTTGCACCATGAAGCCAGGGATCACGCGGTGGAACACCGTGTTGTCGTAGTGACCGTTCTTCACATAGTTGACGAAGTTCTCGGCCGACTTCGGCGCCTTGGCGCTGTCGAGTTCGAGCGTGATCACGCCGTAGTTCTTGATGTGGAGTTCGACTTTGGGGTTGCTCATGAGGGAGTCCTTCCTTCGGATGTTCGGAAATTATTTCGCCAGTGTGGCGGACTTGATGATGATGGGCTCGAGCGGCACGTTCTGCATGCCGCCCTTGTTACCGGTTTGCACGGCACGGATCTTGTCGACCACCTCGGTGCCGGCCACGACGCGGCCGAACACCGTATAGCCGTAGCCGTCGGGGTTGGGTGCGTTGAGCGAATCGTTGTTCTTCACGTTGATGAAGAACTGCGAGGTGGCCGAATTCGGATTGCCCGTGCGCGCCATCGCGATGGTGTAGCGGTCGTTCTTCAGGCCGTTGCTGGCTTCGAGCGGAATGGGCGCGCGCGTGGGTTTTTGCTGCATGTCGGCCGTGAAGCCGCCGCCCTGGATCATGAAGCCGTCGATCACGCGGTGGAACACGGTGCCGTCGTAGTGCTTGTCCTTGACGTACTGCAGGAAGTTCTCGACCGTCTGGGGTGCCTTGGCCTGGTCGAGCTCGACCAGGATGTCGCCGGCCGAGGTGGCGAGCTTCACGCGCGGGCCGGGCTGCTGCGCGTGGACGGCGCCGGCAAGCACGAGCGAGGCGGCCAGCACGAGCGCGCCGCGGCGGCTGAAGCGGGTGGACAGGGAAGGGGCTTGGATCGTCAAGGATGGCTCCGTGTGCGAATGATGTGGGGCGCGGGCCGGGCAATGCAAGCGGCCGCGGCCAGGATGCTGCCGGCGGTCGTCGTTTTACTTGCTGGCGCGGCCGACCGGCTTGCGGGCTTCAGGCGGTGCCGCCGGCAGGGCCGCGGCATCGGCCTCGGCCTTGGGCGTGAAGATCTGGCGGATCAGCGAGAGCTTGGGCGCCACGCTGGCGTTGGTGCTGGCGAATTGCTGCGCTCGCACATATTCCTGGGCCGCCAGGCGGGCGTACACGTCGCCCAGGTTCTCGTGCGCGGTGGCGTAGTTGGGGTTGAGCCTGAGCGCCTGCTCCAGCGCGGCGCGCGCCTGGTCGAACTTGCTCTGCGCTGCATAGAGCGCAGCCAGGTTGTTGTAGGGCTCGGGCAGTTCGGGGAAATCCTGCGTCATCTGCGTGAACGCGGCAATGGCCTCGTTCTGCTTCTTCTGCTCGGTGAGGATCACGCCGCGCAGGAAGCGCATCTGCGGATCGCGCGGCTTGCCGGCGATGTAGGCGTCGGCCTTGGCGAGCGCCTCGTTCGACTTGCCCTGGCGCAGCAGGGTGTTCACGTCGTCGTAGTCGTTGGCGTAGGCCGCGGAACCCCACAGGCTGAGCAGCAGTGCGAAGGCGATGGAGAGTTTGGAGAACGCGACGTGCTTCATGAAGCCTCGGCAGGAGTGGGAAATGCGGGCTTCGAAAACACCCGGAATGGACACGGCAGCAGCCGTTTATACTGCGGTGCATTGTAGCCGAGGGGCCATGTCCAACCCCTCGTGGCCACTGTCCCGTCACCCCTGAAATACACCGTCGTTCGCCCGTACCGCACGAGCGCGAAGCGACGTTTTCCGAGCCTCATGAGTCTGCGCATCTACAACACGCTTTCGCGTGAACTGGAGGAGTTCTCCCCATTGCAACCGGGCCGGGTGCGCATGTACGTGTGCGGCATGACGGTCTATGACCTCTGCCATCTGGGCCATGCGCGCTCGATGATCGCCTTCGACTTGGTGCAGCGCTGGCTCAAGGCCAGCGGCCTGGCCGTGACCTACGTGCGCAACATCACCGATATCGACGACAAGATCATTCGCCGCGCGGTCGAGAACGGCGAAACCATCCGTTCGCTCACCGACCGCATGATCGATGCGCTGCACGAAGATGCCGATGCGCTCGGCATCGAGCGGCCCACCCACGAACCCCGCGCCACCGACTACATCCCGCAGATGCTGTCGATGATCGGCACGCTCGAGAAGAAGGGCCTGGCCTACCGCGCGGAGAACGGCGACGTGAACTACGCGGTGCGCAAGTTTCCGGGCTACGGCAAGCTCAGCGGGAAGTCCATCGACGAGCTGCACGCGGGCGAGCGCGTGGCGGTGCTCGACGGCAAGGACGATCCGCTCGACCCGGTGCTCTGGAAGAGCGCCAAGGCGAGCGAACCCGAAGAAGTGAAGTGGGCCAGCGAGTTCGGCCCGGGCCGCCCCGGCTGGCACATCGAGTGCTCGGCCATGGCTTGCGAGCTGTTGGGTGAAACGCTCGACATCCATGGCGGCGGCGAAGACCTGCAGTTCCCGCATCACGAGAACGAAATTGCGCAGAGCGAAGGCGCAACCGGCAAGCCGCTGGCCAACTACTGGATGCACAACGGCTTCATCGTGACCGACAACGAGAAGATGTCCAAGAGCCTGGGCAACTTCTTCCTGATCCGCGACGTGCTCAAGAAGTACGACGCCGAGACCATCCGCTTCTTCGTCGTGCGGGCGCACTACCGCCGCCCGCTCAACTACAGCGACGTGCATCTCGACGACGCCCGAGCCTCGCTCAAGCGGCTCTACACGTCGCTCGACCTGGTCGCGCCGCAGGCGTTGGCGGCCATCGACTGGAACGATCCGTATGCGGCGCGCTTCAAGGCCGCAATGGACGAGGACTTTGCAACGCCCGAGGCCGTGGCCGTGCTGTTCGACCTGGCGGGTGAAGTGAACCGCACGCAGTCGCCAGCGCAGGCCGGGCTGCTGAAGGCGCTCGGCGGATGCCTGAACATCCTGCAGGACGATCCGAAGCGCTTCCTGCGCGCGGGCGCCACGCTGGACGAGGCGACCATCCAGGCGCAGATCGATGCGCGCGCGGCCGCCAAGGCGGCCAAGAACTTCGCCGAGGCCGACCGCATCCGCAACGACCTCCTGGCGCAGGGCATCGTGCTCAAGGATTCGCCGACCGGCACAACCTGGGCCGCAGCGCAGTGAACGGAACCACGAATCCCATGCCTGCTTCCTCGAAAAACCCGGCGGTCCAGATCTTCACGCCGGACTATTGGGAAGAGGCCTGCAAGCACCTGTCCAGGAAGGACCGCGTGATGAAGCGGTTGATCCCGAAGTTCGGCGATGCCTGCCTCGAGTCGCGCGGCGACGCATTCACCACGCTCGCACGCAGCATCGTGGGCCAGCAGATTTCGGTGAAGGCCGCGCAGACCGTGTGGGACAAGTTCGTGGTGCTGCCGCGCAAGCTCACGCCGGCCAACGTGCTCAAGCTCAAGGTCGACGACATGCGCGCGGCGGGGCTGTCGGCGCGCAAGATCGAGTACCTGGTGGACCTGGCCATTCACTTCGATTCGGGCGCGGTGCACGTCGATGCCTGGAAGGACATGGCCGACGAGCTCATCATCGACGAGCTCGTGGCCATCCGCGGCATCGGCCGCTGGACGGCCGAGATGTTCCTCATCTTCCACCTGATGCGCCCCAATGTGCTGCCGGTCGACGACCTGGGCCTGCTCAACGGCATCAGCGTCAACTATTTTTCGGGCGATCCCGTGAGCCGTAGCGATGCCCGCGACGTTGCCGTGGCCTGGGCCCCGTATTGCAGCGTGGCGACTTGGTATATTTGGCGATCGCTCGACCCGGTACCGGTCGCATACTGAACAACAGGAGAAGACGTTGGCGAAACGAACCTTCCTCGACTTCGAGCAGCCCATTGCTGAACTCGAAACAAAGATCGAAGAACTGCGCTATGTACAGACCGAATCGGCGGTCGACATCTCGGAGGAAATCGACCAGCTCGGCAAGAAGAGCCAGCAGCTCACCAAGGACATCTACAGCGACCTGACGCCCTGGCAGATCACCAAGATCGCGCGGCATCCGGAGCGGCCCTACACGCTCGACTACGTCAACGAGATCTTCACCGACTTCGTCGAACTGCACGGCGACCGGCACTTTTCGGACGACCTCTCCATCGTGGGCGGCCTGGCGCGCTTCAACGGCACGCCCTGCATGGTGCTCGGCCACCAGAAGGGGCGCGACACCAAGGAGCGCACCGCGCGCAACTTCGGCATGAGCAAGCCCGAGGGCTACCGCAAGGCACTGCGCCTCATGAAGACGGCCGAGAAGTTCAAGCTGCCGGTCTTCACCTTCGTCGATACGCCCGGTGCCTATCCGGGCATCGACGCCGAGGAGCGCGGCCAGTCCGAAGCCATCGGCCGCAACATCTACGAGATGGCGCAGCTCGAGGTGCCGATCATCGTCACCATCATCGGCGAAGGCGGCTCCGGCGGCGCGCTGGCCATTTCGGTGGGCGACCAGCTCGTGATGCTGCAGTATTCGATCTACTCGGTCATCAGCCCCGAAGGCTGCGCCTCCATTCTCTGGAAGACCAGCGACAAGGCGCAGGAAGCGGCCGATGCGCTCGGCATCACGGCGCACCGCCTGAAGGCGCTCGGCCTGGTCGACAAGATCGTGAACGAGCCGGTCGGGGGCGCGCACCGCGACCACCGCCAGATGGCCGCTTTCCTCAAGCGCGCGCTCAACGACGCCTTCCGCCAGGTCAGCGACCTGAAGCCGAAGGAACTGCTCGAGCGCCGCTACGAACGCCTGCAGAGCTACGGGCGCTTCAACGACACCAAGGCCGACACCGGCAGGTAAACAAGCCAGCGCGCTGCTCCTTCCATGAACGAAGCCTTCGAACGCGCCATGGCCGCGTTCGAGCCGGCGCATCTGCCGCTGGCGGTGGGCTTCAGCGGCGGCGCGGATTCCACGGCACTGCTGGCCGCTTGCGCCTCGGCCTGGCCCGGACAGGTTGTTGCCTTTCATGTGCACCACGGCCTGCAGGCCGCGGCCGATGATTTCGAGCGCCATTGCGCGGCCGTATGCGAACGCCTCGGCGTGCCGCTGGCAGTGCACCGCGTGGACGCGCGCCATGCCCAGGGCGACAGCCCCGAAGATGCGGCGCGCCGCGCCCGCTACGACGCTTTTGCAGCCATGGCGCGCTTGGATACGGCGCTTGGCGCTATCGAATCGATAGTCCTCGGGCACCATGCGGACGACCAGGTCGAAACCCTTCTGCTGGCCCTCTCCCGGGGCGCCGGCCTGCCGGGCCTCGCGGCCATGCCCGCGCATGCGCGGCGCAACGGGCTGGACATCTACCGCCCGCTGCTGGCGGTGCCCGGAGCCGACATCCGCGCGTGGCTCAAAAGCGTCGACTTGCCGTGGATCGAGGACCCGACCAACGAGGACGAGCGCTACACCCGCAACCGGATCCGGGCCGTGCTGCTGCCCGCGCTCGCGCGGACCTTCCCGCAGTTCCGCGCCACCTTCGCGCGCAGCATCGGCCATGCCGCGCAGGCGCAGGAACTGCTGGGCGAACTCGCGGCGCAGGACCTGGTCGTGGTGGGCAACCCGCCCCGCATCGCCGCGCTGCAGGCGCTTTCACGCGCGCGGCAGGCCAATGTGCTGCGGCACTGGCTGATGCAGGCGCACGGCTGCGCGCCCAGCGCGGCGCAGCTCGACCAACTGCTGGACCAGGTCCGGGCCTGCACCACCCGCGGCCACCGGATCCACCTCAAGGTGGCCAATGGATTCGCCCAGCGCAGGGGCGACCTGCTGCATTGGTACAATTCCGGGCCCTCGCCCAAGGCTTCGCGCTGACGGCTTGCAGGGCGCCGCGCTGGCACTCGGGAGTGCAGCGGCGGCCCTTCCCATTTCTCTGAATTCATCCATGGCATTGATCGTTCACAAATACGGCGGTACGTCGATGGGCTCGACCGAGCGCATCAAGAATGTCGCCAAGCGCGTCGCCAAGTGGGCGCGCGCCGGCCACCAGATGATCGTGGTCCCGAGTGCCATGAGCGGCGAGACCAATCGCCTGCTCGGCCTGGCCAAGGAACTGGCGCCGAGCAAACCGAGCGACGCCCACGGGCGCGAGCTCGACATGCTCGCCTCGACCGGCGAACAGGCGTCGTCTGCGCTGCTGGCCATTGCGCTGCAGGCCGAGGGCATGCAGGCCGTGAGCTACGCGGGCTGGCAGGTGTCGGTGCGCACCGACAACTCCTACACCAAGGCGCGCATCGAGAGCATCGACGACGAGCGCGTGCGCGCCGACCTGGACGCCGGCAAGGTGGTGGTCATCACCGGCTTCCAGGGCGTGGACGACAGCGGCAACATCACCACGCTGGGCCGTGGCGGCAGCGACACCTCGGCCGTGGCCATTGCGGCCGCAATGAAGGCGCACGAGTGCCTGATCTACACCGACGTCGACGGCGTCTACACCACCGATCCGCGCGTGGAGCCCGATGCGCGCCGCCTCTCGACCGTGAGCTTCGAAGAGATGCTCGAGATGGCGAGCCTGGGCTCCAAGGTGCTGCAGATCCGCTCGGTGGAATTCGCCGGCAAGTACAAGGTGCCGCTGCGTGTGCTCTCGAGCTTCACGCCATGGGACATCGACATCAATGAAGAGGCCAAGTCAGGCACGCTGATCACTTTCGAGGAAGACGAAAACATGGAACAAGCCGTCGTATCCGGCATCGCTTTCAACCGCGACGAAGCCAAGATCTCGGTGCTGGGCGTGCCCGACAAGCCGGGCATCGCGTATCACATCCTCGGTGCCGTGGCAGACGCCAACATCGAAGTCGACGTGATCATCCAGAACCTCAGCAAGGACGGCCGGACCGACTTCAGCTTCACGGTGCACCGCAACGAGTATGCGAAGACGGTCGACCTGCTGCAGTCGAAGGTCATGCCCTCGCTCGGCGCGACCGAGATCGTGGGCGACACCAAGATCTGCAAGGTCAGCATCGTGGGCATCGGCATGCGCAGCCACGTGGGTGTTGCCAGCAAGATGTTCCGCGTGCTGAGCGAAGAGGGCATCAACATCCAGATGATTTCCACCAGCGAGATCAAGACCTCGGTCGTGATCGACGAAAAATACATGGAATTGGCCGTGCGCGCGCTGCACAAAGCCTTCGACCTGGACCAACCGGCCGCCTGATGGTGGCATAATCTCGGCTTCTTTCAGGAACTGTGACCGAGTGGCCGAAGGTGCTCCCCTGCTAAGGGAGTATGGGGTGTAGAGCCTCATCGAGGGTTCGAATCCCTCCGGTTCCGCCAGATAGCAAACGAAAACGCCCCTCACGGGGCGTTTTTCATTTGGGCGCTGCAACCGCAGCAGCCGCCCCCTGCAGCGGCCCCCGCACGCCGTGACACATTGTCCCGCTCCTGGGACATCGCCGGCCTCCTGAACGCGCCCTGGCCCCGGTGCCCCCTCTGGGCGCATGGACGGAACGGCCCTTGCTATGACAAGCGAGTCCATGACCTCGCCTCATCGCACACCGCCGCCCATGATCTCCGCCGATCTCGCCATTGCTTCCAGGCTCGACCAGGGCGTTCGCACCGTGGGCGTGAGCGCGCCCGGGCGCCTGCACCTCGGTTTTCTGGACCCCTCGGGTTCGCTGGGACGCGCGTTCGGCAGCCTGGGGCTGGTGATCGACGGCTTCACCACCGATCTCGAACTGTCGGCGTCCGCGTCATCGGACCAGCTGTCGGCCGACACGCCGGCCGGCGGGGCGGAACTGGCCCGCGCGGCGGACTATCTGGCGGTGCTGAAGCAGCGCAGCGGCCGCCACGCGCCGCTGTCGCTGCGGCTGCGCCATGCGCTGCCGCCGCATGCGGGCTTCGGCTCGGGCACGCAGCTGGCGTCGGCGATCGGGCGGGCCTTTGCCGAATGGCATGGGCTCGATCTGGACACGGGCACGCTGGCGCACTGGCTCGGGCGCGGCCTGCGCTCGGGGATCGGCATCGCGGGTTTCGACAGCGGCGGCCTGCTGCTCGATGGCGGCCCGGGCGCCGACGGGCTGCCCGCACCGCTGCTGTCGCGCATCGAGTTTCCGGAGGAATGGCGCGTCATCGTGGTCCAGGACCCCACGCACAAGGGCCTGTCGGGCGGCGCGGAGAAGAAAGCCATCGCGGCCTTGCCGCCCCTGCCGCAAACGGCCGCGGCCGAGATCTGCCACCAGGTGCTGATGCGGGTGCTGCCCGGCGCCGCGCGCGCGGAGTTCGCGCCGTTTGCCGCGGGCATCAACCGCATGCAGCAGCTGCTCGGCGAGCACTTCGCGCCGGCGCAGGGTGGCATCTACACGAGCGCGGCGGTCGGCCGGCTGATGCACTGGTTCGCGGATGCGAGCCGCGGGCACGACGCGGCCATCGGCCAGAGCTCGTGGGGCCCCACGAGTTTTGCGATCGTGCCTTCGCACGTGCGGGCCGAGATGCTGGTCGATGCGGCGCGTGCCTCCGGGCAGCTCGATCCGCGGCTGGAGCTGCGCATCGTCTCGGGCCGCAACCGCGGGGCGGTGGTGCGCGGCCGTGCCGCCGAGCCGCGCAACCGCTGAATCCGCAGAGCACCCGCCCTCAACCTTCCACACATCAACATCAACCAACGCAGGCCCTCATGGAACGTCCCCGCATCCTCCACATGTTCACCCCCGGCCAACAGATGAGCCCGTTCGACATCAACATGGCAGCGGACGCCGGCTACCAGATCATCGTGCCGTACTGCGAAGTGGGCCTGGACCGCATCACCGGGCTGACGCAGGACACCATCTTCTCGCGCGGGCCCAAGGGCGTGGCGCGCACCGGCATCTTCATCGGCGGGCGCGATGCGCAGCTGGCGGCCGACATGCTCGAGCGCGCGCGAACCTCGATGGTCAAGCCCTTCGTCGTCTCGGCAATGGCCGACCCGAGCGGCGCCTATACCACGGCCGCGGCCATGGTGGCCTGCGTCGAGGCCGCGCTCAAGCGCCACCATGGACAGGGCCTGGAAGGCCAGCGCGTGGTGATCCTCGGCGGCACGGGGCCGGTGGGCCGCGTGGCGGGCGTGATCGCGGCAGGGGCCGGTGCCGAGGTGTACCTGTCCAGCCGCAACGGCATCGACGCGGCGCAGGAAGCGGCCGACGAAACCGGGCAGCGCTTCGGCGTGAAGCTGCACGGCCTCTCGGGCGGCGACCCCGACGCCGTGCGCCGCTCCATCGCCGATGCCGACGTGCTGCTGGCCTGCGCGGCCGCCGGCGTGCAGGTGGTCTCCCGCGAGGCGCTCGGCGCCGCGACGCGGCTCAAGGTGGCGGCCGACGTGAACGCCGTGCCGCCCGAAGGCATTGCCGGCGTCGGCGTGATGGACGATGCCAAGCCATTGGCCGGCACGCAGGCCGTGGCCATCGGCGCGCTGGCGGTGGGCAACGTCAAGTACCAGACGCAGCATCGGCTGCTGGTGCAGATGTGCGAGGCCGAAAAAGCGCAGGTGCTGAGCTTTCCCGAAGCCTTTGCGGTGGCCCGCGCCTTCCTGGTCGAGCAGGCCGGAAAGACGGCTTGAAGCCAGCGGCCACCATGCAGACGATCGCCGTTGCCGCCATCTCCGCGCGCGCCATGGCCGAGGCGGCGGCCAGCGAGGGCTTCAAGGTGATCGCGCTCGATCTGTTCGGCGATGTCGACACGCGCCGCGCGGCTTCGCGCTGGCTGCCGATCGGCGCGCCCGGCAGTTTGCAGATCGATGCGGCCAGCGTCCTGGCCGCGCTGCGCACGCTCGCAAAGGACAGCGAACCGGTGCAGGGCTGGATTGCAGGCAGCGGCTTCGAGGGCGAGCCCGATCTGCTGGAAGAGGGCGCGGCCGTGCTGCCGCTGATCGGCACCGCGCCCGCGGCCGTGCGCCGCCTGCGCGATCCGGCGGCCTTCTTCGGCTTTCTTGCTGCGCAGGTCATCCCATTTCCGCAAGTGCTGCTGCAGCCGCCCGAGGACCCCGCGGGATGGCTCATGAAAGACGCGCACGGCTGCGGCGGCTGGCATGTGCGCCATGCGCCGTGGTCGATCGACGAGCCGCCGTCTTCGCACCACTACTTCCAGCGCGAAATGGCCGGGCTGCCGATGTCGGCCACTTTCATCGCCAATGGCCGCGATGTGCATGTGCTCGGCTTCAACGAGCAGACCGTGCGCCGCTTCGGCACGCGGCCCTTCGTGTTCTGCGGTGCCGTCGGGCCGGTGCCCGTGGCAGAGGACATCGCGCGCCGCGTGACGGCCATCGCGCGCACGCTGGCCGTCGAGTTCGAACTGCGCGGCCTGTGCAGCCTCGACTTCATGCGCGACGGCGACGCGATCGGCGTGCTGGAGGTCAACCCGAGGCCACCGGCCAGCATGAGCCTCTACAAGGCGCGCGCCGGTTCGCCGGGGGTGATGCAGGCGCATCTGCGTGCCTGCCTGCATGGCGAACTGCCGCCGCCGGTGCCATCGCATGCGCAAGGAGTCGAAGGCATCGAGATCGTGTTCGCGCGGCAGCCGCTGCAGCTCGGCGCGGCTGCGGCGCAGCGCCTGGCTGCATGGCCCGGCATCCGCGACCTGCCCGAGGCCGGCCAGCGCTTCGACATCGACGACCCCGTGTGCACCCTGACCGCGAGCGGAAGCAGCGCGCAGCAGGTGCGCACCCGACTGAACGAAGGCCGCGAGCGGCTGCTGCAATCACTGGAGACCAAGGCATGAGCAACACTTCCCCGCCCGCGGCCGCGTCGGGCCTGAGCGTCAACCTGCTGGCCCGTCCGCTGGTCGAGCGCCTGCTGGCCGATGCCGATGCGCTCGGGCTGCAGCTGCGCCGCGACGACAGCGGCGCGCGCATCGTCGATGCCGGCATCGAGGCGCGCGGCAGCGTGGCGGCCGGCCTGCAGATCGGCGAGATCTGCATGGGCGGGCTGGGGCATGTGAACCTGCGCAGCGGCGCCGCCGCCGAGGGCTGGCCCACGTGGCTCGACGTGCGCAGTTCGCAGCCGGTGCTGGCCTGCCTTGGCAGCCAGTACGCCGGCTGGAGCCTCTCGGCCACCAAGGAAGAGACCGGCGGCAAGAAGTTCTTTTCGCTCGGCTCGGGGCCGGCGCGCGCGCTGGCGGTCAAGGAAAAACTCTTTGCCGAACTGGGCTACCGCGACCATGCACCCTGCGGCGTGCTGGTGCTGGAAGTCGATCGCGCGCCGCCGAAGATCGTGATCGACAAGCTGCTGCGCGATTGCGGCCTGGCTGCCGAAGCGCTGACCCTGATCCTCACGCCCACCACCAGCCTGGCAGGCACCACGCAGGTGGTGGCGCGCGTGCTCGAGGTGGCGCTGCACAAGGCGCACGAGCTCGGCTTTGCGCTCGCCAACATCGTCGAGGGCGCCGGCACCGCGCCGCTGCCGTCGCCGAGCGCCGATGGCGTCGAGGCCATGGGCCGCACCAACGACGCCATCCTGTACGGCGGCCGCGTGCACCTGACGGTCCGCGGCGACGACACCGCGGCACGCGAGCTGGCGCGTGCGCTGCCCTCGCGCAATTCGCGCGACCACGGGCGCTCGTTCGCCGAGATCTTCAAGGAGGTCGAGTACGACTTCTACAAGATCGACGGCGCCTTGTTCGCGCCGGCCGAGGTGTGGGTCAGCAACATCGACAGCGGCAACACCTGGCACGGCGGCGCGACCGACATGGCGCTGCTGCAGCGCCTGTGGCTGCAGGAGGCCTGACCATGCGTGTGGTGATCATGACGGACGAGATCGGCTGGCACACGCGCCAGCTGCAGGCCGCGCTGCGCGCACGCGGCGCGGTGGGGCGCTGCGTCGACCTGGCCGACTGCAACATCGACACCACTGCCGCATGGCATGGCCTGGTCATTCCCGGCTATGGCCGCGAGCTGCCCGATGCGGTGCTGGTGCGCGGCATCGCCGGCGGAAGCTTCGAGCAGGTCACCAAGCGCCTGGGCGTGCTGCATGCCTTGCGCGAACTCGGCGTGCCGGTCTACAACGACGCGCGCGCCATCGAGCGCACGGTCGACAAGTCGATGACCAGCCTGCTGCTGCATGCCGCGCGCATTCCCGCGCCTGCCACCTGGGCCACCGAGTCGGCGGCCCAGGCGCGGCGCATCGCGATGCGCGAGATGGCCGCGGGCCACGCGCTGGTGCTCAAGCCTCTGTTCGGTTCGCAGGGCAAGAACCTGCAGCTGGTGGGCGAGGTCGACGGCGTTCATCATCCGATGCCCGACATCGATGCGCGCTACGCGGGCCTGGCCTATCTGCAGCGCTTCGTGCCGCCCATGGCTTCGCCGGGCTTCGACTGGCGCGTGATGGTGGTGGGCGGACGCGCCGTCACCGCGATGCGGCGCGTCAGCATGCACTGGATCCACAACGTGGCCCAGGGCGCGCGCTGCGAGCCGGCCGTGCTGGAGCCCGCGCTCGCGCAGCTGGCCGAAGGCGCGGCGCAGGCGCTGGACATGGACTACGCGGGCGTGGACCTCATCGCGGCGGCCAGCGGGCCGAAGATCCAGGTGCTCGAGGTCAATGGCGTGGCCGCCTGGCAGGGGCTGCAGCGCGTGACGGGGTTCAACATCGCGCGCGCCATCGTCGACGACCTGCTCGACCGCAAGCTCGCGCAGGCGCGCCGCCTCGTGCAGCAGAGCCTGCCGCCGCCGGAGCGCCGCGCCTGATGATGATGACGAACGCGCGGCAGGCGGCCATCGAGCGCGCGCGGGCCTGCTTCCTGCGCGCCTGCTGGCTCGACGTGGCCGTGCGCAAGCCAGGCAACGTGAGCCAGGCTTCGCCAGGCCACGGCATGCAGGCCTCGATGTTCATTGCCAGCGCCGAGGCTGCGGCCGGCGCGCTGTTCGAGCCCGGCCTGCGCGTGGGCGCGCGCATCGAGGCGGCCGTGGCGGCCACCTGGGCGGTGGCGGGGTGCAACACCAACCTCGGCATCCTGCTGCTGTGCGCGCCCATCGCGCTCGCGGTGGAGCAGCACCCGCAGGCCGCAACCCCCGCGGCCTTGCGCGCGGCCGTGGCGTCGGTGCTGGCCACGCTCGACATCGACGATGCGCGCGCCGCCTATCGCGCGATTGCGCAGGCGCATCCCGGTGGCCTGGGCACCGCGCCGGCCGAGGACGTGCGCGATGCGCCCAGCGTCGACCTGCGTGCCGCCATGGCCCTTGCCGCGGACCGCGACCTCATCGCGCGCCAGTACCGCGACGGATTCGCGGACCTGTTCGCGCTGGCGTTCCAGGAACCGGTGCAACCGGCGGGCTGCGGGGAGGCGCCGGCCGATGCCGGTGCACCGCCCGATACCGCCACTGTGGCTTTCGTCCAACGGCTCTACCTGGCGTTTCTGAGCGCCTTTCCTGATTCACACATTGTTCGAAAACACGGCGAGCGCGTGGCACAGACTGTCATGACGGCGGCGCAGGCCTGGCAGGAGCGTGCCGGCGCGGGCGTGGCGCTCGATGCCGACCCCGGCTTCGCCGCCTGGGACCTTTCCCTCAAGGCCGCAGGCGTCAACCCCGGGACCAGCGCCGATTTCACCGTGGCGGCGCTGCTGCTTTCGGGCTGGATCCGCTCGTGCGCGGCGCCCGCGCGCGAGGCGGCCGATGGATGGCACGGATCGTGATACCCATGGCTTTGCGCTGGTCTTCCTGACCGGTGTCGTATTGACCCTAAACACCTTGGACCTCTGAGAGGAGACTCGAAACCATGGCAAAAATCGATCGACTGATGGTGGGCGAATCGCTCGTTGGCGACGGCAACGAAGTAGCCCATATCGACCTGATCATCGGACCGCGCGGCAGCGCTGCCGAGACCGCCTTCGCGAACGCGTTGACGAACAACAAGGACGGCTTCACTTCGCTGCTCGCAGTCGTGGCTCCCAACCTGCTGACCAAGCCGGCCACCGTGATGTTCAACAAAGTGACCATCAAGGGCGCCAAGCAGGCGGTGCAGATGTTCGGGCCGGCGCAGCGCGCCGTGGCGCTGGCGGTGGCCGACAGCGTCGAGGATGGCACCATCCCCATGGCGGAGGCGGACAACCTGTTCATCTGCGTCGGCGTGTTCATCCACTGGCTTGCCGACGACGACAAGAAGATCCAGGACTACAACTACCAGGCCACCCGCGAGGCCATCCAGCGCGCCGTGGCCGGCTCGCCGACCGCCGCGGAAGTGGTCGACAAGAAGGGCACGACGGCACACCCGTTCGCAGCCCATCTTTGAGCCTCTGAGCCGCAAGAACAAAAGCCGACGCGGTTCACGCGTCGGCTTTTTTATCTTCGGAGGTTCAGTGCTTGGCGGGCACCATGCCGCTCGCAAGAAAGTTCAGCACGGTCGCGCCGTGCCCCAGCTTCGAAGCGCGATGCGTGGGCGCGTGGCGCTCGATCTGCACGCCCACCGCCTGCACATCGTCGAACTTGCGCGGCTTCACGACCTTCACGCGGACCCAGCTGGCACCGAATTCGTCGATGAGGATGTCGGCAATGGCCTCTGCAAAGGCTTCGAGCAGTTGCAGCCGGTGCTCGGCCATGAGCCGCACCAGCCGCTCGCGCACCATGCCGTAGTCGATGGTGTCGCCGATGCGGTCGGTGTCGCAGGCGCGTGCGCGCGGCACACCGGCGTGCACATCGATCAAGAGGGGCTGCGGATGATGCAGCTCGGAGTCGTGGATGCCGATCACCGTCTGGCCGCTGAAGCCCTCGATGAAGATCAGGTCCATGGGCGCGGCTGCCTCGGCTGCCTCGGGCGATGCGTTCGAGGCAGCCGAGGCATTCGAAGAAGAAAGGCGGGCGACGGAAGGACGCGGGCTGGTGTTCAAGTGGTGTCTCCAGTGATCGAATATGTTTGAAAGTGTGTCTGGCGGCATGCAAGCCCACCCCAGCGAGATTCGTCAACGCAAAATGCAGGCCAGAGACCGGACCCGCTCCGGCAGTGCCGGTGCTTGGTGTTTCACCGGGTGCGCGGCAAGCCGGCAGGCACAACAATGGGCCGAACAAGGAGACACGATGGAACGCGCCGGAGAACTCCAATGACATTGACGCTGAGGCAAGGCGATCGACACGCTGACCGTGTGCTCGACGTGGTGAGGCGAGGCTTTCATGAAGAGGGCAATGACCTCGTCACGCGCTCCTGGAGCCGCTGCCTGAACCAGTACCAGCTCGATCCCGGCCGCCCGCGCGAACCGGTGGTCATTGCATCGTCGGCGCTGCAGAGCCGGCGCAACCAGCATGCCGACGTCATCGAGTGCGCGCGCTACGAGATGACCACGCTCTACCAGCAGCTCGCGGATGCCGAATCCGCCGTGGTGCTGACCGATACCGACGGCGTGATCGTGCACATGGTGTCCTCGCCCGAGTTCGCCGCCGAAGCGGAGCCCATGGGCCTGCGCGCCGGTGGCATGTGGGGCGAGGCCGAGGCCGGCACCAACGGCATGGGCACCTGCCTGGCCGCGGCGCATCCGATCTCCGTGCGGCGCGAAGAACATTTCTTCAGCCACTTCACGCAGCTCACGTGCTCGGCGGTGCCGGTGTTCGATCCGTCCGGCGAGATCATCGCGGTGCTCGACGTGACCAGCCGCTCCAGCCTCATGCAGCAGCACGTGCTGGTGCTCTTGGGCATGACGGCGCGCATGATCGAGAACCGGCTCATCGACAAGCGCTTCTCGAATGCGCATCCGCTGCACTTCCACAGCCGGCCCGAATTCGTCTACACGCTGCACGAGGGCAAGCTCGCGGTCGGCGACGACGGGCGCATTCTTGCGGCCAACCGCAGCGCCTTGTTCCAGCTCGGCCTGCAGTCGATGGACGAGATCCGCACGCAGCGCATCGACGATCTGTTCCAGACCTCGCTCGAGGACATCGTCCAGCGCAGTCTTTCTTCTTCATTCCATCCGGTGGTGGCCTACCGGGCCAATGCGGCGCTGCGCTTCTTCGCGGTGGCGCGGCGGCCGGCCTCCGATGCCGCCACGCCGGCGCGTGCGCGCGTGGCCGGCGCGGCAGGCACGGCTTCGATGGTGGCGGAGACGGGCGCCGAGGCCTTCCGTGCGCCATTGCGGCCCGCAGCTGCGCGTGCGCCGAGCGTTCGCACCTTCAAGGACGCGCGGCTCGTGGCCCACCTGGACACCGCGCGGCGCGTGGTCGCGCGCCGGACCCCGGTGCTGCTGTGCGGCGAAACCGGTTCGGGCAAGGAAGTGTTCGCACGCGCCATCCACGAGAGCAGCCCGCATGCAGAAGGCGCCTTCGTCGCGGTCAATTGCGCGAGCCTGCCCGAGACGCTGATCGAATCCGAGCTCTTCGGCTACAAGGCCGGCGCCTTCACCGGTGCGCAGCGCAGCGGGCGGCGCGGCAAGATCCTGCAGGCCGATGGCGGCACGCTGTTCCTCGACGAAATCGCCGACATGCCGCTGGAGCTGCAGGCCCGGCTGCTGCGCGTGCTCGACGAGCGCCAGGTCACGCCGCTGGGCACCGAGGACACCCATCCGGTGGACTTCCAGCTCGTGAGCGCGAGCCACCAGCACCTGCCGAGCCTGGTGCGCGAAGGCCGCTTCCGCGAAGACCTCTACTACCGTCTCGCCGGCATCGAACTCGACCTGCCCGCGCTGCGCGACCGCAGCGACAAGCGCGACCTGATCCACGACGTGCTCAAGGACGAAGGCGGCAACGACAGCCGGCTCGGCGAAGAGGCCGAGCGCCTGCTCATGGCCTATTCATGGCCCGGCAACCTGCGGCAGCTGCGCCACGTGCTGCGCAGCGCCGCTGCGCTGGCCGACGGCAAGACCATCACGCGGGAGCACCTGCCTTCGCTGGCCGTGCGCACGGCACCTTCGCCATTGCCCGCGCTGGCCCATGCGGCAGTGTCCGAACCGTCCGATGCCGCCGCGGAAGCGGCGCCGTCCGATGCGGCACCCGCCATCAAGCAACTCAACCCGATCCAGGCCAACGAGCGGCAAGTGCTGCTGCAGATGCTCGAGCAGCATCGCTGGAACGTGAGCAACGTCGCCAAGGCGCTCGATGTCAGCCGCAACACCCTGTACCGAAAACTCCACAAGCTTCACATCGAGATCTCTCCACCCGATTGAGCCTGAAGGCTCGCAGACATGACGAACGGGGAGCCGGCGGGCACGGGCAAGATCGATCCACGCGGCGCCACGCTGGCGGCCGAAGACGGCGAAGCGCCGCTGCCGGCATCGCCGCCGCGCTCGCGGCTGGCCTGGTGCGTCACGGGTTCGGGCCATTTCCTCGAGGAATCGCTTGCGATTGCGGCGCGGCTGCCTTCGGTCGACCTGTTCCTCTCGGCCGCGGCCGAAGAGGTGCTGCCGATCTACAAGCTGCAGATCGAGGCGCTCAGGCCGCGTTTTCGCGTGTTCCGCGACAAGACGGCCAGCGGCGTGCCGGTGGGCATGCTCTACGACGATGTCTATCACACGGTGGTGGTGGCGCCGGCCACCAGCAATACGGTGGCCAAGTGCGCATTCGGCATCAGCGACTCGCTGCCGACGAACATGTTTGCGCAGGCCGGCAAGCTCGGCATTCCTGGCATCGTGTTTGCATGCGATACGGAACCGGTGGTGGTGACCAAGTCGCCGCATGACTGGGTCACGCTGCGCCCGCGGCGCATCGAACTGGACAACGTGGAGCGGCTGCGCGGCATCGACTTTTGCCAGGTGGTCTGTTCACCGGCCCAATTGGAGACCGCGCTCGACACGCGCCTGAAGGAACTTTCTCTCGCATGGAACACATCGTCTTCCTGACCGGGCGCCTCGCCCAAGCCAGCCTCACGCGGGTGCTGGCCGGGATCGAGGCGGCACCGTTCACATGGGAAGTGCGCGAGATCGGACTGCAGGTGGCGGCGCTGATGACGGCCGACATGATCCGCCGCCGTGTGGCGGCCCCGGTGTTCAGCGAGGGCGAAGGCGAGGGCGCCGCACCGCGCCGCGCCGACCGCATCATGGTGCCGGGCCGCTGCCGCGGCGACGTCGAGGCGCTGAGCCTTCACTTCGGCGTTCCGGTGGAGCGCGGCCCGCAGGAGCTGAAAGACCTGCCGCGCCACTTCAACCGCAGCGCACGCGCCGTCGACCTGGACGACTACGAGGTCGCCATCTTTGCCGAGATCGTCGACGCGCCGCGGCTGTCGGTGGTGCAGATCATCGAGCGCGCGCAGCAACTCGCGGCCGACGGTGCCAACGTGATCGACCTGGGCTGCCTGCCCGAAACGCGCTTCGACCACCTGGCCGAGAGCGTGCAGGCGCTGAAGGCGGCGGGCTTCCAGGTCAGCGTCGATTCGAGCGACACACAGGAGCTGCTGCTCGGCGGAAAGGCCGGCGCCGACTACCTGCTGAGCCTCACGCTCGACACCCTGTGGATCGCCGACGAGGTCGCGGCCACGCCGGTGCTGATACCGCGCGTTCCGTCCGATGAAGCGTCGCTGTACGAAGCCGTCGAGCAGATGCAGCGGCGCGGCCGCGCCTTTCTGGCTGATTCGATCCTCGACCCCATACCCTTCGGCCTGACCACCTCCATCGTGCGCTACCACCGGCTGCGCGAGCGCTTCCCCGATGCGCCGATCATGCTCGGCGTGGGCAACCTCACCGAGCTCACCGAGGCCGACACCAGCGGCATCAACGCGGTGCTGTTCGGCATTGCCGCCGAGCTGAATGTGGCGGCGGTGCTGACCACCCAGGTGAGCCAGCATGCGCGCCGCGCGGTGAGCGAGGCCGACTGGGCGCGCCGCATCATGCATGCCGCGGCGCGCAACGCCACCTTGCCCAAGGGCATGAGCGATGCGCTGATGACGGTGCACGCCAAGCATCCGTTCCCCGACACGCCCGAAGAAATCGGCGAGATCGCCTCGCAGGTGCGCGACCCCAACTTCCGCGTGCAGATCTCGCCGCTCGGCCTGCACGTGTACAACCGCGACGGCATGCGGCTCGCGCAGGGCGCCTTCGAACTCTGGCCGCAGCTCCAGCTGCAGGACGACGCCGACCATGCGTTCTACATGGGCGTCGAACTGGCACGCGCCGAGATCGCGTGGCAGCTCGGCAAGCGCTACGTGCAGGACCAGCCGCTCGACTGGGGCTGCGCCACGCCGCGGGCCACCGAGGACCTCGCGCGCTGGTGCGCGCCGGGAACCACCATGAAGACATCGAAGAAGAACAGCGCGGCCGAGACTGGTGCCACCAGCACCACCGCGCCATCACCCTCATGAACGACCAGATCTTCGAAGCCGTGGTGACCACCGTGGCCCCCGGCGGCAAGCCGCACGTGGCTCCGATGGGCATCCGCTACCAGGAGGGCGGCATCCTGCTGATGCCGTTCAAGCCCTCGACCACGCACGACAACATCGTGGCCACCGGCCATGCGGTGCTCAACATCGTCTGCGACACGCGCGTGTTCGCGGGCTGCGTCACGGGCCGCAAGGTTTGGCTCACGCTGCCGGCCGAGCGCATCGAAGGTGTGCGGCTGGCTGCTGCGCTGCGCCACGTCGAACTCGAACTGGCCGAGCAGCGCGACGACGTGCAGCGGCCGGTGCTGCGCATGGTGGCCGTGCACGAGGCCACGCATGCGCCGTTTGCCGGCTTCAACCGCGCGCAGGCCGCGGTGATCGAAGGCGCCGTGCTGGTGAGCCGGCTGCACATGCTCCCCCCAGAAAAAGTGGAAACCGAAATGACCTACCTGCAGATCGCGATCGACAAGACCGCCGGCCCCGAGGAACGCGAGGCCTGGGAGTGGCTGCGCGCCGCGGTCGCGCAGCACCGCACGGCCGACCGGGAGCGCACATCATGACGATGCGGATGCTGGTGAGCGTGCGCAGCGTGGACGAAGCCCTGCTCGCGGCCCGCGGCGGCGCCGACTTCATCGACCTGAAGGAACCCAACGAAGGCGCACTGGGCGGCCTCCCAGTGGCAACCATCGGCGCCATCGTGAGTGCGCTGCGCGGGCACGGCATCGGCCTGCCCGTGAGCGCGACGATCGGCGACCTGCCGATGCATGCGCTGGACGCGATCCTGGCGCAGGTGGACGCGGTGGGTGCCTGCGGCGTCGACTATGTGAAGGTCGGCATCGAGCGCGGGCCCGAGGCCTTGGCGGTGCTCGATGCGCTCGCGGCCTGCCACTGGCCGGTGGTGCCGGTCTTCATCGGCGACCACGGGCTCGATGCCGCGCTGACCGCGCATGCCTGCACGCTCGGCTTTCCCGGGCTCATGGTCGACACCGCCGACAAAAAGGCCGGCAGCCTGTTCGATGCCGTGCCGATGGCCGATCTGCGTGCCTTCCTGGCCCAGGTGCGCGCCGCGGGGCAAATGGCTGGCGTGGCGGGCGCGCTGCGCACGGCACATGTTCCGCTGCTGCAGTCGCTGGCGCCGGACTTCGCGGGATTTCGCAGCGCCGTCTGCGTGGGCGACCGTAAGGCGGCGCTCAGCCCGGAGCGGCTTGCGGCACTGGCCGCGCTGCTGCACGGCGAGGCGGTGGAGCCTGTAGCGGTCTGAACTTTTTTTGTGAGCCGGCGCAAGGCCCGCTCAGCGCGGGGCGAAGGTCGCCTCGCCCAGCAGCAGCGCACGCATGGTCGCGAGCTGGTTCTTGTGGAGCAGGGTGATCGGAAACGCCGCATCGCCGGAGCGTTCGGCAAACTGCTGGTCGACCACGCCGGCGTCGCCAAGCTCATTGAGCGTCATCTGTGGATCGATGGTGCACGACTTCACCAGCACCAGCTGCTCGGCATTGAGATGCTTGGCAAGGTCGAGCGCGATGGTGTCGGACGTGGCGTCCCAGCTGGTGCGGCCGTCCGGCTTGTCGCGCCGCAGTTCGAGCGGCAGCCAGAGTGCGGTTTTTCCGCGCCGCAGAAGGTCGGGGATTTCGGTCTTGCGCGCAGCCAGTTGGAGCGCTGGGTTCAGCGCATGCAGCTGGTAGGCCGTCTGGGCCATGGCGAGCACTGCCATGTTGTGCGCGGCCAGGTCGTTGAACTGCCAGTGCGCCTGCACGCGCCGCACTTCGTCTGCGAAGGTGCCGCCGCCGCAGACCACCGTGACGCGGCCGCCGCCGATCTGCGTGAGCAGATCGAGCCACTGCGGCAGCACCGGGTCGGCACAGAGGCTGCCGCCAATCTTGACCACCCACATCAGTCGTGCTCCCTCTCGAACAGCGCGGCCACCGCCACGCTCGGTGCGCACACCTGCGCCCAGCCGGCGGTGCCCGCGGGCGCATGGCGGGCGACGTTTGCCACGTCGCTGCCATAGGCGGCGAAGCGGCGCGGCACGGCTTGTGAGCCTTCGCCTGCCGCGGCGACGGCGGCCAGGCCGGGCACCAGGAAGGCGCCGCAACCCGCGCTCACCACCACGGCATCGCGCGAGAGCGCATGCGCCGCCAGCACGCGGCGCAACTGCGCGCCGATGGCCTCGACCTGCGCCGCGCGCCAGGCGCGTGCGAGCTCCAGCCATTCTTCAGCGGATGCATCGCGCTCGTCCAGCCCCACCATGCGCGCAAGGCGCTGGCGCGTGGCCGGCAGGCTCTTGGCTGCGTTGTCGGCGCTGGGGTGCAGGTCATGCGCCGGGTCGAGCTCGCCGCACAGGCGATAGACGTCGGCCGTGGTGGCGAAGAACTCGTTCATCACGTGCCTTGCCTGGCCGCGCCATTCGATGCGCTGGGTCAACGCGCACACCGGCGTGCGCACCACGCCGTGGTAGGCGAGCTCGCCACTCACCAGGCGCTCGGCGTCGGTGCGGCTGGTGGTCAGCACGCGCTGGTTGCCGAAGGCGATCAGGTCGGTGGTGGTGCTGCCGATGTCGACCAGCACGCCTTCGGGGAACACGAGCGCGGCATGCCGCGCGGTCGCGAGCCAGTTGGCAGAGGCGATGTGCTCCCAGTGCCGTGCCACGTCCGTGGCCGTGCACCAGCCCGCATCGCCGGCAAAGAAATGCAGCGCGCCCGGCCGCGTGGGCAGCGTGGCCGCCAGTGCCGCGGCAATGCCGCGCACGCCGGCTTCGCGGTCGGGAAACAGGTCGACCATCTCGCCCGTCATGGTGACGGCATGCTGCGCGGACGCAAGCACGGGCCAGCGCGTGCTTGCGGCCTGCAGCGCACGCGCCAGATGGTCGAGGCCCTGCCAGAGCGGACAGCCCCACTGCGCCACGTCGACCACCTCGCCGCCTTGCAGCAGGCAGGCCTTGACATGGGCGCCGCCGATGTCCCAGCCGATGGTGGTGCGTTCAGGCGACGGCACGCGCAAGTTCCCGTTCTTGATGAGTGCCGCCGCCGTGCAGGCGGTCCGCCAGCAGCTCCGCCGCGAGGTTGCGGCCCAGCGCCGCCGAGAGCCCGACATAGGCGCAGGTGACGCGCGGATTGACTTCGATCACCACCGGCCCGTGCCGTGGATGCCAGACCAGGTCGATGCCCGCGAAGCCGCGCAGCCCGGGGATGGCGCGTGCCACCTGCGTGGCCAGTGCGGCCAGCTCATGCCGGCGCGGGTCGCCGCGGCCCACCGCATCGACGTTCACGCCATCGAAAGACAGCCTGCCGTGCGCATCGATCGAAATGCATTGGCGGTTGATGCTCAGCATTTCGGCATTCTGCTCCGTGCACAGCAGCGAGAGGCTCAGGGCTTCGCCCTCGATCCAGGGCTCGAGCGTCAAGGTGGCGCCAGCCTGTGTGCGCGTGGCCTGGTCGTCGAGCGCGTCGGCGTGGCGCTGGTGCACGTGGGTGGCCACGCCGCCGGCGCCATCGTCGGGCTTGACCACCCAGCGCGCGATGTCGGGCGCATCGGCAAAGGCCAGCGGCGTCTGCACGGCGTGGGCGGCCAGGTGCGCGAGCGTGGCCTTCTTGCCGGCCGTGAGCTCGATGGCCTCGGCACTGCAGCCGAGCCAGCGCGCATCGCCCACCGTGCGCTGGAAGCGCGCGAGCAGGCCGTCCGTCTCGGGCGCCACGAGCCACACCAGGTCGTGCAGCGCACTCTGCCGCGCGACGAAGTCGAAGGCCGATTCGTTGGCGTGGGGCCGCAGTGGAACGGCTCCTGCAGGCAGGGTGTTCCCCGGTTCGCAGACTGCCGCGGAGACCGAACAATCGGCGGCGCGCACCAGGTCCGCCACCATGGCATCGCGCATCGACAGGCCCAGCGGCAGCAGCTCGTCGGCTGCGGCGTCGTCGCCGTAGTCGCTCCATCCGCCGCCGCTGAGATACTCGTAAATAAAAACGCGTTGGGTCATTTCATCATCCACTTTCCGGGCTCTTCCCCATCTTTTCCATGACTTCCGAACTGAACCTGATCCCTGTCGTCGACCTGCTGAAGGGCCAGGTGGTGCGGGCCGTGCGCGGCGACCGCAAGGCCTACCGGCCGATCGTGTCGGCGCTGTGCGCCAGCAGCGATCCGGTGACGGTGGCGCGCATCCTGTGCGAACACTGCGCGGCGCGCCAGCTGTACGTGGCCGACCTCGACGCCCTGCAGGGCGGGGCGGTGCAGACCGGTGTGCTGGCCGATCTGCTGCAGGCGCTGCCGGGCATCGAGCTGTGGCTGGATGCCGGCTTGGCGGATGCATCGGCCGGCCAGGCGCTGCGCGAACAGCTGGCGCCTTACGCGCCCCGCATCGTGCTGGTGTTCGGCAGCGAATCGCTGCGTTCGCGCGAGGCGCTGGCGCGCTGTTTCGAGGCCACGGCCGCTGATGGCGCCGGCGACCCCGGGGCGGCGCTGTCGCTGGACCGGCGCGATGGCCAGCGGCTCGATGCTGCCGGCTGCTGGGACGCGGTGGAACTGTGGCCGAAGCGGCTGATCGTGATGACGCTGGAGCGCGTCGGCTCCGGCGCCGGCCCCGACCTCGAAACGCTGCAGGAGGTGAGGCGCCTGGCGCCGGGCGCCATGGTGATTGGTGCCGGCGGCATCCGCAGCGAGGACGACCTGGCGCGCGCGAGTGCGGCCGGCGCCGATGCCTGGCTGGTGGCCAGCGCGCTGCACGACCTGCAATTGCCACGCGTGCGCCGCTGATCTGCCGAAGCCGGTGCGACGAGGGTGGGTGAGGCGTGCCATCAGCCCGCTGTACACACGAACCGTGCCATCCACCGGCGGGCTCGCTTGCACTGCCGCCGGCCCCTGCCGGCACGCATTGACCGCCAAAAGCGCAACACTCTGTCTCACTTCGTGTGTGTCAACAGGGCGCCGTCCCAAGGCGCGGCGGCCCTTCGGGTGAATGGCACATGGCTTGCGTGGTGGCCTGCCCATGAATCAACCCGACACTGCCGCGCCGCCCGGCAATGCCCCCTGGACCTGCCCCTTTTGCCCCCTGCTGTGCGACAGCTTCGGCGTGGAGCTGGGCACGCCGCTCAAGCTCGTGGGCAGCGACTGTCCGCGCGCGCGCAAGGCGCTCGCCAATTTCGATGCCTCGGCCGGCGCGGCGCAGCCCCGGGCCGGCGGCCAGGACTGCGACCTGGACACGGCGATCGGCAAGGCCGCCTCGCTGCTCGCGGCCAGCCGCCAGCCCCTGTTCGGCGGCCTCGGCACCGACGTCGCGGGGGCCCGGGCGCTCTATGCGCTGGCCTGCGAGACGGGCGCCATCTGCGACCCGGCCCACGGGCAGGCGCTGATGCATGGCCTGCGCGCGCTGCAGGACCGCGGCGGCTTCAGCACCACCCTGGCGGAAGCAAGGACGCGGGCCGACCTCGTCGTCTGCATGACCGAGGAGCCGGCGGCGCACTATCCGGAGTTCTTCCGCCGCATCGGCGTGGGGGAGCGGGAAGGCGTGGCCGTGGAAACGCTGCCGCTGCACGGCGACCTGTTCGACACCGTGGCGCTGCTCGCGGCCCTCGTAGCGGGGCGTGTTTCGAAAGACGATGCCCGCGTGCCGGCCGGCCTGGCGGCGCTTTCGGCGCGGCTGCAGGCGGCGCGCTATGCGGTGCTGGTGTATGAATCGGGCCGGCTGCCGGCGCAGGGCGCGCTGATCGTCGAGGCGATCCAGCGCATCGTCGCCACGCTCAACCGCAGCACGCGCGCGGCCTCGCTGCCGCTGGGCGGCGGCGACGGCGCCTCCACCGTGAACCAGGTGTTCGCCTGGCTCTCGGGCCTGCCGCTGCGTTCGCGCGCCGGGCCGCTGGGCCTGGAGCATGAGCCGCTGTGCTTCGACGCGCAGCGCCTGCTGGCCGATGGCGCGGCCGACACGCTGCTGTGGGTGTCGAGCTACGGCCCCGAGCCCGCGCCGCCCGCTGCAGGCGTGCCGCGCATCGTGCTCGGCCATCCGGCAATGCGCGCGGCTCAGGATGCGCACGAGCTGGTGTTCATTCCCGTGTCCACACCCGGCATCGGCTCCGCGGGCCATCTGTTCCGCACCGACGGTTCGGTGCTGCTGCCGCTGCGGCCCGTGTACGAGGACGGGCTGCCGAGCGTGGCCGAGGTGGTCCGGCGCCTGACGCAGGCGGTGCAGGCGCTGAAGAAGGGGCGCGTGCAATGACGGCGACACTGCGCCTGCGCGGCGGCCGCGTCATCGATCCCGCGAACGGCCGCGACGAGGTGCGCGACCTGTACGTGCGCGATGGCCGCATGGTCGAGCTCGCGCCGAACGAAGCCGCCGCCGAGGAGATCGACATCGGCGGCTGCATCGTGATGGCCGGCGGCATCGACATGCACACCCACATCGGCGGCGGCAAGGTCAACCTCGCGCGCATGCTGCTGCCCGAAGACCACCGGGCCAACGCGAACCCCATCGCGCTGCCCGACAACGTGCTCGAGCTGGCCTCGTGCGGCACCTGCACGCCGGGCACGCTGGCCACCGGCTACCGCTATGTCGAGATGGGCTACACGGCGGCCTTCGAGCCGGCCATGATGGCCTGCAACGCGCGCCACGCGCACATGGAGATGGGCGACACGCCGATCCTCGACCACGGCGCCTACGTGATGCTCGGCAACGACGAGCTGTTCTTGCGCATGCTGACCGAGGGCTGGGACTTCGAGCGTATCCGCGACTACGCGGGCTGGACCATCAACGCCAGCAAGGCGATGGGCGTGAAGGTGGTGAACCCGGGCGGCATCTCGGCCTTCAAGTTCAACCAGCGCAAGCTCGACGTCGACGAGAACCACGTGCACTGGCAGGTCACGCCGCGGCAGGTGGTGCACACGCTGGCGCGCGCGCTGCGCGAGCTTGGCGTGCCGCATCCGCTGCACATCCACGGCAGCAACCTGGGCGTGGCCGGCAACATCCAGTCCACGCTCGACACCATCGCCGCGCTCGATGGCCTGCCCGGGCACCTGACGCACATCCAGTTCCACGCCTATGGCACCGAGGGGCCGAAGAAATTCTCCTCGGCCGCGCTGCAACTCGCGGAGGTGGTGAACGCCAACAAGAACGTCAGCATCGACGTCGGCCAGATCATGTTCGGCCAGACCGTCACGGCCTCGGGCGACACCATGCGCCAGCATGCGCAGTCGGGCCTGGCCGATCCGCGCAAGTGGATCGGTGCCGACATCGAATGCGAGGCCGGCTGCGGCGTGGTGCCGTTCCGCTATCGCGAGCAGAGCTACGTGAATGCGCTGCAGTGGGTCATCGGGCTGGAGATATTTTTGCTGGTCGACGATCCGTGGCGCGTGGTGCTGACTACCGACCACCCCAACGGCGGCCCGTTCACGAGCTATCCGCACCTGATCCGCCTGTTGATGGACCGCAGCTTCCGCGAGGAGCAGCTTGCCAAGCTGCATCCCGAAGTGGCGGCGCAGGCCGCGCTGCGCTCGATCACGCGCGAGCTCTCGCTGTATGAGATCGCGATCATGACCCGCGCCGGCCCCGCGCGGCTGCTGGGCCTGCGCGACCGCGGCCATCTGGGCGCGGGCGCCGCGGCCGACATTGCGGTGTACCGCGAGAACGCCGACCGCGAGGCCATGTTCGCGACGCCCGAATACGTGTTCAAGGACGGCGTGCTGGTCTCGCGCGCGGGCCGCGTCACGGCGGCGCCGGTGGGCGGCACGCACTTCGTCGCACCCGACTACGACCGCGGCATCGAGAAGCGGCTGCGCCGGCATCTTGCGGCGCAGGGTTCGGTCAACTTCGACCACATCGCCATCGGCCACGACGAGCTGTGCCAATGCTGCAACGGCGGGCGCCTGCTGCCGGCCGAGTGCTTCAAGGAGTCATCGTCGTGAAGGCCCTGGAGCGCAACGGCGTCGTCATCGACGAAACTTTTGCCGAGGCCTTTCCGATGAAGGCCACGCGCATCCTCATCACGGCGCACAACATGGCGTGGGCGCGCCATGCGGCGGTGTCGGCCACCGGCTTCGCGACCTCGGTGATCGCCTGCGGCTGCGAGGCCGGCATCGAGCGCGAGATATTGCCGGACGAATCGCCCGACGGCCGGCCCGGCGTGAGCGTGCTGATCTTCTCGATGTCGGGCAAGGAGCTCGGCAAGCAGCTCGAGCGTCGCGTCGGCCAGTGCGTGCTGACCTGTCCGACCACCGCGGTGTTCGCGGGCCTGCCGCGCGGCGCCCCAGGCAGCGACGTGGCCGCGCTCGGCAAGAACCTGCGCTTCTTCGGCGACGGCTGGCAGATATCGAAGGTGATCGACGGCGTGCGCTACTGGCGCGTGCCGGTGATGGACGGCGAGTTCGTCGCGCAGGAAGACACGCCCGTGGTGAAGGCCGTGGGCGGCGGCAACCTGCTGCTGCTGGCGCGCGATACCGATGCCGCGCTGGCCGCCGCCGAGGCCGCGGTGGCGGCGATGAAGCGGCTGCCCAACGTGGTGATGCCGTTCCCGGGCGGCGTGGTGCGATCGGGCTCGAAGGTCGGCAGCCGCTATGCGAACCTCAACGCCTCGACCAACGATGCCTTCTGCCCGAGCCTCGTGGGGCTGGTGGCGCACAGCGAACTGGCGGGCGGAACTTCCGCACAGGAGATCGGCTGCGTGATGGAGATCGTGATCGACGGCCTGACCGAGGCCGACGTGGGCGCCGCCATGCGCGTGGGCATGGAAGCGGCCATTGCCATCGGACCGGCGGGCGGCCTGCTGCGCATTTCGGCCGGCAACTACGGCGGCAAGCTGGGGCCGTTCCATTTCCACCTGCACAAGCTGCTGGGCGCGGCGGGAGACGCGCCATGAGCGGTTGGCACTTCAGGCTGCGGCAGGCGCCCGCGCTGCGCGTCGATCTGCGCGGCATCACGCCGGCCGCGCTCGCGGAACTCTCGGCTGCGCAGGTCGGGCAGCTGCGCGTGGGCCATGGCAACGCGATGCTGGCGCTGGCCGAGCTGTTCGATGTTGCGCCCGGGACGGAGGAGGGCACACTTCGCTTCGAAGGCGATCTCGGGCGCTTCGACCGCATCGGCTGGCAGATGGACGGCGGGCGCATTCGCGTCGAGGGCGATGCGGGCCACTATGCCGGCGGCTGCATGCGCGGCGGCGCGCTGCAGATCGATGGCAGTGCCGGCCTGCTGGCCGCCTGCGAAATGGCTGGCGGCAGCATCGACGTGAAGGGCGACGTCGGCGACTTCGCGGCCAGCACCTTGCCCGGCAGCATGGACGGCATGCGCGGCGGCACCCTCGTGGTCCACGGCCAGGCGGGCGAGCGCTTCGGCGACTGCATGCGCCGCGGGTCTGCGATTGTCCATGGCGATGCGGGCGCGTTCCTGGGTTCGCGCATGGTGGCGGGCACGATCGCCGTCGGCGGCAAGGCCGGCGCGCATGCGGGCTACGGCATGCGCCGCGGCAGCATCGTTTTTGCAGCGCCGGGCGCGGCGCTGCCGGCGGGCATCGAGGCGGCGTTGACCTTTGTGCCGAACCGCACCGCAACGCCGGTGTTCTGGGCCCTGCTCGCGCGGGATCTGGCGCGCCACGGCGGAGCTTTCGCGGCCTTGCCCGCACGCCGCATCGAACGCCACCTGGGCGATCTTTCAGCCGATGGCAAGGGCGAACTCATCGTGTGCCCCTGACCCGTCCCGGCCCTTTTTTTCAAACCACTCCTGAATTCCTTTCCATGACGCATCCCTATCTTTTCCATGCCGGCGAAGCCACCGTCCTTGCCAAGGAAGGCCAGTTCACCGACGCCATGCCCGAGATCCTGATCGGCGCGACCGATGGCCCCGTGGGCCAAGCCTTTGCCAACATGATGGCGCAGAGCAAGGGCCACACCGCGATGTTCGCGATCCGCGCCTGCAACCAGCTCGTGCGGCCCGCGACCATCATGGTGCCCAAGGTCACGCTGAAGGACGTGGCCAACATCGACCTGTTCGGCGGCGTGGTGCAAAGCGCAACCGCCGATGCGGTGGTCGACTGCCTGATCGATGGCATCATTCCCCGGGAACATGCCAACACGCTGTGCATCATCAGCCTGGTGTGGATCGATCCGCGCTGCGCCAAGGACCAGAACCTCGACAAGAAAGACATGTACCGCACCAACTACGAAGCCACCAAGCTCGCGATCCGGCGTGCGCTGAACAACGAGCCGTCGGTGGACGAGCTGATCGCCAACCGCCACCGCATCAAGCACGACATGGACGACTGGAGCTGACCTTGCCTTCGTTCGCGCTCCTCGACGATTGCGGCTCGACGCCCGCGCGGCCCACCAGCCGGCTGCACACCGGGTTCGTGCGCGAGCACCGCTGCGCCGACCCGGCCGAGCTCGATGCGGCCTGGGCGCGCGTCGATGCCGACCTGCGGCAGGGCCTGCACGCGGTGCTGCTGGCCGACTACGAATGGGGCGCCAGGCTGCAGCGTGCAGGGCATGCACGGCTTGCGGCCGACGATGCCTCGGCGCTGCGTGTGCTGATGTTCCGCGACTGCGCCATGCTCTCGTCTGACGAGGTCGCCAGCTGGCTGGAGCAGCTCGAGGCGAGCGAGGCCAATCCGCCGCAGCCCGTCGGCGTGATGGACCTGCAGCCCAGCATCGACGAGCCGGCCTTCACCGAGGCCATCGCGCGCATCCACGGCGCCATTGCCGCGGGCGAGACCTACCAGGTCAACTTCACCTACCGGCTGCACGGCCAGGGCTATGGCTCGCCCGTGGCGCTGTACCGGCGCCTGCGCGAACGCCAGCCCGTGGCCTACGGCGCGCTGATCGCCCTGCCCGAAGGCCAGTCGAAGACGGGGGAGGGCGACATCACCCACGTGCTCTCGTGCTCGCCCGAACTCTTCCTGCGCCACGATGCGGGCGTGCTCACCGCGCGTCCCATGAAGGGCACCGCGGCCCGCGCCGATGCGCCTGAGGGCGACAGCGAAAGGGCGCGCCTGCTCTCGGTCGACACCAAGAACCGCGCCGAGAACGTGATGATCGTCGACCTGCTGCGCAACGACATCGGCCGCGTGGCGCAGATCGGTTCCGTCAAGGTGCCGACGCTCTTTGCCATCGAGCCCTATGCCACGGTGTTCCAGATGACCTCGACCGTAGAGGCGCGGCTGCGCGCCGGCGTCGGCATGCCCGAGCTGCTGCGGGCGGTGTTTCCCTGCGGCTCCATCACGGGCGCGCCCAAGCACCGCACCATGGAATGGATCGGCGAACTCGAAAGCACGCCGCGCGGCCTCTACTGCGGTGCGATCGGCTGGATCGATGCGCCCGCGGAGGGCGCGGCCATCGGCGACTTCTGCCTGTCGGTCGCCATCCGCACCCTCACGCTGGGCGCGCCGCAGAAGGGCCTGCGGCCGCTGCGGCTGGGCATTGGCGCCGGCATCGTGCAGGACAGCATTGCGGCCGACGAGTTCGAGGAGTGCCTGCTCAAGGCGCGCTTTCTCACCGCGCTCGATCCGGGCTTCGAGCTGTTCGAGACCATGCTGGCCACGCCCGGCGAGGGCATCCGCTACCTGGACCGGCACCTCGCGCGGCTGGCGCACAGCGCACGCGCGCTGGGCTTCCGGCTCGACCGCGATGCCGCGATGCAGGCGCTGCGGGAGGCCTTGCCCGCGCTCGCACCGGGCCAGCCTTCGCGCCTGCGGCTCGCGCTGGCGCACGGCGGGCGCATCGGCATCACGCATTCGCCGCTGCCGCCCTTGCCGCCGGGCGCAGTGAAGCTGCTGATCGCCGACCAGCGGCTGCCCAATGCGAACCCGCTGGCGGCCCACAAGACCACCGTGCGCCAGCACTTCGACGCCGGCGTGCGGGCGGCCGAACGCGCCGGCGCCTTCGACAGCCTGTTCTTCACCGAAGACGGCCGGCTTGTCGAAGGCGGGCGCAGCACGGTGTTCGCACGCATCGGCGGACGCTGGTGGACGCCGCCCGTTTCCGATGGCGCGCTGCCCGGCGTGATGCGCGGCGTGCTGATCGAAGACTCGATCTGGGAGGCCACCGAACGCAGCCTGTCCCGGCAAGACCTGGAAGCCGCGCAGAAGCTGGTGGTGTGCAATGCGCTGCGCGGCGTGCTGCCGGCGCGGCTGGTTCAGCAAGCGCAGCCGCACGAGGCGGCCGCCGCTTGAGAAGCCGGGCCCGCGCCCCGCTCGACCGGGCTTGCCGATGAAGCTGGCGCTGTTCGACCTGGACCACACGCTGATTCCGTTCGACAGCGGCATGGCCTGGACGCGCTTCCTGGTGGCGCGCGGCGTGCTGCCGGCCGATGCCGAGACGGTCTACCTGGGCTACTGCCAGCAGTACGTGGACGGCACGCTGGACATCCATGCGCTGCACCGCGCGAGCGTGGCGCCGCTCGCAAGCTTCGGCATGGCCGCCCTGCGCCGATGGGCGGCGGAGTTCGAGGCCGAGATCGCGCCGCAGGTGCCCGAGCCGATGCGTGCGCTGGTGCGGCGCCACCAGGACGCGGGCCATGTCTGCGCCATCGTGACCGCCACCACCCGCTTCATCGCCGAGCCTTTCGGCCGCCTGTTCGGCGTGGCCGACGTGCTGGCGACGCGCTCTCTGGTGATCGACGACACGCTCGATGGCGCCATCGACGGCGACCCGTGCTACGGCGTGCACAAGCTGATGCATGTGAACCAGTGGCTCGCCACGCGCGGCACGCGGCTCGATGCGCTCGAGCAATCGTGGTTCTATTCCGATTCGGCCAGCGACCTGCCGCTGCTGGGTGCCGTGTCCGATCCGGTGGCGGTGGCGCCCGACGATCGCCTGCGTGCCCGGGCCGTCGAGGCCGGCTGGCCGATCATCGAGCGAATGCCGAGCGGCTAGACCTGGATCAGCCCCCAGCGCAGCGCCACCCAGGTGAGTTCCGCCTGGTTGGTGGCGCCCAGCTTCTGCTTGACGCGGTACAGGTGCGAGCCCACCGTGCTGAGCGAAAGATTCAGCGTGCTGGCAATCTGTGCCACCGTCATGCCGCGCGCGAGCTGGATGAAGACCGAGAACTCGCGCTCGCTGAGCAGGTCGGCCGGGTTGGCCTCGCCCTCGATCTGCGCCGTGGCCAGCGCCTGCGCGGTGTTGGCGTCGATGTAGCGGTCGCCGCGCGCCACGGCCTTTACCGCGGCAATCAGCGCATCGGGCGCACTGCGCTTGGCCAGGTAGCCGAGCGCGCCGGCGCGCAGCACGCGGCGCGGATGGATCGTGTCCTCGTGCGCCGACAGCGCCAGCACGCGCGCCTTGGGGTCGTGCGCGAGCAGGCGGCGCAGCGCCTCCAGGCCGCCCATGCCGGGCATCGACAGGTCCATCACGACCACGTCGGGCCGCACCTGCGGATAGTCCTGACAGGCCTGCTCGCCGGTGTCGGCCTCGGCCGCCACTTCGATCTGCGCGTCGGCCAGCAGCATGCGAAAGCCCATGCGCACCAGCGCATGGTCGTCCACCAGCATCACTCGAATCGGCTGAATCGCCTGGGTCATGTGTTCTCCGCAGTGGCCGCCGGCAAGGGCAGGCGCACCGTCAATTGGGCGCCGCTGGGCGCGGCGGGTTCAAGGCGCAGGTCGCCGCCCAGGCTGTCGATGCGCTCGGCCAGCCAACGCAGGCCATAGTGCCCTGTGCTGGTTTCCCTGGCGGCATCAGGGCCGGGCAGGCCGCGCCCGTCGTCGGTCAGCGTGAGCTTCACCGTCTGTTCGTCGCCCTGCAGGGCCAGCACGATGCGCTGCGCCTCGCCATGGCGCAGCGCGTTGGTGATGCCTTCCTGCGCGGCGCGGTACAGCACCAGCGCGGTGTCGGTGTCGAGCCGCAGGCGGTCGAGTTCGATCTCCAGGTGCCACTCGACCTGCACGCCGCCATGGCTGTTGCGGGTTCGCTCGACCAGGTCCTCGAGCGCGGCCACCAGGCCGAACTTGTCGAGCACCAGCGGCGTCAGGCGCGGGATCATGCCGTGCATGGCCGTGTAGAGCCGCCCCGATTCCTCTGCGATCAGCCGCGCCGCCTGCTCGGACTGCGGATCGAGCGCCTGCACGCGCTGCGCGATCGACAGGGCCATGCTGCGCATCGCGGTGACCGACTGGCCCAGCTCGTCGTGCAGTTCGCGGGCAATGAGACGGCGCTCCTGCTCGATCTTCTGGTCGACCCAGCGGCCCAGCTCGCGGCTTTCGGACAGGCGGCTCTCGGCGCGCACGGCGCGCCGCTCGGTCTCGATGTGCTGCTGCAGCATGCCGACCATGCGGTTGAAGGCGGCGCCGATGGCCGCCGCCTCGGTACCGGGCAGGGCGCGCAGGGAAACATCGAAGCGCCCGCTCTCGAGCTGGTTCAGTGCGTGCACGATGTCCGCGAACGGGCGCGTCGCGCGGCCCACGAGCCAGAACACGCCCGCGTTGACGATCGCCAGCAGGCCCAGCGCACTGAGCGTCAGCAGCACGAAGTCGTCCCACGCGTCGAGCACGGCGCGCGACGCGTTGGAACTCACCATCAGCTTGCCCCCGGGAAAGGCAATCGACATTTGCGACGGCGGCGGCGAGACGAGGCGATCGAACCAGTCGGGCGCATCGCGGCCGGCCTTGTAGACCGAAGTCGGCGAGCTGTACAGCACGCGCTCCTCGGTGTCGAGCAGCGTGATGTCGTTGGAGCGCACACGGCCGACGCCCTGCAGGAACGACAGCATGGCCGGCGTGCCCTGGGCCGCGTAGAGCCAGGCGGTGCGGTTCAGCAGCTGCGCGGCCACGCGGTTGGCCGCCACCACTTCCTCGTGCACCGATTCGCGCATGGCGCGCATCTGCAGCGCGAGCATGGCCGCGACGAACAGCATCGTCAGCAGGCTGACGATCAGGTTGATCTTCAGGCGCAGCGTCATGGTGCGGGCGCATCGCCGAAGTGGCCGTGCCGCGCGTAGCCGTCGAGCGCGGCGACCATGGCGGAGGCCATGGCCGGGTGCGTGGGATCGTGGCCTGCGCCGTCGATCCATCGCAGCCGACTGTGCGCAATGCGGTCGTGCACGGCCTGTGCGCCATGCGGCGCGCAGATGCGGTCGTCGCGGGAATGCAGCAGCAGGGTGGGCACGCGGGGCAGAGCGGCCAGGCGGTCCAGCAGCGGGGGCGCATCGAGCCAGCAGCGGTGCAGCAGGTAGTGGCTCTGCACGCGGTAGCGGTGGACCAGTGCGTCGAGCGTTTCGCCCTCGGGTTCGGCTTGAGCGGCCGGCGGCTCGCTGGTTGCGGCTCCCGCGCCGCGCGCCAGCGTCTGCTCCCAGCGCCACCAGGCGAGCGCGAGCTGGCGGGCGCCATTGGCCGGCGCTTGCTGCAGCCCGCGGGCCAGGAAGCCCAGCATGTCATGGCGCTCGCCGGCCGGCGCCATCGAAGCGAAGCGCGCCCATGCGGCGGGTGCGCGGCCGGTGCTGTCCTGGAAGAAGGCGCCGATCTCTTCGGCGCTCGGCAGGAACACCGCACGCAGCAGCAGCGCCGCCACCGCTTGCGGCTCGAACGCCGCATGGGCCAGCGCCAGCGTGGCGCCCCACGAGCCGCCGACCACCAGCCAGCGCGGCACGCCGAGTTGCTCGCGCACGCGGCGCAGGTCGTCGAGCAGGTCGGCCGTGCGGTTGTGCACCGTCGCGCCGCGCGGGCGGCTTCGGCCGGCGCCGCGCTGGTCGATGCTGATCACGCGGTAGCGCGCCGGATCGAAGAAGCGGCGCAGCAGCGGCGAGTTGCCCGAGCCGGGCCCGCCGTGCAGGACCGCGGCGCAGATGCCTTCCGGATTGCCACCTTCTTCTACATGCAGCACATGGCCATGCGGCACCTCCAATGCGTGGGTGCGCCAGGGAGGAGATTCGGGGTACAGGCCGGTGGGAAGCACGAGGGCGATGGTACGCGGTGGCCCTGTAGCCGCTATTCATGAAAATCATGAAGTGCGAATCATGATTTCATGGCTGGGTCTGGCCGGTGCATGGGTTCAAGATGGGTACCGGAGCACACGAAGTTCCCGCAGCCGCCACGTGGCGCTGTGCAACCTTGCAGGAGACACCCTATGAAGTGGGAAACCCCGACGGCCACCGATCTTCGCTTCGGCTTCGAGATCACGATGTACGTCAGCGCTCGTTGAGCTGCGCCTCGCCACAACCCGCCCCGGTACTCCCGGGGCGGGTTGTTTAGAGCCCCTGCGTCTTTCTTCTTTTTTCATTTCCCGATGCGCATCACCGTCCTGGGCTCGGCCGCCGGCGGCGGCTTTCCGCAGTGGAACTGCAACTGCCCCAACTGCGCCGGCGTGCGCAGCGGCACGGTGCGCGCCAAGCCGCGCACGCAGTCGTCGATCTTCGTGCGCCCCGACGAGGGCGAGGACGGCGTGCTGTTCAACGCATCGCCCGACATCCTGGAGCAGATCCGCAGCAGCCCCATCTTGCAGCCAGCGCGCGCGATGCGCGACACAGCCATCGCCGGCGTGGTGCTGATCGACGGGCAGGTTGACCATGCCACAGGCCTCTTCATGCTGCGCGAGCGCGGCACGCCGCTGCCGCTGTGGTGCACCGACCCGGTGGCCGAAGACCTGAGTGAGGGTAATCCCGTGCTGCGCGTGCTGTCGCACTACTGCGGCGTGGCGCGCCACGCGATCACGCCGGGCGGCAATTCCTTCGAGGTGCCCGGCGTGCCCGGCCTCGTCTTCCGCGCGATGGCGCTCACCGGCAAGGCCGCGCCGTACTCGCCGCACCGCGAGCAGCAGGTGCCGGGCGACAACATCGGCGTGACCATCCTCGACCGCAGGAGCGGCAAGAGCCTGTTCTACGCGCCGGGCCTGGGCGCCATCACGCCGCCCGTGTTCGATGCCATGGCCAGCGCCGACGCCGTCATGGTCGACGGCACCTTCTGGACCGACGACGAGATGGTTCGCCTGGGCGTGAGCAGCAAGCGCGCGCGAGAGATCGGCCACCTGCCGCAGTCGGGCGAGGGCGGCATGATCGAGTGGCTGTCGAAGCTGCCCGCCACCACCGCGCGGCGCATGCTGATCCACATCAACAACACCAACCCCATCCTCGACGAGGACTCCGATGAGCATGCGGCGCTGCGGCGCGCAGGCATCGAGCCCTGCGAGGACGGGATGACGATCCAACTCTGAAAAAGGCACCGAGCCCGCCATGCACGCCGACAGGATCCAAGATTCACCGCGCCCGGCCACAGGCAGCGACAAAGCCGGCCCGGCATGGAGCCGCGAGGAATTCGAAGCCAAGCTGCGCGAGCGCGGCCGCAGCTATCACATCCACCATCCGTTCAACGTCATGCTCAACAGCGGCCGGGCCACGCCCGAGCAGATCCGCGGCTGGGTGGCAAACCGCTTCTACTACCAGATCGCGATCCCGATCAAGGACGCGGCCGTGCTCTCGAACTGCCCCGACCAGCAGGTGCGCCGCGGCTGGGTGCAGCGCATCCTCGACCACGACGGCTTCGAGCTCGGCGGTATCAAGGACGAAGGCGGCGTCGAAGCCTGGCTGCGGCTGGCCGAGGCCGTGGGGCTCACGCGCGAAGAAGTGCGCGACCTGCGCCACGTGGTGCCCGCGGTGCGCTTCGCGGTCGATGCCTACGTGAACTTCGCGCGCCGCGCGCCCTGGCAGGAGGCCGTGTGCTCCTCGCTCACCGAACTGTTCGCGCCCGAGATCCACAAGCAGCGCCTGGCCACCTGGCCCGAGCACTATGCGTGGATCGAGCCGGCGGGCCTCGGCTACTTCCGCAACCGCGTGAGCCAGGCGCGGCGCGACGTGGAGCAGGGCCTGGCGATCACGCTCGACCATTTCGACACCCGCGCGCTGCAGGAGCGCGCGCTCGAGGTGCTGCAGTTCAAGCTCGACATCCTGTGGGCCATGAACGACGCGATGGCGACGCGCTACGGCGTGAACGGCGCATGACCGCGAACAAGACCATGCTCAGCGCCGAAAGCAAACCCCGCGTCGGCCCCGGTTTCCGGCTGCAGTGGGAGCCGGCGCAGGAATGCCATGTGCTGCTCTACCCCGAGGGCATGGTGCGGCTCAACGGCAGCGCGGGCGAGATCATGAAGCGCTGCGACGGCGAGCGCAGCGTCGCCGCCATCGTGGCCGACCTGGAGCAGGCCTTCGACACCACCGGGCTCGAACCCGAGGTGCGCGGCTTCGTCGAGCTGGCAGGGCAGCAGAACTGGCTGCGCTGGGACCCCGCATGACCACCGCCGCGCCGCCGCGCCCCGGACCGCCGCTGTGGCTGCTGGCCGAGCTGACCTACCGATGCCCGCTGCATTGCGTGTTCTGCTTCAACCCGGTCGACTTTGCGCAGCAGGAGAACGAACTGGGCACCGAGGACTGGCTGCGCGTGCTGCGCGAGGGCCGCGAGCTCGGCGCGGTGCAGTGCGGCCTCTCGGGCGGCGAGCCGCTCCTGCGCGACGACCTCGAGATCATCATTGCCGAGGCCGCGCGCCTGGGCTACTACACCAACCTGCTGACCTCGGGCGTCGGCCTCACGGCGCAGCGCGCCGCCGCACTGAAGGCCGCGGGGCTGGACCACGTGCAGCTGTCGTTCCAGGACTCCACGCGCGAGATGAACGACTTCCTCTCGCACACCAAGACCTTCGAGCTCAAGAACCGGGTGGCGAAGATCATCAAGGACCAGGGCTGGCCGATGGTGCTGAACGTGGTGATCCACCGCATGAACATCGACCACATCGACCGCATCATCGAGATGGCGCACGAGATGGGGGCCGAGTACCTCGAGCTTGCCAACACCCAGTACTACTCCTGGGCCTTCGTCAACCGCGACCAGCTGCTGCCCACGCACGAGCAGCTGCGCCATGCCGAGGAAGTGACCGATGCCTGGCGCAAGCGGCTCGGCGAGCGCATGCGCATCTTCTTCGTGGCGCCCGACTACCACGAGGGCAAGGCCAAGAAATGCGTGAACGGCTGGGGCAGCATGTTCCTCACCGTGGCGCCCGACGGCACCGCGCTGCCTTGCCACACGGCCAAGATGCTGCCGGGCCTCGAATTCCCGAGCGTGAAGGCGCACAGCCTGCGCGAGATCTGGTTCGATTCGGAAGGCTTCAACCGCTACCGCGGCACCGGCTGGATGAAGGAGCCCTGCGCGAGCTGCGACCAGCGCGAGCAGGACCTGGGCGGCTGCCGCTGCCAGGCCTACCTGCTGGCGCAGGACGCGGCCGCGGCCGATCCGGTGTGCGCGAAGAGCCCGGACCACCACCGCGTGGTCGAGGCGGTGGCGCATGCGGCTGCGCGCGACCCTGCGGCGCCGACGGAGCATCCGCTGGTGTTCCGCGATCCCGCCAATTCGCGGCGGCTTTCTGCGGCGCTCGTCACGCCGGACGCGTGAGGCCGCGCGGCGCCGCGCCGCGGTCGGTGGCTTTTTTCTTTCGCCTCACCGGGCGCCGCGCACGCAGCCAGCCCAGATCCGGCGCGAAGCGCCACGCCAGCAGCAGCAGCGCCAGCAGCGCGGGAATCCACCGCAGGTCCGTGTCGGCCGGCTGATACTGGGCGTAGCGGCGGTCCAGCATGGCGGTCTTCAGGGCCTCGGGCGTGTTCAGTCGCCGGTAGTTCACGCCGACCAGTTCGGCCAGCGCGCGCAGGTGGTCCTGCCGCAGTTCGGAGAGGTGTTCGTGGTTCAGCGCGCTGCCGATGGCCGAGCCCTGCACCACCTCGTCGGCCCGCCAGTAGCCGGCGGGCTCGCCGTTGCTGCCGGTCTTGGGAATCGGCATCGGCACGTCGCCGCCCACGCCGATCAGCCAGCCCTGGACCTCGCCGGGCTTGATGTCCGTCATCGGCGGTGTCTCGTTGATGCGCAGCGGCGGCGATTCCTGCCCGTCGCTGATGAAGACGAAATGCGTGCCGGGCCCGACGCTGCGGGCCCCGCGCACGGCCCAGGTCACGCCCTTGCTCACGTTGCTGGCGTTGGCCCAGCGCATGCGGCCGTCGATGCGCTCGAGCGAGGCCAGCAGTTCTTCATAGTGGCTGCAGACCTCGACCGGCGAAAGGATCACCAGCGAGCGGTAGTCTGCAAAAACGCTCCAGCCCACCTTGGAGCCGCAGGGCAATGCGCCCAGCACCTCGCGCATGGCGGCGCGCGCGAGGGTGAGGCGGCTCACGGCCGCGTGGTCGAGCTCCACATCCTCGACGTTCATGCTTTGCGTGATGTCGAAGCTGACCTGCCAGTTGAACACCGGCCGCTGCAGCTGCACGCGCGGCGGCCAGACCGCGAGCGCCAGCAGCAGCAGGGCGAGCACCAGCGGCCAGCTGCCGGTGCTGCCGCCGATGCGCCGCCAGGCGGCGTGCCACTGCTGCGGCAGCGGCGGTTTCACGGCAGGTCCCCGGCAACGAAGCCCGGCACCCGCACGCGGCGCTGCTCGTGCGCCGGCTGCTGCTCGGCCGAGAAGGCTTCCTGGTCCTCGGGCGCGAGCCGCAGCGCGCGCTCCAGGTTGTAGCGCGCGTCCCAGTCCTCGGGCGCGGCGCGCAGCAGGTCGCGCAGCCGCTGCTTGCCGAGCTCGAACAGCGGCAGCGCCCCGGCCTCCTGCGCCATGCCCTGGCGCAGGTACATGTTGCCCAGGTTGAACAGCGCCTGCCGCGCGACCGGGTCGCGCTCGCCGGCCTGGATCAGGCTCGCGTAGCCCTTGAGCGCGGCGTCGTGCGCGCCGGCCTTCGAGAGTGCCAGCGCCTGGGCCAATTGCAGTTCGCGCGGCGCCGAGATCGGCGCAGCCGCCGCGTCCTTGCCGACCGGCGCGGCGGCAATGCGCGCGATCTCGGTGTTGAGGTGCATCGTCTGGCGCAGCCGCAGCCCGCGCTCCAGCGCCACGCCCACGCAGCACAGGCTCAGCACGCCGAAAACCAGGTGAACCGTGCGTCGCTTCATGAAGTTTCTTTCCGCCAGCTCTGCAACTGCACGGCGCGGCAGGCGAGCAGGCCCGCGCAGCACAGCATGGCTGCCAGGTAGAACGCCGCGCCGTGGTCGCGCCGCGGCACCCGCTCGTGGATGGTGAGCGGAAAATTCTGCTGCCGGTCGATCTCGGCCATGGCGGCGGCCATGGCATTGGAATCGTCCACCTGGTAGAGCCGGTAGGGCGTGCTCAACGTCTTGAAGAACTGGTGCAGGGCCAGTTCCTCGCCAAGGCCATAGGCCGAGACCGTTTCGGTGTTGAGGTTGGGCGAATTGGGGCCGCTGCGCACGTAGATCCAGTACAGGCCGATCTTCTCGCGCGCGAGGCCGGCGTGGACGCGCTGGCGCGTCGGCTCGTCGAGCTGGGCCCCGCCGTCCGAAACGATCAGGATCACGCGGCTGCCCGAATAGCTGCGGCCCTCGAACTCCTCGATGGCCGCGAGCAGCGCCAAGCCCATGCGGGTTTCGGGCAGGCCGCGGCCGATGGCGGTGGCGGCAAGCGCAGCCTGCACGGTGTCGGTCTTCTGCGTGAACGGCACCACCGCGATCGGCACCGTGCTGAAGGTCATGAACGCAAAGCGGTTGTCCGGCCGCTTGGCGACGAATTCGCTCAGCAGGTCGCGCACGACCTTGGCCTTGGGCTCCTGCGACATGCGGCCCGCGGTCTGCAGGCCGTTGGTGTGCACCGTCGCATCCATGCTGCTGCTGCGGTCCATCAGGATCAGCACCTCGGCGCCGCGCCCGGCGCGCTCGACCACCGCGCCCGACTGCCCCGGCCCCGCGAGCCCGAGCACTGTGAAGGCCAAGGCGCCGACCGCGAACGCGCGCCACAGAAAGCCGACCAGGCGGCCGACGCGGTCAGCCGGCAGCCAGGCCACATACGAAAAACCCAGCGTGTCGCTTCGCTTGCGCAAGAGCGGCAGCAGCGCAAGCGGCAGCAGCGCGAGCATCCAGGGCTGGGCGAGGTCGAAGCGCATGGCTTTGTCCGCCGGTCAATGCCGGTGGCGTTTTTCCGCGTTGCGCAGCGCGCGGCACAGCGGCTTGAGCGGATAGGCGGCCTGGGCCTCGGCCGGTGCGGCCGTGCTTTCGGCGAAGAAGAAGCGCCGGGTCGACTCGCGGTAGAAATCTTCCAGCCGCGGCTGCAGCGGACGCAGGTAGGGTGCGTCGGCCAGCAGCTGCGGCAGGCTGGCGCCGTGCACGACGCGGCCGGCGCTCCGGTTGAGCGCGCGGTGCAGTACGCGCCATGCCTCGGGGCTCGCGGGGTCGTCGATGCGCTTGAGTTCGCGCCAGGCATGCGCGAACGGAAGCTGCTGCGCTTCGCGCATGTTGCGCCAGGCCCACCAGGCGAGCCAGGCCAGCAGCACCGCGAGCAGCGCAAGCAGCGAGAACTTCAGATGCTGTTCGATGGGGTAGGTCGCAAGTGCCGCGACCGGGCGGTCCGGCCGCAGCGGCTGCAGGTCGCCCTGGCCGAAGGCTTCCACCGGCGCCAGCGGCCCGATGCTCACCGGCCAGGCCGGCAGCGCGAGCGCGGGGCCCGAGGCAGTGGCGATCGTCAGGGCCGGCAGCGAGATGGCGGCCAGCGCGCGCGGGGCGTTGATGACCTGGTATTCGACGGCGAGCCAGCGCTTGCCCTGCGCATCGGTCTCGATGCGCGCCGGCCTGCGTTCGAGCCAGAGATCGATGCGCGCCGCGGTGGGCAGCGCGCCGGGCTCGATCGGCCGGCCGTGGTGTTCGAGCAGCACGCGCTGCGTGAGCACATCGCCGAGCACATGGCCGAAGCTGCGCGGCTGCTCGATGGTGGCGGCTGTGGTTGCGGCTGCGGCGGGTATGGCGGGATCGGCGGCGTGCGCAAAACCGCCGGGCAGGGCGGCCAGCACCAGCGCCAGTACAGCGGCATGAACGAGGCTCATGCCGCCGTCTCCAGGAAATAGCGCGTGAGCGCCTCGGCCTCGAAGCGGCCCTGCAGGTGAAAGGGCGGCATGCCGTGCGCGTTGAACAGCGCCGTGAGTTCAGCGCGGCGCACCGCGACCGATTCGCGCCACCGCGTGCGCAGCGAATCGCGCATCCACAGGCTGCGCCGCGCGCCGGTCTCGGCGTCGCGCAGCGCGACCAGCGCGCGGGCATCGGGCGGTTCGATTTCGGCCGGGTCCCAGACCACCAATGGAACAACACAGGCGGGCGAGAACTGTTCGAGCAGCTCGCCGAGCGCGCCGATCGGCCAGTGGAAGTCGGACGCGAGAAACACCAGCCCGCCGCGGCCCACCAGCCGTTCGGTGGCGCGGCGCAGGCCGGCCAGCGCGCGGTCGTCCGTCGGTGGCGCGCTGGAGGCCGCATCGCATTCGCGCAGCATCCGCGCCATCAGGCTGCCGTTGCCGCGGCTGTGGCGCGCTGGCACGAAGAGGTCCTGGCGCTCGCGCTGGTCGAAGGCCAGCAGGCCGACCGCGTCGCCTGCGCGAAAGGCGCTGTAGCCCAGCGCCTCGACCAGGTCGGCCACCACGTCGAGCTTGCGGCGCTCGGCGCCGAAATGCATCGACGCCGACACGTCCACCACCACGTGCACGGGAATCGCCACGCGCAGCCGATGGATGCGCACCAGCCAGTCGCCGCGGCCCTCGCGCAGGCTCGCGCGCAGGTCGATGCGGCGCGGGTCGGGGTGGTCGAACAGCCGCCGGTGCGCGGCGAATTCCTGCCCGCTGCCCTGGCTCAGGCCGCGCTGCGCGCCCGGGCGCCAGCCGCCGAAACGGCGCGGCAACTGGTAGTGGAATTCGTCGACGCGGTCCATGGCATCAGGGGGCGGCGATCTTGTCCATGATCTGCGTCACCAGCGCTTCGGACAGTTCCGCCCGCCGCAGTTCATACACAGGCGTGAAGAAGACGCGATGCCCGAGCACCGAGGGCAGCACCGCCGCCAGGTCGGCAGGTTCCAGGTGCGAGCGGCCTTCGAGCCAGGCCACGGTGCGCGCCGCGCGCAGCAGCGCGCTCATGCCGCGCGGGCTGGCACCGGCCAGGATCAGGCGGTCCATGTCCACGCCGTCGAGCCGGATGCCGAATTTCTGCGGCGCCTCGGTGGCTTCCCACACGTCGAGCACATAGCGCTCGATGGTCTCGCTGGCGCGCACGCTGCGCTGCACTTGCGCGCCGATGGCGTTGAGCCGGTCCCAGGGCAGGATGGCGGGCGCCACCTGGTCGATCAGGCTTTCGGTGTCGTGGTAGGCGGTGTCGAACACCAGCGACTGTCGAATGCCGCGGTCGGCCGGCTTGGGCATGTTCAGCTCGAACATGAAGCGGTCGCGCGCCGCCGAAGCCAGCTCGAAGGTCTCTTCGCGCTCGACCTTGTTGCGGTCGGCGAACACCGTCATGTGCGGAAAGCTGTACTCGCGGTCGAAGGCCGACACTGTGCGCTCGGCCATCGCGCGCAAGAGCAGCGACTGCACCTGCGGCCGCGCCCGGTTGATCTCGTTGAAGAAGAAGGTGACCAGGCGCTCGCCGTGGCGCAGCAAGGGCCCCGGGTCAATGCGCGGCCGGCCTTCGGCGTCCACGTAGGTGTGATAGACCAGGTCGCCGGGCATCAGGTCGACCGTGCCCTCGACGCGCTCGAAGTCGCCGCCGATGGCGCGCGAGAAGGCGCGCAGCACCGTGGTCTTGCCCACGCCCACGTCGCCCTCGAGCAGCACATGGCCGCGCGCGAACAGCGCCACGTTGATGAGGCGGATCGTTTCGGCCTGGCCGATCACCGCCTTCGCGACTTCGCTTTCGACGCGCAGCGCGAGGCGGCGCCAGTCTTCGAGTTGTTCTTCGGTGCCCATGGTGGTGTCCGGTGCCCTGGGCTACTTCGACTCCATCATCTTCTTGAGGTGGGCGAGCCCGTCGCGGTAGACGCCGGTCACGGCCTTGATGGCGGCTTCGTCGTTCTTGTCCGGCGGCGGATCGTTGTTGGGGTAGCCGCGGTAGAAGGCGCCGCGCCATTCGACGACCGACTTGCCGCCGTCGGCCACCACCGAGAGCACGGAGGTGTAGTTGGTGACCGGCAGCGCGCCGCCGTCCTTGGCGCGGTAGTTGTATTTCATCTTCGCGTCGTCGTAGCCCTCGAGCGTTTCGACGAGCATGCCCCCGTCCTTGAGCTTGACGGTGCGCACCGAGCCTTCGGCATTGCCCTTGTCGGCCGCGCTGTCGGCCACCGCCGGATGCCAGTCCTTCAGCGCGTTGAAGTTCTTGATCTTGGCCCAGACGGCATCGGCCGGGGCCTCGATGGTGACTTTCTCGCTCACCTTCTGGCGCGTGGGCCCGTGGGCCTGGCTCGGGGCCGATGCGGCAAGCAGAATCGATGCGAGAAGAACGGAGAGCGCCCGTCGGCCGGAGGGATGTGTCGGCATGGAAATATCCGTGATGAGGTGGGAAGAAAAAAAGGTCGGTTGAAAAAAACAGGTCAGGGCTCCATCGGCGCGCCGATGAAGGCGCCGAAGCCGCGGCTGTTCTGTCCCGTGGCAATGGTCTTGAGCTTCTGCCCGCTCGCGGCGTCCAGCACCTGCACGTTGTCGTCCATCCAGTTGACGACATAGACCCGGTCGCCGTGCGCGGCAATGCCTTCCGGGTAGGCAAAGCCGGGGAGGGTGCGCAGCAGCTTCAGCGAGGCGGCGTCGATCACGCTGACCGAGTCTTCGTGCTGGTTGGTCACGTAGAGCAGCGCGCCGCCCTCGGCCAGCGCCGCGCCGTAGGGCGCCTTGCCGACCTTCACGGTGGCAATCACGGCCGGGCGGACGATGTCGCGCATGTCCACCACCGAGACGTCGTTGCTCTGCACGTTGAGCGCATAGAGGCGCGAGCGCGGCGCGTCGTAGAACAGCGCGAACGGATGGCTGCCGACGCGCACGCGCGCCAGCACGCGCCGCGCGGCGGTGTCGACCACGGCCACGCTGTCGTCGTCGCGCTCGGCCACGAAAACGGCGGCGCCGCCGGGATGCGCGGCCACGCCAGCGGGCGCGCGGCCGACCGCGATCGAAGCCAGCGGCTTGGCGGCGCCGGCGGCCTGCGCATCGAGCACCAGCAGCCGGCTGCTGTACCAGTCGGCCACGTAGAGGCGCTGGCCGTCGGCCGAGATGTCAATGCCCACCGGCCCGTCGCCGGCCGGCAGCGTGTTCACGACCTTCTGCTGGCGCATGTCGATGACAGAGATGGTCTTGCTGTCGGGGTTGGAGACGAAGGCCCGGCCCGCGCGGCTCGACGCCACCACGCCGGCCGGCGAGCGGCCCACGGGCACCGTGGCCACCACCTGCTGCGAGGCGAGGTCGATCACCGACACGTCGTGGCTGCCCTGGTTGGTGATGTAGGCGAACGGCGAGGCCCAGGCCGGGCTGCACAGCAGCAGCATCGCGGCAAGCCCGGCGTGCACAGGTGTCGCGGTACCTGTCATGGCGCTGTGCCCGGGACGCGGCTCAGCGCGCGGTCGGCGGGCCGATGAAGCAGCCCTTGTTGGCCTTGGCCTGCAGCGCCTTGTAGCGCTTGATGTCGGCCTGCAGCTTTTCCGAATCGCGGATGTAGCCGCCGCGCTCGCCGCCGATGGTGGTGGCCTTGGCCGCGGTGCTCAGGTCCACGTATTCCGAGTATTTGATTTCCCTGGCCAGCGCGTCGACCGCGCAGGAGCACTTGCTGGCCATTTCGAAGTGGCCGGCATCAGGGTGGGCCGCGATGCATTCCTGCACGTACAGCACGCGGTCCAGCGTGGGAAAGTCGTTGGCATGCGTCGCGCCATGCACGGCCATCGGCAGGCCGAGAAGACAGAGAAGAAGACGGACTGTTTTGTTCATGGCGTTCGCTGGAAGGATTTCTTGGGCGGCAACAGGCACTAGCGCGCCGGCGCCTTGGCCCCGTCGATCAGGAGCTCCTCGACCATGAGGGGCTGGGCCGCGGCGCTGTCGCCCGGAATGGAGGTGCGAATGCCGTAGACGCCGCCCGGCACCGCGTCGGACAGCGTGAAGCGGTAGGTCTTGGTCGCGAACTTTTCGTACTTTGGCCGGTTCGGGTCGTCCAGGAAAGGGCTGAAGACGATTTCCTTGCCCTTGATGGCGCGGCCCTGGTAGCGCAGCGCCACGTCGCGCACTTGGGCGTCCTGGTAGATCCCCATGCGGATGCGCTTGCGGAAGTGGTATTCGGAGCCGCGCGTGAGGCGCTTCATTTCGCGCACGTCGTGCTCCAGGAAATAGAGGATCACGGGATTGCCTTCGGCAGCCGGCACGTCGGGCACCGCGAGCTTGTGCGCACCGCTCAGGAACACGCCCTTGGCATCGCAGCAGCGGCCGTCTTCCTTGGCGCTCAGGGACACCGTCACGCTGTCGGCAAACGCTTCCTCGAAGCTGCCGGTCTTGCCGAAGGTGTAGCGCAGCAGCATGGGCGCCTGCAGGTCCTTGAGCTGCGGCGTCATGAACAGCAGGCGTTCGGCGGGCGAGAAGTCGCGCTTGTCGGGCTCGGCCTGCGAGGCCGGGGGAGACAAGAGAAGAACGCAGAGCGAAGCGGCGATGGCGAAGCGCATGGGAAAGAAGAACGAAGAGCGGCAACTCAGTTGGTGGGAACCCCGAACGATGCATCGACCACCGGCACGCCGAACTCCTTCAGGATGGCCTGGATCTCGGGTGCCTTGGACTCGATCAGCCCTTCGACCTGCTGCTTCCATTCGCGCTCTCCGTAGCGCACGCCCATGGCCATCTGGTAGTCGAGGCGCACGCCCTTTTCGGACTTGAGCGGCACCACGACGAGGGCCGGGTTCTTGACGCGCCGCGCGAAGTAGCCCGCGATCGGGCCCCAGACCACCACGGCATCGAGCTTGCCTTCGGCCAGGTCCTTCTCGACGATCTCGCCCGGGTACTGCGCGGGGTCGGCGCTCATGAGCTTGTAGGGCACGCCTTGCTCCAGCAGGCCGTGCTTGTTGAGCCATTGCGAGGCCGGCGAGCGGTCGTAGATGCCGATGCGCAGCGACTTGAGCTTGGCCGCATCGAGTTTGAGGAAGTCTTCCGCCGAGGCCACGTTGTCCATGCCCTTGCCCTTGGGAAAGACCAGCGCGTAGGTCGAGCGGTAGTAGGGCTTGGTGACCGAGACTTCGTCGAGCCCGACGGGCACGCCCATCACGATGTCGCAGGGATAGTCCTGGCCCGGCAGCTTGAAGCGCAGCGTGTTGCGGAAGAAGGCCAGCCGCTGCGGGAACGAGTAGTAGGTGACCGGCAGGCCGAGCGCCTTGCCGAACAGCTCGGCGATGCGGTTCTCGATGCCTTCTGCCTTGGTGTTGGAGAAGGGCATGTTGTTGGGGTCCTGGCAGACGCGCAGCGCCTTGCGCGGCGGGGTCTCCTGGGCCGCGGCCGGAACCAGCGCGCAGCAGCAGGCTGCGCCCAGGAGGCCCGCCCGCAGGCGGGCGCCGATGGAAAGGGGCTTGGCAGCACGCTGCCGGGTGGTCATTTGTTTTCTTCCACTCGGGCGCGGGTGATGGCGCCGTCGGACCGGCCCTTGAGGTAGGCGTAGAGCTGGTTGATGTTCTCCATCACCGCCGGGTTGTTGCCGAAGCTCTGCATGCCCTTGTCGAGCCTGCCGTCGCGCACGGTCTTGATGAAGTCTTCCTTCTTCATCGTCTTGAGGCTGTTGATGAGGGACGGTCCCACCATGCCTTCCTGGTTGGGCCCGTGGCAGCGGTCGCAGGCCGCGGAGCGCCAGGTGCGGAAACCCTTCATGGTTTCGGGATCCACCTTGTAGCCGTCGGTGACCTTGTAGGGCGCGGGGTCTGGCGCGGCAATGGCCAGTGTGCAGGCCACGCCGGCAAGCAGGACGAGGGAAGGCAGCAACGTTGACTTACGAAATTTCATGGCTCCTGGGTCTCCGGTATCTTTTGAAAGTGCGTGGGGGAGAGCCCTCGAGCGAGTGCTCTCCCGGTTCGCATGTTGCGTCTATCTGTGCAATGGCGCCTCGGTAATAACGCCTCAGTTGGGCAGTGCGAAGACAGTCAGCGAGCCGCCGAGCTCGGTGTACTGGGCGAGCTCCTTGTAGCCGCCGACGGCGCCGAGGCCTTCGGTGCTCTTCTCGGGGTCGATGCCCGCAGCCATGCCGATGCCGGCCCAGCCGCCAATGCCCGAGAACACGCCGACGTACTGCTTGCCCTTGTGCTCATAGGTGAACACGTTGCCGATGATGCCGGACGGGGTCTTGAACTTGAACAGCTCCTTGTTGATGTCCTTGGCATCCACGCACTTGAGGTAGCCTTCCAGCGTGCCGTAGCAGGAGATCCCGCCCGCGGTGTTCAGCGAACCGCTCCACACCGAGAACTTCTCGGCCTTGGTCTGCACGATCTTGCCGGTGCCCGCATCCCAGGCGATGAAGTTGCCCATGCCGCCATGGCTGCCCGGCGTGGGGTACATCGACAGCGTGGCGCCCACGTACGGCTGGCCTGCCGTGTACTCGACCTTGAACGGCTCATAGTCCATGCAGACGTGGTTCGTCGGCACGTAGAAGAGCTTGGTGTTGGGGTCGTAGGAAGCCGGTTGCTGGTCCTTGCTGCCGAGGGCCGCCGGGCAGATGCCCTTGGTGTTGACGTCGGCGCCGTTCTGCGCGGTGGAGTACTTGGCCACCACCTGCGGCCGGCCGGTCTTCATGTCGACGTGCGTGGCCCAGTTCACCTTGGGGTCGTACTTCTCGGCCACCAGCAGCGCGCCGGTCACGCGGTCCAGCGTGTAGGCGAAGCCGTTGCGGTCGAAGTGCACCAGCGCCTTGGTCGGCTTGCCCTTGACGTTGATGTCCGCCAGGATCATTTCGTTGATGCCGTCGAAGTCCCACTCGTCATAGGGCGTCATCTGGTAGACCCAGTTGACCTTGCCGGTGTCGACGTCGCGCGACCAGATGCTCATGGACCACTTGTTGTCGCCGGGGCGCTGCGAGGGGTTCCAGGTCGACGGGTTGCCGGTGCCGTAGTACACGGCATTGGTCGCCTTGTCGTAGCTGTACCAGCCCCAGGTGGTGCCGCCGCCGATCTTCCACTGGTCGCCCTTCCAGGTCTTCAGCGAAGAGTCCTTGCCCACGGGCGCCATCTTGCCGTCGGTCCAGGTCATGGTCTTGGCCGGGTCCATCAGCATTTCTTCGTCGGGGCCGGTGCTGAAGCCCTTCCACGCCAGCTTGCCGTCCTTGATGTTGTAGGCCGCCAGGAAGCCGCGCACGCCGAACTCGCCGCCGCTGATGCCGGTGATGACCTTGTCCTTGAAGACGTGGGGTGCGTTGGTGTTGGTGGCGCCGACCTTCGGATCGCCGTTCTTCACCGTCCACACCACCTTGCCGGTCTTGCTGTCGAGCGCCACCAGGGTGGTGTCGGCCTGTTGCAGGAAGACCTTTCCTTCCGCATAGGCAAGCCCGCGGTTCACCGTGTCGCAGCACATGACCGCGATCACCGACTGGTCCTGCTTGGGTTCGTACTTCCACAGGATCTTCTGGGTCTCGACGTCGAGTGCGAACACCTTGTTCGGGAACGGCGAGTGCAGGTACATGACGCCATCGACCACCAGGGGCGAACCCTCGTGGCCGCGCAGCACGCCGGTGGAGAAGGTCCACGCGACCTGCATCTTGCCCACGTTGCTCTTGGTGATCTGATTCAACTTGCTGTATCGCTGGTTGAACATATCGCCCGCTTGCGTGGCCCAGTTCTTGGAGTTGGCGATGTTTTTCTCGACGTCGGCATTGGCGAGCGCCAAGGCCGGAAGAGCCAACATCGCGACGCCGATATGCCGTACGAGACGGCCGGCGATCTGCCTGGAAAACTTCATAGATGTCTCCTCACATTTCAGTGGGTTTTGAACATGGTCAATGGCGGCAGCCTGCGGATCTTTCGATCACCTTGGCGAATGCTGCGGTCCGCAACATCCATGCCTGCCGGTTCCAGCGTGGAGCACTTCGGCAGCCGATGCGCGCTCCATGCAAAGACAGGCGGCTCCACTCGGAAGAGGCATGCACGCGGCGGCTTTCGCACAGCACGCGGCGGCGTGCGGCAACGCGGTCCGGACCTAGGGAAATCCCGAGCGTTCGGTGCGCTGGCCGGGGCCGCCCGCCACGCATTGCCGTGGCCCTGCATCGTGTGCGCATCAAATTTGACGCAAAGTGTCTCGCACGGCGTGACGGATGTCGTGCCGGCATGGCGCGCATCGGGCTGCGCAGGCCTTCGCGCGGGCCAACGAATGGCAATGCATCACAGTGAAAACCCTCGACTTCCAGAGGCACGGAATTTGCGGCTCGAAGACAAACGGCCCCTACCATTGAGACACCCAAAGCCCGGCGAATCCCATCGATCTACATGCTGCGAACCATCGACTTAACCAAGCGCTATGGCACGCGCACGGCGCTGCAGTCGTTGTCGCTGCATCTGCCTGCGGGCCAGTTCGTGGCGCTGCTCGGGCCCAACGGCGCGGGCAAGTCGACGCTGTTCCAGGTGCTCACGGGCATGTTCGCGGCCGACGAAGGCGAGGTCGAGGTCGCCGGCCATTCGCTGCGCCGCTCGGCAACGGCGGCGCTGCGGCACATCGGCGTCGTGTTCCAGCAGATGTCGCTCGACCTGGACCTGAGCATCCGGCGCAACCTGCTGTTCCAGGCCGACCTGCACGGCCTGCCGCGCCGGCTTGCGGCCGAGCGCATCGCGTCGGCCTGCGAGCGCCTGAACATCGACGCCAATCTCGACCGCAAGGTGCGCGAGCTCTCGGGCGGCAACCGGCGCAAGGTCGAGCTGGCGCGCGCCGGGCTGCACCGGCCGGCCGTGCTGCTGATGGACGAAGCCACCGTCGGGCTCGACCCCAGGTCGCGCCAGGACCTGCTGGCGGCCCTGCATGCGGACGTGCGCGAGCGCGGCGTGTGCGTGCTGTGGGCCACGCACCGGGTCGAGGAGGCCGAGGAGGCCGACCGCGTGCTGGTGCTGCACAAGGGACAGCTGCTGGCGGACGGCACGCCGGCGCAGGTGGGCCAGAGCCTTGGCGGCGCCACGCTGGAGGCGGGCTTCATCGCGCGCACCGCCTGAACCAAGAACGATCCGAGCCAAAAAGAATGGAGACATCGCATGCCGCAACCCTTCCTGCCCCCGCCTGCGCGCACCCTGGTCCGCGCGGCCGCTAGCGCGCTCGCGCTGGCCGCCGCGAGTGCCGCCGCGCTGGCGCAGGGCACCGCCTATGTGTCGAGCGAAAAGGACAGCGCGCTGACGATGATCGACCTGGCGACCCTGGCCGTGAAGGGCACGATCCCGACCTGCAAGCGCGCGCGCCACATCCAGCTGACGCCCGAGCGCCAGATCATGGTGGCCTGCACCGATTCCAACCAGGCCGACCTGATCGACCCCGCGAGCGGCAAGTCGGTGCGGCGCATTCCGCTGGGCGACGAGCCCGAGGCCTTCGACCTGTCGCCGGACGGCAAGGTCATCTACGTCTCCAACGAGGACGCGGGCGAGGCCAGCTTCATCGACGCGGCCAGCGGCAAGAAGCTGCGCTCGGTCAAGGTGGGCGCGGAGCCCGAAGGCGTCAAGGTCAGCGCCGACGGCAAGACGCTGTACATCACGTCGGAGGTGGCGAGCCTGGTGCACGTGATCGACACGGCCAGCGGCAAGGTCGTGAAGAACATCAAGGTCGGCAAGCGCCCGCGGCGCATGGCCATCACGCCCGACGGCAAGGAGCTCTGGGTCACCAACGAACTGGGCGCGAGCGTCAGCATCGTCTCGACTGCGACGAACGAGGTGATCGACACGCTCAAGTTCGAAGTGAAGGGCGCGCGCGCCGAGGACATCACGCCCGTGGGCATCCAGATGACGAGCGACGGCAAGCGGGCCTTCGTGGGCCTGGGCCGCGCCAACCACGTGGCCTTCGTCGACGTGGCCAGCCGCAAGGTCGGCTCGCTGGTGCTGGTCGGCAAGCGGGCCTGGAACGTCACGCTCGACAAGGCGCAGGCGCGGCTCTACGTGGTCAACGGCTTGAGCGACGACGTGACGGTGGTCGACGTGGCCGGCGCCAAGGCCATCAAGAGCGTTCCGGTAGGGCGCGTGCCCTATGGGCTCGTGATCGTCGAATGAGGATGCGCGCAACGGCTTCCTGGCTGGCGGGCGCGTGGTGGATGGCCGTGGCGCTCGTGGCGCCGGCGGCGGCGGGCGCGGCCGTGCTCAAGGCCACGCTGATCACGCCGGACGACGATCCCCGCCTGGAGCGCTCCCGCGTGGAGCGTGCCTACCTGGGGCACCCGGGCGGTCCGCTTTCCGATGGGCTCGAAGTTGCGCTCGAGGAGACGAAGTTCGAACTCGAGGCCGCCGGCGCCGAAGTGGCGCTGGCCGCCGCGCCTGCCGCGTCCATCGAGGCGGCGCGCGCCGCGGCGGTGGCGGCCGAGAAGAGCGGCGCGGCGGTGCTGCTGACCGACCTGCCCGCCGAATGGACGCTGGCCGTGGCCGATGCCGTGAAGCTGCCGGTGCTGAACCTGGGCGACGCCTCCGACCGGCTGCGCCAGCAGGATTGCCGTGCCCGCATGTTCCACCTGATTCCCAGTGAACGCATGCGCAGCGATGCGCTGGCGCAGACGCTGGTGTCGCGCAAATGGAGCAAGCTGCTCCTGCTGGTGGGCGGCAGCCCGCAGGACGCGCTGCGCGCGGCCACCGTGCAGGCGTCGATCAAGCGCTACGGCCTGCAGGTGGTGGCCAGCAAGCCGTTCAAGCTCTCGGCCGATCCGCGCGAGCGCGACCTCGCCAATCCGCTGCTGCTCACGGCCGGCAACAACTACGACGCCGTGTGGGTGGTCGACAGCGACGGCGAGTTCGCCCGCATGCTGCCCTACCGCACCGTGCTGCCGCGGCCGGTGGTGGGCGACGGCGGGCTGGTGGCGCTGGCCTGGCATGCGCAGTTCGAGCGCTATGGCGCGCCGCAGGTCTCGCGCCGCTTCGCCAAGGCCGCAAAGCGCCCGATGACCGCGCAGGACTGGGCCGCCTGGATGGCCGGCAAGACCCTGGCAGCCGCCGCCATTGCCGCGCCCAAGGGCCCGAACGCGGCCTGGGCCCAGGCCATCGGCAAGAGCACGCTCGACGGCTCCAAGGGCACCAGCCTGAGCTTCCGCGCCTGGGACGGCCAGCTGCGCCAGCCCATGCTGCTGACGGACGGGCAGGGCGTGATCGCGCAGGCGCCGGCCGAAGGCGTGCTGCACCCGCGCAACGTGCTCGACACGCTGGGCGCCGATGCCCCGGAGAAGCTATGTCCGATCGCGCGCTAGAAACCCCCAAGCCCGCGGACGGGCAGGCCGAACCGCTGGCGCGGCGCGGCATGGGCCACGCGCTGCAGGCGATGCGCGCGATCATGCTGCGCGAGCTCTACAAGTTCTCGCAGCAGACCGGGCGGCTGGTGTCGGCGCTGGTGCGGCCGCTCCTGTGGCTGGCGGTGTTCGCGGCCGGTTTCCGCAACGTCTTCGGCGTGGCGATCGTCGAGCCCTATGACACCTACATTCCCTACGACGTCTACATCGTGCCGGGGCTGGTCGGCATGGTGCTGCTGTTCAACGGCATGCAGTCGTCGCTGGCCATGGTCTACGACCGCGAGATGGGCCTGATGCGCCTGTTGCTCACCGCGCCGCTGCCGCGGCCCTGGCTCCTGTTCTCCAAGCTCTGCGCCACTGCGCTGCTGTCGGTGCTGCAGGCGTTGGTGTTCGTGGTGGTGGCGGCGCTGATCGGCACCGAGCTGCCGCTGCTGTCGCTCTCGGCCCTGCATGCGCTGGTGGCGCTGGCGGCCGGCGCGCTCATGCTGGGCGCGCTCGGGCTGCTGCTGTCGGTGCACATCAAGCAGCTGGAGAACTTCGCGGGCACGATGAACTTCGTCATCTTCCCGATGTACTTCCTGTCGACCGCGCTCTATCCGCTGTGGAAGCTGCAGGAATCGGGCGCCGAATGGGTGTACCAGCTCGCGCGCTTCAATCCCTTCACCTACGCGGTGGAGTGGGTCCGCTTTGCGCTCTACGGCAAGGACCCGGGCGTGGCGCCCTATGTAGTGCTGGGCTGCCTGGTGGTTTTCTTCGGGCTCGCCTGCTGGGGCTACGACCCGCAGCGCGGCTTCGGCGGCCTTACCAAGCGCGGCGGAGGCGGGCCATGAGCCGGAGGCGGGCCACCACGCGCGGGCAGGGCGGTTCCACCCGGCGCAGTTGGCTGCGCGGCGCCGGCGCGCTGGCGCTGGGCGCGCTGCCCTTGGCCCGGGCGATGGCCTCGACCGAGCCCTTTCCTTCGCGCCCCGTCACGCTGTGGGTGCCCTGGCCCGCGGGCGGGGCCACCGACATCTCGCTGCGGATCCTGGCCGAGCTGGCCTCGGTGCCGCTCGGGCAGCCGGTGCTGACCGAAAACCGCGGCGGCGCCGGCGGCACGCTGGCCATGCCGGTGCTGCAGCAGGCGCGGCCCGACGGCTACACCATCGCCCAGATGCCGCAGCCGGTGTTCCGCGCGCCGCACACGCAGAAGGTGCTGTGGGACCCGATCCGCGACGTGACGCCGATCATCCAGGTGTCCAGCGTCACCTTCGGCATGCTGGTCGCGGCCGGCAGCCCGATGCGCTCGCTCGAAGACATGTTCGCGTTCGCGCGCGCGCGGCCCGGCGAGCTGACCGTTGCCACCAACGGCATCGGCACCACGCCGCACATGGTGCTGGAGACGCTGTTCACGGCACGCGGCCTGCGCTACATCCATGTGCCGTACAAGGGCACGTCCGAGCAGCTCAACGCGATTGCGGGCGGGCAGGTGATGGCCGGCGTCAATTCCACCGGCTTCGGGCCGGCGGTCGATGCGGGCACGCTGCGGCTGCTGGCCATCTTTTCGGGTGAGCGTTCGAAGCGCTGGCCACAGGTGCCCGTGCTGCGCGAGCTGGGCTTCGACATCGTGGCCAAGTCGCCCTACGGGCTGGCGGGGCCGCGCGGCCTGCCGCGCGGCGTGGTGGCGGTGCTGCACGATGCCTTCAAGAAAGCCATGTTCGACCAGCGCTTCAAGGACGAGCTCGCCAAGTACGACCAGGAGGCCGACTACCTCGGCCCGGAGGCCTATGCGCAGTCGTGCCGCGAAATCTTCGCGCAGGAGCGCGCCATCGTCGAAAAGCTGGGCCTCGCGCGCACCGGCACTTGAGGGGGAGAACACCGTGCGCCGATCGAACAAGCCGAGATCCCGCCGCCTGATCGGCCTTGCCGTGGCGGCCGCTGCCTGCCCCATGCCCGGCCAGGCGCAGGAGGCCGCCGCGGCCCAGCCGGGCAGCCTGCCGGCCGTCGAGGTGGTGGCCACCACGCCCGTGCCGGGCATCGAGGTGCCGAAGGACCAGATCTCGTCCAACGTGCAGACCGCCGACGACCGGCACCTGCGCCGCGCGCAGAGCCTGAACCTGCCGGACTTCATGGCCACGCAGCTGCCCAGCGTGAACGTGAACGAGATCCAGGGCAATCCGTTCCAGGTCGACGTGAACTACCGCGGCTTCAGCGCGAGCCCGGTGCTCGGAACGCCCCAGGGCCTGTCGGTGTACCAGGACGGCGTGCGCATCAACGAGCCCTTCGGCGACGTGGTGAACTGGGACCTCATCCCGAAGGCCGCCATCTCGAGCATCACGCTGCTGCCGGGCTCCAACCCGCTGTTCGGCCTCAACACGCTCGGCGGTGCGCTGTCGCTGCAGACCAAGCGCGGCGACACGCATCCGGGCACCGAGCTGGAACTGCAGGCCGGCTCCTTCGGCCGCGTGAGCACGGAGCTCACGCACGGCCGCAAGCTGGCCGAAGGCGGGCACCTGTTCCTTGCGTTCGGCGGCCTCAACGAGGACGGCTGGCGCAACTACTCGCCTTCGCGCGTGCGCCAGCTGTTTGCGAAGGTGGGGCAGGACAGCGGAAAGCTCTCCTGGGACCTGAGCTTCACCCATGGCGACAACCGGATGATCGGCAACGGCCTGCTGCCCGAGTCGATGCTGATGCAGAACCGCAAGCAGGTGTACACGCGGCCCGACCGCACCGAAAACCGCATGTCGATGCTCACGCTCAATGCCAGCTACCGCCTGAGCGACCAGCAGACGATCTCCATGACGGCCTACACGCGGCGCTCGCGCTACAGCACGCTCAACGGCGACCTCAACGACGGTTTCAATCCGCCGGACAACGAAGCCACGGGCGTGGAGAACCGCACCTACACGCGCCAGCGCAGCGAAGGCGTGGCGCTGCAGTCGACCTACACCGCGGGCATTCACCAGCTCACCTTCGGCGCCTCCGTGGACCGCGCGCGCACGCACTTCCGCCAGACCGAGGCCGAGGGCCTGCTCGACTCCACGCGCGCGGTGGTGCCGCAGGAAGAAGCCGAAGTCGATGCGCTGCTCGCGGGCAAGAGCCGCACCGCGAGCATCTATTTTTCCGACCTGGTGAGCCTGCAGCCGAACCTGCAGCTGAGCCTCTCGGGCCGCTACAACGACACCCGCGTGACAACCCGCGACGATGGGCGCGCCTTGCTCGGGCTGTCCACCCGGCTCGATGGCGAAGGCCATTACAAGAAGTTCAATCCCGCCATCGGCCTCACCTGGCAGGCCACGCCGCGGCTCACGGCCTACGCGGGCTGGAGCCAGGGCAGCCGCGCGCCGAGCCCGATCGAGCTCGGCTGCTCCGATCCGGCCAACGCCTGCGTGCTGCCCAATGCGCTGCAGTCCGATCCGCCGCTCAAGCAGGTGGTGTCGCAGACCTTCGAGACTGGACTGCGCGGCACGCTCGAGCCAGGCATGCGGTGGAATGCCTCGGTGTTCCGCACCGTCAACAAGGACGACCTGCTGTTCGTGAGCAGCGGGCTTTCGCGCGGCTACTTCAGCAACTTCGGGCGCACCCTGCGCCAGGGCGTGGAGCTCGGGCTCTCGCAGCAGACCGACCGCGTCGACTGGTCGCTGTCGTACAGCTACCTGCGCGCGAGGTACGACTCGCCGGCCTGCCTGGTGGCCGAAGCCAACAGCAGCGCCGAGACCAGCCCCGCCTGCACCGGCGAGGGCGAGATCGCGGTGCGCCGCGGCGACCGCCTGCCGGGGCTGCCGGCGCATTCGCTCAAGCTCAATGTCGATTGGCGCGTGACGCCCGAGTGGACGCTGGGCGCGCAGTACCGCGTGTATTCGAAGCAGACGGTGCGCGGCAACGAGAACGGACTGCACGCGCCCGACGGGGCCGACTTCAGCGGCAGCGGCCGCATCGGCGGCTACGCGCTGCTCGACCTCACGACGCGCTGGAAGCTCGGGCCCAACGTGGAGCTTTTTGCCAAGGTGGCGAACGTGTTCAACCGGCGCTACGCCACCGCCGGCCAACTGGGCCGCAGCGGCTTCGATGCGAGCGGCGCGGTGCTGGCGCCCGATGCATGGCGCAACGTGCAGTTCGTGGCGCCCGGCGCGCCGCGCGCGGTGTGGATCGGCATGCGGGTGCAACTGGGCGTCTGAACCGGCGCGCCCGAAGGTTCAGGCCGCGCGCCGCACGCTGCGTTTCCTGGCCGCGGTACGCGCCGCCGGCAGCGTGCCGAGCTGCTGCTGGATCTGCGCCTGGCCATGCGTGCGCAAATATTCCTCGAAGGCCAGCGCCACCTGCGGCAATTGCCGCGACGCGAGGTGCATCACGTACCAGTCGCGCACCACCGGGTTGCCCGGCACCGGCAGCACGCCCAGCAGGCCGGCGTTCATCTCGAGCACGCAGGTGTGCATCGACAAGAAGGCAATGCCGAAGCCCGCGGCGCACATCTGCTTGATGGCCTCGTTGCTCGACAGCTCGGAGCCGATGCGCAGCGGCAGGCCGTGGTCCTTGAAGAAGCGCTCGACGGTTGTGCGCGTGCCCGAGCCGCGCTCGCGCACCAGCATGCGCGTGTCCGAGAGCAGGGCGATGCTCGGCTTGGCCGCGGACATCAGCGGGTGTGAAGGCGCCGCCAGAAAGGCCATCGGGTGCTTGGCGAAGGCGCTGGAGTCGGTCTTCAGTTCCGCGGGCGGGCGGCCCATGATGGCGATGTCGATCTCCTGGCCCGCGAGCATGCGCACGATCTCGTCGCGGTTGCCGACCTGCAGCTTGACCTTCACCTTCGGATGCTCCTTGGCGAAGTTCACCAGGATGGGCGGCAGCAGGTATTCGGCCGTGGTGATGGCGCCCACGCGCAAGGTGCCCGAGAACACGCCCTGCAGCATGGCCATTTCGTCGCCGGCCTCGCGCCACAGGTCGAGGATGCGGCCGGCATAGCCCGCCAGCAATTCGCCCGCTTCGGTCAGCCGGATGCCGCGGCCCGTGCGCTGCAAAAGCGGCGTGCCGGCCGACTCCTCGAGTGTGCCGATCTGTATCGACACCGCGGGTTGCGTCAGGTGCATTTCATCTGCAGCAAGTGAAACGCTGCCGAGCCGCGCCACGGCGTGGAAGGTGGCGAGCTGCCTGAAGCTCGCGTGCTTGGAAAGGGGCATCGAGAGATATTAGGTTTGGCAAATGTGAATGTCAAAAGATTTAATTTTTCTTAATCTATCACGCGGCCTACATTCACTTCACCAGACAGCACCACACCCCCTTCTTTTTTCGAGAGGCACTCCATGGGCAACATGAACGAAGCAATCCAGATCACCGACGCCAAGAAGCGCTACTCGGCCGGCGTGCTCAAGTACGCGCAGATGGGCTACTGGGACGGCGACTACGTGCCCAAGGACACGGACATCCTCGCGCTCTTCCGCATCACGCCGCAGGAAGGCGTGGACGCCATCGAGGCCGCCGCGGCCGTGGCCGGCGAATCGTCCACCGCCACCTGGACGGTGGTGTGGACCGACCGACTCACGGCCTGCGACATGTACCGCGCCAAGGCCTACAAGGTGGAGCCGGTGCCCAACAATCCGGGCCAGTATTTCTGCTACGTGGCCTACGACCTCTCGCTGTTCGAGGAAGGCTCGATCACCAACGTGACGGCTTCCATCATCGGCAACGTCTTCAGCTTCAAGCCGCTGAAGGCCGCGCGGCTGGAGGACATGAAGTTTCCGGTGGCCTACGTCAAGACCTTCCCGGGCCCGCCGACCGGCATCGTGGTGGAGCGCGAGCGGCTCGACAAGTTCGGCCGGCCGCTGCTGGGCGCCACCACCAAGCCCAAGCTCGGGCTCTCGGGCCGCAACTACGGCCGCGTGGTGTACGAAGGCCTGCGCGGCGGGCTCGACTTCATGAAGGACGACGAGAACATCAACTCGCAGCCCTTCATGCACTGGCGCGACCGCTTCCTGTTCGTGATGGACGCCGTCAACAAGGCCAGCGCCGCCACCGGCGAGGTCAAGGGCAGCTACCTGAACGTCACGGCCGGCACCATGGAAGAGATGTACCGCCGCGCGCAGTTCGCCAAGGAGCTGGGCTCGGTGATCGTGATGGTCGACCTCGTGATCGGCTACACGGCCATCCAGTCGATGAGCCACTGGTGCCGCCAGAACGACATGATCCTGCACCTGCACCGCGCGGGCCACGGCACCTACACGCGCCAGAAGAACCACGGCGTGAGCTTCCGGGTGATCGCCAAGTGGATGCGCCTCGCAGGCGTGGACCACATCCATGCGGGCACGGCCGTGGGCAAGCTCGAAGGCGACCCGATGACGGTGCAGGGCTACTACAACGTGTGCCGCGACACGCACACCAAGGTCGACCTGCCGCGCGGCATCTACTTCGACCAGGACTGGGGCGCGCTGCGCAAGGTGATGCCGGTGGCCTCGGGCGGCATCCATGCCGGCCAGATGCACCAGCTGCTCGACCTGTTCGGCGACGACGTGGTGCTGCAGTTCGGCGGCGGCACCATCGGCCACCCGCAGGGCATCCAGGCCGGGGCCACGGCCAACCGCGTGGCGCTCGAAGCCATGGTTCTGGCGCGCAACGAAGGCCGCGATATCGCCAACGAGGGGCCGCAGATCCTGCGCGACGCAGCCAAGTGGTGCACGCCGCTGGCAGCCGCGCTCGACACCTGGGGCGAGATCTCCTTCAACTACGCCTCCACCGATACCTCGGACTACGTGCCGACGCCGTCGGTGGCCTGAACCCGCCTTTTCCCAGTTCCAGGAGCAACAGACATGCGAATCACACAAGGCACCTTTTCCTTCCTGCCCGACCTGAGCGACGAGCAGATCAGCCGCCAGGTCGAGTATTGCCTGGGCAAGGGCTGGGCCATCGGCCTCGAATACACCGACGACCCGCATCCGCGCAACACCTTCTGGGAGATGTTCGGCAACCCGATGTTCGACATCAAGGATGCGGCCGGCGTGATGCTCGAACTCGCGGCCTGCCGCAAGACCTTTCCGCAGCAGTACATCCGCGTGACGGCCTTCGATTCGACGCACGGCACCGAGTCGGTCGTGATGTCCTTCATCGTCAACCGGCCGTCGAACGAACCGGGCTTCCGCCTGATCCGCACCGAGGAGCCGGGCCGCACGATCCGCTACAGCCTCGAAAGCTATGCGGTGCAGGCGCGGCCCGAAGGCAGCCGCTACTGATCGAAACCCGCCACACGGAGATTGCCGGAGCCACGCATGGACGCCACCGAAACCCCCGCCACCACGGCCGCCGTCGCGACCGCGCCGAGGCAGCTCTTCGAGTCCTCGGGCGTGAAGGCGCTGCTCGACCAGCTCGATGCCGAGCTGATCGGGCTGGCGCCGGTCAAGGGCCGCATCCGCGACATCGCGGCGCTGCTCCTGATCGACAAGCTGCGCCAGGAACAGGGGCTGCAGTCGCAGCCGCCTTCGCTGCACATGTCGTTCACGGGCAACCCGGGCACCGGCAAGACCACGGTGGCCATGCGCATGGCCGAGGTGCTCAAGCAGCTGGGCTATGTGCGCAAGGGCCACCTGGTGGCGGTGACGCGCGACGACCTGGTGGGCCAGTTCATCGGCCACACGGCGCCCAAGACCAAGGAAGTGATCAAGAAGGCGATGGGCGGCGTGCTGTTCATCGACGAGGCCTACTACCTCTACCGGCCCGAGAACGAGCGCGACTACGGGCAGGAGGCCATCGAAATCTTGCTGCAGGTGATGGAGAACCAGCGCGACGACCTGGTGGTGATTCTTGCGGGCTACAAGGACCGCATGGAGACCTTCTTCGGCAGCAACCCGGGCATGGCCTCGCGCATTGCGCACCACATCGACTTTCCGGACTACAACGAGGCCGAGCTGATGCAGATCGCGCAGCTCATGCTGGGGCGGCTGAACTACAGCTTCGACGACGGCGCGGCCTCCACCTTCTCGCGCTACGTGAGCCTGCGCCGGCAGCAGCCGCACTTTGCCAATGCGCGCTCGATCCGCAACGCGCTCGACCGCATCCGGCTGCGCCACGCCACGCGCCTGTTCGGCAGCGACGCGGCCCTGACGCGCGAGCAGCTCTGCACGCTGCAGGCGCAGGACATCCTGGCCAGCCGCGTCTTCCATCCGGCGGCGGAGGCCGCGCAGGCCGAAGGAGAAAAGAGATGAGCATCGAAGCCCTGGTCTTCGACGTCGACGGCACCCTGGCCGACACCGAGGAAGTGCATCGCATGGCCTTCAACCTGGCGTTCGAGCAGCTCGGGCTCGGCTGGCATTGGAGCCAGGCCGAATACCGCGCGCTGCTGGCGATCACGGGCGGCAAGGAGCGCATGAAGGCCTATGTCGATTCGCTGCCGCTCGGCGCATCCGAGAAGAAGCGGCTGCATGAACGCGTGCCGGCCATCCATGCGGCCAAGACGCAGCACTACACCGACATCGCGCGGCGCGGCGGCATCGAGCTGCGCACCGGCGTGCTGCGCTTCCTGGAGGAGGCCCAGCGCGCCGGCCTGCGCCTGGCCATTGCCAGCACCACCACGGCCGTCAACATCGACGCGCTGCTGCAGGCCACGCTGGGCCCGCGCGGCCTCACGATGTTCGACGTGATCGCCTGCGGCGACCAGGTGCGCGCGAAAAAACCCGCCTCCGACATCTACCTGCTGGCGCTCGACACGCTGGGCGTGCCGCCCGAGCGCGCCATCGCCATCGAAGACTCGCCCAATGGCCTGCGCTCGGCGCTTGGTGCCGGGCTCTGGACGCTGGTCACGCCCACCTTCTGGACCGAGGGCAGCGACTTCAGCGGCGCCGGCCTGGTGCTGCCGAGCCTGGGCGACCCCACCCAGCCGCTGCCCGGCGAGCCCGGCGGGCGCCTCGAATCCGCGGCGTGGCTCGGCATCGACGAGCTGTTGCAAATGGCCACGGTGGCCCCGCCCTTGAATGCCGTGCAGGCGCTTTACCGCGAGAACTCCTAGATGCAGAACACAAGAAACGCCATGCGCATCGCGCCCAGCCTGCTGTCGGCCAACTTTGCGCGGCTCGGCGAAGAGGTCTCGGCGGTCATCGAGGCCGGTGCCGACCTGATCCATTTCGATGTCATGGACAACCACTATGTTCCAAATCTGACAATCGGTCCGCTGGTCTGCGAGGCCATCAAGCCCTATGCGACGGTGCCGATCGACGTGCACCTGATGGTCAAGCCGGTCGATGCGCTGATCCCGATGTTCGCGCAGGCCGGCGCCTCGATCATCTCCTTCCACCCCGAGGCCAGCGAGCACATCGACCGCACGATCCGGCTGATCCGGGACAGCGGCTGCAAGGCCGGCCTGGTGCTCAACCCCGCCACGCCGCTCGCGGTGCTCGACCATGTGCTGGACCAGCTCGACCTGGTGCTGCTGATGTCGGTCAACCCGGGCTTCGGCGGCCAGAGCTTCATCGAGAGCGTACTGCCGAAGATCGAGGCGGTGCGCCGCCGCATCGATGCGAGCGGGCGCGAGATCTGGCTGGAGGTCGATGGCGGCGTGAAGCCCGACAACGCCGCGCGCGTCGGCGCCGCCGGGGCCGACACGCTGGTGGCGGGCTCGGCCGTGTTCAACGGCGGCCGCTACCGCGAAGCGATTGGCGCCATCCGCGCAGCGGCGCTGCAGGGCCGCGAGTCCATGGAAGGGCGTCCCGCATGACGAAAGAAGAGCTGTGCGGCATCGATGCGATCGCCTTCGATCTCGACGGCACGCTGGTCGACAGCGCGCCCGACATCCGGCAGGCGCTGAACCTCGCGCTCGACGAAGCCGGGCTCGCCTGCTTCGAGCTGGACACCGTGCGCGCATGGATCGGCGACGGCCCCGACGCGCTGATCCTGCAGGCGCTGCGCGAGCACGGCCTCGGCGGCAGCGAGGCGCTGCGCGGCCGGCTGCGCAAGTCCTTCGATGCCGCCACGCTGGCGGCGCCACTGAAGTTCGGCAGCGTGTTCGAGGGCATCGCCGCACTCGTCTCCGGCCTGCGCCGCACGCTGCCGATGGTGGTGGTCACGAACAAGCCCACGCCGCTGGCACGCGCCGTGCTGGATGCAGCCGGTCTGCTGCCGGCAATGGCGGGGGTCCATGGCGCCGACACCGCGGCGCAGCGCAAGCCCGCGCCGCTCCTGCTGCAGGCCGCGGCGCGCCAGCTGGGCGTGGAACCCGCGCGCCTGCTGATGGTGGGCGACGGCCCGGCCGACCTGCTCGCGGCGCAGGCCGCAGGCTGTCCGGCGGCGCTGGTGGCCTGGGGCTATGGCGGCCATGCGGCGGGGAATGCGGCTGAAGCGGCGCGCGCGTGGCGCGTCTCGACGCCGCAGCAGCTGCTGTTGAGGGCATGCGAGTCGCGCGCTGCATTCCGCCGAGACGAAGAAACGACGACCCGGATTTTTTGATTCAACCAGGAGACGATCATGCCCATTGCAGGCAAGGCCACGCTGACCCAGTACATCATCGAGGAGCGCCGCCGCCACCCCGGTGCCACGGGCGCGCTCAACGCGCTCATCACCGACGTCTCCCTCGCCTGCAAGGCAATCTCGCGCAAGGTGGCGCTCGGCGCCCTGGGCGACGTGCTCGGCAGCGCGAGCACGCAGAACGTGCAGGGCGAGGAACAGAAGACGCTCGACGTGCTGAGCAACGACATGTTCCTGCGCGCCAACGAGTGGGGCGGCCACGTGGCGGGCATGGTCTCGGAAGAGATGGAAGAGCCCTACCTGCCGCCGCAGCAGCAGTATCCGCGCGGCAAGTACCTGCTGCTGTTCGATCCGCTCGACGGTTCGTCGAACATCGACGTCAACGTGGCGGTGGGCAGCATCTTCTCGATCCTGCGCGCGCCCACGCCCGAGGCCGACGCCAAGCCTGAAGACTTTTTGCAGCCCGGCACCGAGCAGGTCGGCGCCGGCTATGCGATCTACGGCCCCTCGACCATGCTGGTGCTGACGCTGGGCAACGGCACGCACGCCTTCACGCTCGATCCGCAACTGGGCGAATGGGTGCTGAGCCATCCGAACCTGAGCATTCCGCGGCAGACCAGCGAGTTCGCGATCAACGCGTCGAACAGCCGCTTCTGGGAGCCGGCCGTGAAGCGCTACGTCGACGAATGCCTGGCCGGCAAGGAAGGCCCGCGCGGCATCGACTTCAACATGCGGTGGATCGCCTCGCTGGTGGCCGAGACGCACCGCATCCTGATGCGCGGCGGCGTCTTCATGTACCCGCGCGACAGCAAGGAATCGGGCCGCGACGGCCGCCTGCGGCTGCTCTACGAGGCCAATCCGATCTCGTTTTTGATCGAACAGGCCGGCGGCATGGCCAGCACCGGCCGGCGCCGCCTGATGGCGGTCGAGCCGGAGTCGATCCACCAGCGCATCGGCTTCGTCTTCGGCTCGTCCGACGAGGTGGCACGCGTGGAGGCCTACCACAGCGAGGAGCCGCAGGACACCTACCAGGCGCCGCTGTTCGGCAAGCGCGGCCTGTTCGCGACCGCAGCCTGAACCACGAGGCCCCGCCGCCCGCACGAATTCTTCATCTCCCCGAGGCCACCATGTCAGCCAAACATCCCATCGTTGCCATCACCGGCTCGTCCGGCGCGGGCACCACGTCCGTCACGCGGACCTTCGAGAACATCTTCCGCCGCGAGAGCGTCAAGGCGGCCATTGTGGAGGGCGACAGCTTCCACCGCTACGACCGCAATTCCATGAAGGTGGCCATGGCCGAGGCCGAGGCCGCCGGCAACCGCAACTTCAGCCACTTCGGCGAAGACGCGAACCTGTTCGCCGAGCTCGAGGCGCTGTTCCGCGACTACGGTGAAGCGGGCGTGGGCCAGAGCCGCAAGTACCTGCACGACGTGGTGGAGGCGGCGCCCTACAAGCAGGAGCCCGGCACCTTCACGCCGTGGGAAACGCTGCCCGACAGCGAGCTGCTTTTCTACGAGGGCCTGCATGGCGGCGTGACCACCGAGAAGGTCGACATCGCGCGCCACGTCGACCTCTTGATCGGCGTGGTGCCGGTGATCAACCTCGAGTGGATCCAGAAGCTGCACCGCGACAAGAACACGCGCGGCTATTCGACCGAGGCCGTGACCGACGTGATCCTGCGCCGCATGAACGAGTACGTGCACTACATCTGCCCGCAATTCACGCGCACCCACATCAACTTCCAGCGCGTGCCGGTGGTCGACACCTCCGACCCCTTCATTGCGCGCACCATTCCGAGCCCAGACGAGAGCCTGGTCGTGATTCGCTTCGCCAACCCGACGGGCTTCGACTTTCCGTACCTGCTGAGCATGCTGCACGACTCCTTCATGTCGCGTGCCAACACGCTGGTGGTGCCGGGCGGAAAGATGGAGCTCGCGATGCAGCTGATCTTCACGCCGATGATCCTGCGCCTCATGGAGCGGCGCAAGAAGTCCTACGCGATCTAGCGCGCCCACGCCGCGGCAGAACGAACACCTCACGCACAACGAACCAACCGGAACTTCGCATGACGATCGACAACCTCGCCTTGCGCACGCAGTGCGCCAACGCCATCCGCGCGCTGGCCATGGACGCGGTGCAAGCCGCCAACTCGGGCCACCCGGGCATGCCGATGGGCATGGCCGACATCGCCGAGGCGCTGTGGCGGCACCGCCTGCGGCACGACCCGGCCGATCCGCGCTGGATGAACCGCGACCGCTTCGTCGTGTCCAACGGCCATGGCTCGATGCTGCTGTATGCGCTGCTGCACCTGAGCGGCTATGCGCTGCCGATGGAGGAGCTGCGGCGCTTCCGCCAGCTGCATTCGCGCACGCCGGGCCACCCCGAGGTCGGCGTTACGCCCGGCGTGGAGACCACCACCGGGCCGCTGGGGCAGGGCATCAGCAATGCGGTGGGCATGGCGCTGGCCGAGAAGCTGCTGGCCGAGGAATTCAACCGCCCCGGCCACGAGGTGATCGACCACCGCACCTATGTGTTCCTGGGCGACGGCTGCCTGATGGAGGGCATCAGCCACGAGGCCTGTTCGCTCGCGGGTACCTGGCGCCTTCGCAAGCTGGTGGCGTTCTACGACGACAACGGCATCTCGATCGACGGCGAGGTCGGCGGCTGGTTCAGCGACGACACGCCGGGGCGCTTCGAAGCCTATGGCTGGACCGTGCTGCGCGACGTCGACGGCCATGACGCCGCGGCGCTCGACGCAGCCATCGAACGCGCCACGGCGTCGGACCGCCCGGTGCTGGTGTGCTGCAAGACGCGCATCGGCCAGGGCTCGCCGAACCGCGCCGGCACCGCCAAGGCACACGGCGAGGCATTGGGCGAGACCGAGATCGCGCTGACGCGGCAGGCGCTCGGCTGGAGCGCCGCGCCCTTCGAAGTGCCGGCGGATGTTGCAGAGGCCTGGTCGGCGCGCGAATCGGGCGCCGCGCTGCACAAGGCCTGGCAGGAGCGCTTCGCCGTCTATGCACAGGAACATCCGGCGCTTGCCCGCGAGCTGCTGCGGCGCCACCGCACCGATGCGCCGCTCACCGCGAAGGCCGAGGCGGCACTGGCTTCGGCCGCGTCGGGCGCGGAACAGCGCAAGGCCTCGGTTGCCACGCGCAAGGCCTCGCAGCAGGTGCTCGACGAGGTCGGCCCCGCGATGCCCGAGCTGATCGGCGGCTCGGCCGACCTCACGGGATCGAACCTCACCGACTGGAAGGGCCACCGCGCGCTCAAGGGCACCGGCACCGGCAACCACGTGCACTACGGTGTGCGCGAGTTCGGCATGGCGGCCATCATGAACGGGCTCGCGCTGCATGGCGGCTTCCGTCCCTTCGGCGGCACCTTCCTGACTTTTTCCGACTACGCGCGCAACGGCGTGCGCATGTCGGCGCTGATGAAGCTGCCGGTCATCTACGTCTTCACGCACGACTCCATCGGGCTCGGCGAGGACGGCCCGACGCACCAACCGGTGGAGCATGCCTCGAGCCTGCGGCTGATTCCCGATGTCGATGTCTGGCGCCCGGCCGATGCCACCGAGACGGCCGTGGCCTGGCGCCAGGCGCTGCGCCGCGTGGACGGGCCGAGCTGCCTGCTGCTGACGCGCCAGGCGCTGCCGCATGCCGGCGACGGCGATGAGCGCATCGAGTCGATCGCGCGCGGCGCCTATGTGCTGCGCCGCCCGGAGGCCGAGTGCGTGGCGCTGCTGGCAAGCGGCTCCGAAGTGGGCGTCGCCCTGGCCGCGGCGGCCCTGCTGGCGCAGGAGGGTATCGAGGCGCGCGTGGTGTCCGTGCCGTGCATGGACGTGTTCGAACGCCAGGACGCCGAGTGGCGCCACGCGGTCATTCCGCGCCACCTGCCGCGCGTGGCGGTGGAAGCCGGCAGCACGGGCCTGTGGTGGAAGTTCGTCGGCGAATACGGCGACGTCGTCGGGCTCGACCGCTTCGGCGAATCGGCGCCGGCCGGGGAGCTCTTCAAGCTGTTCGGCCTCACGGCCGAAGTGGTGGCCGAGCGCGCCCGCCGCCTGCTCGCGAACGCCGCGCTGGCCAACGTGAAAGAGGCCGCATGAGCTTCAACACGCTCGACCAGGTCGACCTGCGCGGACAGCGCGTGTTCATCCGCTGCGACCTCAACGTGCCGCTCGATGCCTCGGGGCGCATCAGCGACGACACGCGCATCCGCGCCAGCCTGGGCGGCATCCGCCATGCGCTGTCGCAAGGGGCGCGCGTGATGGTCGCCTCGCACCTGGGCCGCCCGAAGGAAGGCCGGCTTGCACCCGGCGAATCGCTGGCGCCGGTGGCGAAGCGGCTCGGCGAGCTGCTGGGCGCGCCGGTGGCGCTGGTGGCCGACTGGATCGACCGCCCCTTCGACGTGGCACCCGGCGAGGTGGCGCTGCTCGAGAACTGCCGCGCGAACGTCGGCGAGAAGGCCAATGCCGAAGCCCTGGCGCGGCGCATGGCGGCCCTGTGCGACGTGTACGTGAACGATGCCTTCGGCACCGCGCACCGCGCCGAGGCCACCACCGAGGCGCTGGCCCGGCTCGCGCCCATTGCCTGCGCCGGTCCTCTGATGGCGTCGGAACTCCATGCGCTCGGCCGTGCGCTAGCGAACCCCGCGCGGCCGCTGGCCGCGATCGTCGGCGGCGCCAAGGTGTCGACCAAGCTGTCGATCCTCGAATCGCTCGCGGCGCAGGTCGAGTGGCTGGTGGTGGGCGGCGGCATGGCCAACACCTTCCTGCTCGCGGCGGGCCATCCGATCGGCCGGTCGCTGTGCGAGCCCGAGATGGTGGACACGGCGCGCGCCGTGACCGCGGCGCTCGCGGCGCGGGGCGCACAGCTTTTCATGCCGACCGACGTGGTCACGGCCACCGAGTTCTCCCCAAACGCGACAGCGACCGTGAAGGCCGTGGCCGACGTGGCGCCGGGCGACATGATCCTGGACTTCGGCCCGGAGTCGGTGGCGCGGCTCGTCGCGATGCTCGGCCAGTGCAAGACCATCGTCTGGAACGGCCCGCTCGGCGTGTTCGAGATCGAACAGTTCTCGCACGGCACGCGCACGCTGGCCCACGCGATCGCGCGCATGGACGCGTTCTCGCTCGCGGGCGGCGGCGACACCGTGGCCGCCATCAACCAGTTCGAGGTGGAGGAGTGCATCGACTACGTCTCGACGGCGGGCGGCGCGTTCCTCGAATTCCTCGAAGGCAAGAGCCTGCCGGCCGTCAAAGCGCTCCAGGACCGGCGGCATTGACGCCCCATTACCGATCTTTCACATCCACAGGAGCTTCCCATGGCCATGATTTCGCTGCGCCAATTGCTGGACCACGCCGCCGAGCACCAGTACGGCGTGCCGGCGTTCAACGTCAACAACCTGGAGCAGATCCAGGCCATCATGCAGGCCGCGCGCAAGACCGACAGCCCCGTCATCCTGCAGGCCTCGGCCGGTGCGCGCAAGTACGCGGGCGAAGCCTTCCTGCGCAAGATGGTCGAGGCGGCCGCCGAGATGTACCCCGAGATCCCGATCGTGATGCACCAGGACCACGGCGCAAGCCCGTCGATGTGCATGCAGGCCATCCGCTCGGGCTTCACCAGCGTGATGATGGACGGCTCGCTGATGGAAGACGCCAAGACGCCCGCGAGCTATGACTACAACGTGGGCGTGACGAGCCGCGTGGTGGAGATGGCGCATGCGGTCGGCGTTTCGGTCGAGGGCGAGCTGGGCTGCCTCGGGTCGCTCGAGTCGGGCATGGCCGGCGAGGAAGACGGCAGCGGCGCCGAGGGCGTGCTGACGCACGACCAGCTGCTGACCGATCCGCAGCAGGCGGTCGACTTCGTGTCGCGCACCGGCGTGGATGCGCTGGCCATTGCCATCGGCACCTCGCACGGTGCCTACAAGTTCAGCCGCAAGCCGACCGGCGACATCCTTGCGATCGACCGCATCAAGGAGATCCATGCGCGCATTCCGAAGACGCACCTCGTGATGCACGGCTCCTCGTCGGTGCCGCAGGAATGGCTGGCGGTGATCCGCGACTTCGGCGGCGACATCAAGGAAACCTACGGCGTGCCGGTGGAGGAGATCCAGGAGGGCATCCGCCATGGTGTGCGCAAGGTCAATATCGACACCGACATCCGGCTCGCGATGACCGGCGCGATGCGCCGAGCGATGGGCCAGGACCGCAGCGAATTCGATCCGCGCAAGTTCCTGAAGGAGGCGACCGCGGCCGCACGCGACGTCTGCATCGACCGCTTCCAGGCCTTCGGCACGGCGGGCATGGCGTCGCGGATCAAGCCGGCGGCGCTGCAGTAGGCGCCGTGCGGCGCTGCTATTCGAGCAGCGCCCGGTGCACGCGGATTGCCTCGGCGGACACCGGGTTCAGCTCGCCCGGTCCGCCGGCATCCAGGTGCGCCAGCAGCTCGCGCCGCATGCGCGGTTCCCAGAAGCGCTTCAGGTGCAGCGCGAGGTCATGCAGGGCTTCGCTGCGGTCGGGCATGGCTTCGAAGAAGCTGCCCATCTGGTTCACCATGCGGATCAACTGGTCGACGTGCATTGCAAGAAACCTCAGGCGTTGGCGGGCAGGCCGTTGAGCCGCCACGGGTGGGTGTAGATGACCAGGTCGTCGCCGCGCACGAAGCCCGCCAGCGTGAGGCCAGCGTCCTCTGCAATGGCCGTGGCCAGCGAGGTCGAGGCCGAGACGGCGGCCAGCAGCGGCACGCCGGCGGCGACGGTCTTCTGCACCATCTCGAAACTCGCGCGGCTGGTCACCGCGATGAAGCCGGTGGATGCGTCCACGCTGCTTCTTGCGAGCGCGCCGACGAGCTTGTCGAGCGCGTTGTGGCGCCCGACGTCCTCGCGCACCAGCAGGGCTTCGCCCTCGGCGCTGCACCAGGCGGCCGCGTGCACGGCGCCGGTGACCTTCTGCAGCACCTGCATCGATGCCAGCTCCCGCATGCCGCGCGCCACGGCGCGGGTCGAGAGCGCCGGGCCCTCGGGCAGCGGCGGCAGCGCGCGCGTGACGTGCGCCAGGCTCTCCGTGCCGCACAGGCCGCAGCCCGTGCGCCCGGCCATCGTGCGGCGGCGCGCCTTCAGCCGCGCGAAGGCTGCGCTTGCCACGTCGAGCTTGAGGGTGATGCCCTCGGGCGCGTACGCTTCCTCGACGCCGTAGAGCTCGTTGCGCCCGAGCAGGATGCCCTCGCTGAGCGCGAAGCCCAGCGCGAAGTCGGCCAGGTCGGTGGGTGTTGCAAGCATCACGGCGTGTGCAATGCCGTTGAACTCCAGCGCGACCGGCACCTCCACGGCCACCCAGTCGCGGTTGTCGAAGGCCTGGAGCGCGCGCACGCCGCGCACGGGCAGCAGTTCCGCGCTGCCGGGGCGCAGTGGGACGTCGGACAGGTTCACTTGGCGGCCGCCGTTTCTTCGATGCGCCTGCTCAGCAGTTCTTCCTGCAGCGCGTTGAAACGGCTGTACTCCTGCTGCCATTCGGAGGGCTGCATCACGGGCATCACCTGCACCGCGGTCACCTTGAACTCAGGGCAGTTGGTGGCCCAGTCGGAGTTGTCGGTGGTGATCACGTTCGCGCCCGATTCCGGGAAGTGGAAGGTGGTGTAGACCACGCCCGGCTGCACGCGCTCGGTGATGGTGGCGCGCAGCACGGTTTCGCCGGCGCGGCTCCGGATGCCGACCCAGTCGCCCTCGGCGATGCCGCGGTCCTCGGCGTCGGCCGGATGGATTTCGAGCCGGTCCTCGCTGTGCCACTGGTTGTTGTCGGTGCGGCGGGTCTGGGCGCCCACGTTGTACTGCGAGAGGATGCGCCCGGTGGTCAGGATCAGCGGGTACATGCGCGTGACCTTCTCGTCGGTCGGCACGTACTGCGTGATGATGAACTTGCCCTTGCCGCGCACGAACTCGCCGATGTGCATGGTCGGCGTGCCTTCGGGCGCGGCCTCGTTGCAGGGCCACTGCACGCTGCCCAGCTTCGCGAGCTTGGCATAGCTCACGCCCGTGAAGGTGGGCGTGAGCGCGGCGATCTCGTCCATGATCTCTTCGGCGCTCGCGTAGTTCATGGGATAGCCCAGCGCGTTGGAGAGCAGCTGCGTCACCTCCCAGTCGGCATAGCCGGCCTTGGGCGGCATGACCTTGGTGACGCGCGAGATGCGGCGCTCGGCGTTGGTGAAGGTGCCGTCTTTTTCCAGGAACGACGCGCCCGGCAGGAACACGTGCGCGTACTTGGCGGTTTCGTTGAGGAACAGGTCCTGCACCACGATGCATTCCATGGCCATCATCGCCTCGGCCACGTGCTGGGTGTTGGGGTCCGACTGGACCACGTCCTCGCCTTCGCAGTACAGGCCCTTGAAGCTGCCGGTGATGGCGGCATCGAACATGTTGGGAATGCGCAGCCCCGGCTCGGCCCGCAGCGCCACGCCCCAGGCGTCTTCGAAGCTGCCGCGCGCGGTGCTGTCGGACACATGGCGGTAGCCCGGCAGCTCGTGCGGGAACGAGCCCATGTCGCAGGAACCCTGCACGTTGTTCTGCCCGCGCAGCGGATTCACGCCCACGCCTTCGCGGCCCACGTTGCCGGTGGCCATGGCCAGGTTGGCGATGCCCATCACCATGGTCGAGCCCTGGCTGTGCTCGGTCACGCCCAGGCCGTAGTAGATGGCGGCATTGCGCTTGCCGTCGTGGCCCTTGGCGAAGAGCCGCGCGGCGGCGCGCAGCTCGGCGGCCGGCACGCCGGTCACGGCCTCCATGGCCTCGGGCGAGTTGGCCGGGCGCGCGACGAATTCGCGCCACTCGTTGAACGACTTGGGATCGCAGCGCTCGGCCACGAAGGGTTCGTCGACCAGGCCTTCGGTCACGATCACGTGCGCCATGGCGCTGATCACCGCCACGTTGGTGCCGGGCTTGAGCTTGAGGTGATGGTCGGCCTTGACGTGCGGCGACTTCACGAGGTCGATGGTGCGCGGGTCGATCACGATCAGCCGGGCGCCGGCGCGCAGGCGCTTCTTCATGCGCGACGCGAACACCGGATGGCCGTCCGAAGGGTTGGCGCCGATCACCATGATCACGTCCGACTTCTCGACCGACTTGAAGGTCTGCGTGCCGGCCGATTCGCCCATGGTCTGCTTCAGTCCGTAGCCGGTGGGCGAATGGCACACGCGCGCGCAGGTGTCGACGTTGTTGTTGCCGAAGGCGGCGCGCACCAGCTTCTGCACCAGGTAGCCTTCTTCGTTGGTGCAGCGCGAGGACACCAGGCCGCCGATGGAATCGGTGCCGTACTTGGCCTGGATGCGGCGGAACTCGCTGGCGGCGTAGTTGACGGCCTCGTCCCAGCTCACCTCGCGCCACGGGTCGGTGATCTTGCTGCGGATCATGGGCTTGAGCACGCGGTCCTTGTGGGTGGCGTAGCCCCAGGCGAAGCGGCCCTTGACGCACGAGTGGCCTTCGTTGGCCTTGCCGTCCTTCCAAGGCACCATGCGGACCACTTCGTTGCCCTTCATCTCGGCCTTGAAGCCGCAGCCCACGCCGCAATAGGCGCAGGTGGTGATGGCGCTGTGTTCGGCCTGGCCCAGCCAGATCACCGATTTCTCCTGCAGCGTGGCGGTGGGACAGGCCTGCACGCAGGCGCCGCAGCTCACGCATTCGGATTCCATGAAGGGCTGGTCCTGGCCCGGCGACACGCGCGACTCGAAGCCGCGTCCGCTGATGGTGAGCGCGAAGGTGCCTTGGGTTTCCTCGCAGGCGCGCACGCAGCGGTTGCAGACGATGCACTTGGACGGGTCGTAGGTGAAGTAGGGGTTGGACTCGTCCTTGGCGCTCTTCAGGTGGTTGGCGCCGTCGTAGCCGTAGCGCACGTTGCGCAGGCCCGTGACGCCGGCCATGTCCTGCAGCTCGCAGTCGCCGTTGGCGGCGCAGGTGAGGCAGTCCAGCGGATGGTCGGAGATGTAGAGCTCCATCACGCCCTTGCGCAGTTCCTGCAGCCTGGGGCTTTGCGTGCGCACCTTCATGCCGGCTTCGGCCGGCGTGGTGCACGAGGCCGGATAGCCCTTGCGCCCGTCGATCTCCACCAGGCAGAGCCGGCACGAGCCGAAGGGCTCCAGGCTGTCGGTCGCGCACAGCTTGGGCACCTGCACGCCCGCGTCGACCGCGGCGCGCATCAGCGAGGTGCCCTTGGCCACCGTCACCGGCATGCCGTCGATCTCGAGCGTGACTTCCTCGGTGGACTCGCGGCGCGGCGTGCCGTGGTCGATGTCTTGCGATGGGTTCAGCATGGGATGTCTCCTGGGATGCTCATGGATTCAGGCTGCGGCGCGGTCGGGGGCTTCGATGCCGAAGTCCTCGGGGTAGTGGTTGATGGCCGACAGCACGGGGTAGGGCGTCATGCCGCCCATCGCGCAGAGCGAGCCGTGCAGCATGGTGTCGCACAGGTCGCGCAGCAGAATGACCTGCTGCGGGCGGTTCTGGTTGCTCGTGATCTTGTCGATCACTTCCACGCCGCGCGTGGAGCCGATGCGGCAGGGCGTGCATTTGCCGCAGGACTCGATCGCGCAGAACTCCATGGCGTAGCGGGCCAGCTGCGACATGTCGGCCGTGTCGTCGTGCACCACGATGCCGCCGTGCCCGACCACCGCGCCCACGGCCGCATAGGCCTCGTAGTCCAGCGGCAGGTCCCACTGCGATTCGGGCACGTAGGCGCCCAGCGGACCGCCCACCTGCACCGCCTTGATCGGCCGGCCGCTGGCGCTGCCGCCGCCGAAGTCGTAGAGCAGCTCGCGCAGGCTCAGGCCGAAGGCCTTCTCGACCAGGCCGCCATGCCTGATGTTGCCGGCCAGCTGGAACGGCAGCGTGCCGCGCGAGCGGCCCATGCCGTAGTTCTTGTAGAAGTCCGCGCCGCGCGCCAGGATGAGGGGCACCGACGCCAGCGTGATCACGTTGTTGATCACAGTCGGCTGGCCGAAGAGCCCCTGCAGCGCCGGCAGCGGCGGCTTGGCGCGCACGATGCCGCGGCGGCCTTCCAGGCTTTCGAGCAGCGCGGTTTCCTCGCCGCACACGTAGGCGCCCGCGGCCTTTCGCACGGTCAGGCGGAAGGCGTGGCCCGAGCCCAGGATGTCGTCGCCCAGGAAGCCCGCCTGCTCCGCATGGCGGATCGCCTCGTTCAGCGTGGCAATGGCATGCGGGTATTCCGAGCGAACGTAGATGTAGCCTTCGGTCGCGCCGGTTGCAACACCCGCGATGGCCATGCCTTCCACCAGCATCAGCGGATCGCCTTCCATCGTCATGCGGTCCGAGAAGGTGCCCGAGTCGCCTTCGTCGGCATTGCAGACGATGTATTTCTGCGGCGCCTCTGCGGCCAGCACGGTCTTCCATTTGATGCCGGCCGGGAATGCGGCGCCGCCGCGGCCGCGCAGTCCGGAGTCGAGCACCTGCTGCACGATTTCGGCCGGTGCGAGGCTGAGCGCGCGGCGCAGTCCCGCGAAGCCTTCGTGCGCCTCGTAGTCGGCCACGGACACCGGGTCGGTCACGCCCATGCGCGCGAAGGTCAGGCGCTCCTGCTTCTTCAGGTACGGAATCTCTTCGGTCAGGCCCAGGTTCAGCGCATGGGCGCCGCCCGAAAGAAAGCCGGCGTCGAACAGGCCCGCAACGTCGGCGCCCGTGACGGGGCCGTAGGCCACGCGGCCCTGCGGCGTGGCCACCTCGACCAGCGGCTCCAGCCAGAACAGGCCGCGCGAGCCGTTGCGCACGATGCGCACGTCGGCGTTGCGCGCACGGGCCTGTGCTTCGATCTGCCGCGCCACCCGGTCGGCGCCGACAGCCAGCGCCGCGGAGTCGCGCGGGACATAGATGATGGTGGTGGTCATGAGGCGCTCCGTGCTTCCCGGGCGATGTCGTCGAACAGCGCCGGCGTGATGCGCGCATGCACCTCGCCGTTCACCGCGATGGCGGGCGACGAGGCGCACAGGCCGAGGCAGAACACCGGCTCCAGCGAGCACTGGCCGTCGGCCGAGGTGCCGTGCACGCCGCAGCCCAGGCGTTGCTCGGCATGCGCGAGCAGCGCGTCCGCGCCCATCGCCTTGCAGGCCTCGGCGCGGCAGACCTGCACCAGCAGCCGGCCCGCCGGGGCCGAGCGGAAGTGGTGGTAGTAGCTCACCACGCCATGCACCTCGGCGCGCGACAGGTTGAACTGCTCGGCGATGAGCGGGACCGCGTCGGGCGGAACATGCCCCAGCGCGTCCTGGATGCCGTGCAGCGCAGGAAGCAGCCCGCCCGGCGTGTCCTTGTGCGCGGCGGCGATGGATGCCGCGATGCCCAGATTGTTCATATGCCTTGAATCTCCTAAAGTTGGAGCTGCAGTACTCGTGGTGGCGCGAGTCTATGGAGAGGTGTCGAATGCCACAATATGAAGCGTTCAGCCCAATAAATATGCTTTGGAAAGCCGAAACTCATGCATGAAGTGCACATCAGGCCGCAATGGACCATCCGCCAGACCGACGGCGCGGCCCTGGCGCCGCGGGTCATCGAGCTGCTGGTGCAGGTGCTGGAGCACGGCAGCCTTTCGAGCGCCTGCACCGCGTCCGGCGTGTCCTACCGCCATGCCTGGGAGCTGATCCGCCAGGGCGAGGCCATGTTCGGCCAGCCGCTGGTGGCCATGCAGCGCGGCAAGGGCTCCAGCCTCACGCCGCTCGGCGAAAAGCTGGTGTGGGCCGACCGCCGCATCACCGCGCGGCTGTCGCCGCTGCTGGATTCGCTGGCCTCCGAGCTGGGCGCGGAAATCGAGAAGCTGATTCCCACTGCGCCCACGCTGCTGCGCATCCACGCGAGCCACGGCTTCGCGATCGAGGCGCTGCACGGCTTCCTGGCCGCGGCGCAGGTGCCGGGCGACCTGCGCTACTGCGGCAGCGAGGAAGCCGTGGCCTCGCTGCACCACGGCAGCTGCGACGTCGCGGGCTTCCACGTGCCGCTGGGCGCGTTCGAGGCCGAGGCCGTCGCGCACTACGGGCCCTGGCTCAACGCCGATGCGCAGAAGGTCATCGGTATGGCGACGCGGCACCAGGGCCTGATGGTGGCGCCCGGCAACCCGAAGAAGATCTACACGCTGGCCGACCTGGCGCGTTCCGATGTCCGCTTCATCAACCGGCAGGCGGGTTCGGGCACGCGCTACCTGTTCGACCTGCAGCTGCGCGAGCAGGGCATCGCGCCCGAGGCCATCAAGGGCTACGAGCAATGCGAGTTCACGCATGCGGCCGTGGCGGCCTTCGTGGCCAGCGGCATGGCCGACGCGGGCTACGGCGTGGAAACGCCGGCGCGCCAGTTCAAGCTGGACTTCATCTCCAACCAGGTGGAGCGCTACTTCCTGCTGTGCGAGGAGCGCTCGCTCGCCGCACCCATCGTGCGGCGGATGCTGGACATCCTGCAGAGCGAGGCCTACCAGAGCGCCGTGGACCGGCTGCCGGGCTACCAGGCGGTGAACTGCGGCCGCGTGCTGTCGCTGCCCGAGGCTTTCGAGTCGCTTCGCCCCGCGCCCACCGGCAAGCGCCGCACGGCCACGCGGTCCTGACGGCAGAGTCGCTCTTTCGCTGTCAGCCAAAAGCACTCAGCAACTCGTTCGTCGCAACTTCGCGACAAATCAGGCTCAAAAGTAACCATCTGTATGGTTAAATCGCCCGAACTATCGCGAAAGAGGACGAGGGATCTCCATGAAGCTGCTGCTGAGCATCGTGTGCGCCGTTGTTGCGTTGGCAGGGTGCGTCAGCACGCCGCCCACACCGACGCAACCCGGCACCGGAACCGGGCTGTCGTACGTGCCCATGGTCGCCATGGAAGGCGTGGACCGGGCCCGCTACGACAGCGACGTGGCCGATTGCCGCACGGCGGCAATGCGGATCACCGCGCGCAGCGAGACCGGCGACGCCATGTGGCTCGCACTGGGCCTGGGCCTGATCACGGTGCACGGGCAGGGCATCGTGGCCGCGGCCTCGTACACCGGCATTTCGGCCGCGGTGATCGACATGTCTTACCGGCCCAGCGCGGAGTTGATTGCCGAGCACCAGCAGATCGCCGTGGTGCACTGCATGGCCAAGCGCGGCTATCGCAACCTCGACCCGAACGTACGCGACACCTTCTACGGCCATGCCTTCAATCCGGAAGTGGTGCTGGCGCCACGCCGGACCGGCGTCGACACCTACAACGCCGAAGTGCTTGCCAAGGCCGGGCAGTGCAGCATCCAGCCGCGCGCCGAGCTCACGGCCAAGGGCCCGGGCTACGAGTCATACAGCGTGCCCTGCTCGAACGGCACGGCCTGGGCCGTGCGCTGCGAATTCGGCAAGTGCCGCGTGCTGGGCCAGTCGGCCGTCCGGCGCTCCTCCTGACGGCGCGGGCGCCGCTCGTCACTTGATGAGCATGCCCTTGAGGGCGGGGTCGGCGGGCGGTGCCTTGAGCTTCATCTGCCGCAGGATCTTCATCAGGAGCCGCGCGATCATCAGGTTGCGGTGCCGCTTGTTGTTGGCCGGTATCACGTACCAGGGCGCGTGCTCGGTCGAGGTGGCACGCAGCGCCTTGTCATAGGCCTGCTGGTAGGCGCTCCACTTGGTGCGCACCTCGAGGTCGCCCACATTGAACTTCCACTGCTTGCCGGGCGTGTCGATGCGCGCCTGCAGGCGTTCGCGCTGCGTGTCCTTGTCGATGTGCAGCATGCACTTGACGATCACCGTGCCGGTCTCGACGAGCAGGCGCTCGAAATCGTTGATCTGCGCATAGCGCCGCTGGGTCTCGGCCTTGTCGATCCAGCCTTCGACCACGGGCACCAATACGTCTTCATAGTGGCTGCGGTTCCATACCGCGATCTCGCCGCTGCGCGGCACCACCGCATGGCAGCGCCAGAGATAGTCGTGCGCGCGCTCGTCGTCGCTGGGCGCCTTGAAGGCGGTGACGCGCACGCCCAGCGGCGAAGTGCGCGAGAAGACCCAGCGGACGGTGCCGTCCTTGCCGCTGGTGTCCATGCCCTGCAGCACCAGCAGGACCTTGCGGCGGCCCTCGGCGTGCAGCAGGTTCTGCATTTCGTCGAGCTCGATGGCCAGGGCGTCGATCTCGGCGAGCTGGTCGGCTTCGTTGCCGTCCAGGAACGGAGATTCGCCGGGGTCCACCTGCGAAAGTTTGAACTTGCTGTCGACGCGGTACTTCTTGAAGCTGGCCATGAATCCGGACTCCGTGCAAAAGCACGCAGCGTACGCGATCAGCGCCGGGTCAGCGTTCGCTCTCGTCCGGGTCGATGGAAGCGCTCCAGCGGCTGTCCCATTCGGCATGCCGCGCGGCGCCGTCGAGCTCGCGCCGGTCGCGCTTGGTGGGCCGGCCCTGCTCGATGGCCAGCGCCGGTTCGCTGCCCATGCGGCGCTGCTCGCGGATGGCCGCCTGCGCCGCAATGCTCTCGGGCGTTTCTTCGTAGAGCTGCTGCGCCACCGGCGCCGGTCCGCGCTGGCCGCTCAGGCCGCGCACCGTGACGGTTCGCGTCACGGCGCCCAGGCGGATGGCCACCGTGTCGCCGGGCTTGACCTCGCGCGAGGCCTTGGCGATGTCGCCGTTGACCTGCACCCGGTTCTTGCCGATTTCGTCCGCGGCCAGCGAGCGCGTCTTGAAGAAGCGGGCGGCCCAGAGCCATTTGTCGATGCGCAGGCGATCCATAGGTTCAGGCATTGTGGTGGAAGAGAGGCAGCCGCACGACAGCATCGAGGCCGATCACCTGTGCGGAATTTTCCTGCGCGCTGCGGTTGTCCAGGCTGATGCGCCCGCCGAGCGCGAGCACGATCTCGCGGCAGATGGCCAGGCCCAGCCCCGAGCCGCTGGCGGTGTCGCCGGCGGAAAACGGCGCGAACAGGCGCTGGCGCAGTTCGGCCGCAATGCCGGGCCCCTGGTCGCGCACCGTCAGCACGGCTTCCGGGCCGTCCGAGCGCACCATCACCGAAAGGGCGCCGCCGCGCGGGCTCTGCTTGATGGCGTTGTGCAGCAGGTTGCGCGTGAGCTCCTGCAGCATCCATTGGTGCGCGCGCACCGTCACGGGCCCGTCGATGGCCAGTTCGAAGTCCAGCGCCTTGTCGGCGATCAGCGGCGACAGGTCGAGCGCAATCTGGCGCACCACCTCGCCAAGCTCCAGCGGCATCGATTCCGGCCGCTGGCGCAGCTGCTCGACCTTGGCGAGCGACAGCATCTGGTTGGCCAGCGTGGTGGCGCGCTCCACGGTCTGGCTGATCTCGCCCAGCGCCTGCTCGGGCGGCACGTCGCCGCGCCGCGCCGATTGCACCTGCGCCTTGAGCACCGCGAGCGGCGTGCGCAGCTGATGGGCACTGTCGCGCACGAAGCGCTTCTGGTGGTCGAGCAGTCGCTGCAGCCGGCCCATGACCTCGGTGGTGGCATCGACCAGCGGGCGCAGTTCGCGCGGCGCGTCGGGCGCGTCGATCGGGGAAAGGTCGTCGGCCGCGCGCTTCTCGATGGCTTCGCCGAGCTCGCGCACCGGCCGCGTGGCGCGCTGCACCACCAGCACGGTCACCAGCGCGATCACGCCCATCAGCAGCAGCTGGCGCCACAGCATGTCGACCAGCAGCTTGCGCACCAGCGTTTCGCGCAGCTCCAGGGTTTCGGCCACCTGCACCACGGCCATGCCGCGGCCGCGGCCGCTGGCCACGGGCTGCAGCAACACCGCCATGCGCACCGGCTGCTCGCGAAAGCGCGCGTCGTAGAAGTCGACCAGTGCCGCATAGGCCCCGCGGTCGGGGATGCGGCCGCGCCAGAACGGCAGCTCGGCAAAGCCCGAGACCATCTCGCCGTCGAGCGCGGAGACGCGGTAGAAAAGGCGGCTGCGGTTGTCGGCCTCGAAGGCCTCGAGCGCCGAATAGGGCACGATGGCGCGCAGCCGCGCGTTCTCGTCGTAGCCTTCCACGTCGAGCTGCTCGCCGATGGTCTTGGCCGACGCGAGCAGCGTGCGGTCGTAGGCCGTGGTGGCCGCGGCCAGGCTCTGGCGGTACAGGCTCACGCTGTTGATCACGATGAACAGCGCCACCGGCGCGAGAATGCCCAGCAGCAGCCTCGCGCGCAGCGACAAGGCCCTCTTCATGGCTCGGCGCGCAGCAGGTAGCCCAGTCCGCGCAGCGTCATCAGCGCCGCGCCGGTGCCCGCGAGCTTCTTGCGCAGGCGATACACCACCACCTCGATGGCCTCGTACTGCACGTCGGTCTCACCCGGGAACACGAGTTCGAAGAGCCGCTCCTTGCTCACCGCGTGGCCGGGCTTCATCATCAGCGCCTTGAGCAGCGCCAGCTCGCGCGGCGTGAGCTCCAGGATGCCGGCGCGGTGGTAGATGGCGCCGCTTTCGGGGTCGAAGCGCAGCCCGCCCACCTCCTGCGGGTTCAGGACCGCGTCGGCACCGGCGTTCTGGTGGCGCCGGCGCAGTGCGCGGATGCGTGCTTCCAGCTCGTCGAGATCGAAGGGCTTGGGCAGGTAGTCGTCGGCGCCGGCGTTCAGGCCCATGATGCGGTCGCCGACCGTGCCGCGGGCCGTGAGCAGCAGCACCGGCGTGCGCAGCCCCGCGGCGCGCGCTTGGGCCAGCACCTGCAGGCCGTCGAGGTTGGGCAGGCTCAGGTCGAGCGCCACCACGTCGGGCTCCAGGGCGCGCCATTGCTCGACGGCCAGGGCGCCGTCGCCGCAGATGCGCACGTCGATCCTGCTGCGGGCGAGGGCGCGCTGCAGGGTGACCTGCATCGAGGGATCGTCTTCGACCAGCAGCAGCTTCATGGGGTGTGGTGGGGGAATGGTACTTCGGTGTTTTCCCCAGTCCGGTGGACAGCCAACTGACAGCAGGGCGGCGCATGATAGCGGCTCAGGTCCAAGTCAGGTTTTCTTTAGTTCTCAGGAGACAACGATGCGTCGCGACACCTTTTTGAAGTCATTGGCCGCGCTGGCCGCCGCCGGAGCCCTGCCGTTGTCGGCACGCGCCGCAGCCAACGTCAAGATGATGATTCCAGCCAACCCGGGCGGCGGCTGGGATACCACGGGCCGCGCGCTGGGCAAGGCAATGACCGAATCCAAGCAGGCCGACACGGTCACCTACGACAACAAGGGCGGCGCCGCCGGCGCGCTGGGCCTGGCCCAGTTCGTGAACGGCTCCAAGGGCGATCCGAACGCGCTCATGGTCATGGGCTCCGTCATGCTCGGCGGCATCATCACCGGCAAGCCGCCGGTCAACCTCTCGCAGGCCACGCCAATTGCGCGCCTGACCACCGAATACAACGTGTTCGTGCTGCCGGCCAATTCGCCCTTCAAGACCATGAAGGACGTGGTCGAGCAGCTCAAGAAGGACCCGGGCAGCGTCAAGTGGGGCGGCGGTTCGCGCGGTTCCACCGAGCACATTGCCGCGGCCATGATCGCGCAGAAGGTCGGCGCCGATCCGTCCAAGATCAACTACGTGGCCTTCCGCGGCGGCGGCGAAGCCACGGCCGCCATCCTGGGCGGCAACGTCACCGTCGGCGGCAGCGGCTACAGCGAGTTCGCCGAGTACATCGCCGCCGGCAAGATGAAGCCCATTGCGGTCACCTCGGCCCAGCGCCTGCCGGGCATCAACGTGCCCACGCTCAAGGAGCAGGGCATCGACGTGGAGATTGGCAACTGGCGCGGCGTGTATGGCGCCCCCGGCATCAGCGCCGAGCAGCGCAAGGCGCTGACCGACATGGTGCTGGCCGCGCTCAAGAGCCCGTCGTGGGCCGAATCGCTCAAGAAGAACGACTGGACGCCGGCCGTGCTGTCGGGCGACGCCTTTGCCAAGTTCGTCGACGACGACTTCGCGAGCCTGCGCGCGATCATGGCCAAGTCCGGGATGATTTGATTTCGCTCGCCCCCAGTCTTCGCGCACTTCGTGTCGCTACGCCAACCCCCTACCGGGGGCAACACCAGAGGCCCGGCGGAGCCGGTTCCTCGGTGTTCCTGGCAGGGGACGGGGGCTCTTTCGAGTAGTGGGGGCTTTCAGCGAGTCCCCGTTCCTTTCCCTGACTGCGGGAGCAAAAAATGACAACTCCAGAATCCTCGGTCTCGCCGCAAGCTGCGGCCACGTGGCCGCAAACATTGGTCGGGGCCGGCGTGCTGCTGACCGGCTTGGCGCTGGCTTTCGGCGCCATCGGCATTTCTTCCGAGGCCGGCTATGGCGGCGTCGGGCCCAACTTCCTGCCCTGGCTGGTGTCGGGCGTGCTCACGCTGTGCGGCGCCTGGATTCTCTGGGAAGCGCGCACCGGCGGCTTTCGCGAGCTCGACGCACCCTCGGGCGCGGAGCATGCCTACTGGCCGGGCTTCGTCTGGGTGTCGGCCGGCCTGCTGCTCAATGCGGCGCTGATCACCATGCTGGGCTTCATCCTGAGCTGCACGCTGTGCTACGTGCTGGCGGTGCAGGGCCTGCGCCGCGCGAGCGGCCATCCCTCGGCCAACCAGCCGCGCACCTGGGCCATCGACCTTGTGACCGGCGCGCTCATCTCGGCGCCCGTGTTCTGGATGTTCACCAAGTTCCTGGCCATCAACCTGCCGGGCCTCACGACCACCGGCTGGATCTGACATGGACATTTTCAACGCACTCATGATGGGTTTCGCCGCGGCGATCACCCCCGTCAATCTTCTCTGGTGCCTGGTGGGCTGCGCCCTGGGCACAGCCGTTGGCGTGCTGCCGGGCATCGGCCCGGCCGTGGCGGTGGCCATGCTGCTGCCGATCACCGGCAAGGTCGACATCACGGCCTCGATGATCTTCTTCTCGGGCATCTACTACGGCGCCATGTACGGCGGCTCGACCACGTCCATCCTGCTCAACACGCCCGGCGAAACCGCCAGCATGGTGACGGCGATGGAAGGCAACAAGATGGCCAAGAGCGGCAGGGCGGGCGCAGCGCTGGCCACCGCCGCCATCGGCTCCTTCGTGGCCGGCACCATCGCCACCGTGATCGTCACGCTGTTCGCGCCGTTCGTGGCCGAGTTCGCCGTGAAGCTCGGGCCGCCCGAGTACTTCCTGCTGATGCTGCTGGCCTTCACCACCGTGAGCGCGGTGCTCGGCAAGAGCACGCTGCGCGGCATGACGGCGCTGTTCATCGGCCTGGCGGCCGGCTGCGTCGGCCTCGACCAGATCTCGGGCCAGGGCCGCTACACCGGCGGCATTCCCGAACTGCTCGACGGCATCGAGATTGTGCTGGTGGCCGTGGGCCTGTTCGCGGTGGCCGAAGTGCTCTACGCCGTGCTCTACGAGGGCAAGGTGGTCGAGGCGCAGAACAAGCTGACCCGTGTGCACATGAGCAAGCGCGACTGGAAGCGCTCGATTCCGGCATGGCTGCGCGGCACCGCCATCGGCACGCCGTTCGGCTGCATTCCCGCGGGCGGCACCGAGATTCCGACCTTCCTGAGCTATGCGACGGAAAAGAAGCTGGCCAAGGATGCTGACGCCAAGGCCGAGTTCGGCACCACCGGCGCCATCGAAGGCGTGGCCGGCCCCGAAGCCGCCAACAACGCCACGGTGACCGCGGCGCTGATCCCGCTGCTCACGCTCGGCATTCCCACGTCGAACACCACCGCCATCTTGCTGGGCGCGTTCCAGAACTACGGCATTCAGCCGGGGCCGCAGCTGTTCACCACCTCGGCCGCGCTGGTGTGGGCGCTGATCGCCTCGCTCTACATCGGCAACGTGATGCTGCTGGTGCTGAACCTGCCGATGGTGGGCCTGTGGGTCAAGCTGCTGAAGATTCCCAAGCCGCAGCTCTACGCCGGCATCCTGATCTTTGCGACGGTGGGTGCCTACGGCATGCGCCAGAGCGCATTCGACCTGTTCCTGCTCTACGGCATCGGCCTGCTCGGCGTGGCGATGCGGCGCTTCGACTTTCCGACCGCTCCCGTGGTGGTGGGCATGATCCTCGGGCCGCTGGCCGAAGCGCAGCTGCGCAATGCGATGTCCATCGGGGAGGGCAGTGCCGTGGTGTTCTTCCAGCGGCCGATGTCGATCACGCTGGTGGTTGTCATTGTGGCTGTGCTGGTGTTGCCGCGGGTTGCGAAGCGGATGAGTGAGCGCAAGTTGGCCAGGCTGGCGGCCTGAGGGTGCTGTTTTTTCCCGGGGCCGGGTCTCGCCCCGGCGGGCGACTTACTTTCTTTTGCTTCGCCAAAAGAAAGTAAGCAAAGAAAAGGCGACCCCACTGTCTGCGACCCTTCGCTGCGCTACGGGCAACCTGCGGTGCTCGCGTTTCGCGGGGTCCGCAGAACTCGCTTCGCTCGGACAGCTGCGGCCCTGATCCGCGAAACGCTGCGCTCCTCGGCGCATACAGAGGGGCTTGGGAACCACACAGGCCTTTGCTTCGCTCGGCCACCAAGCCACCGCGGCGCTGCGCGCCGCGGTGGTTGGAATTGGCTGTTGGTATTGGCTGTTGGATATTGGGGCCGAGCGAAGCGAAGGCCGCCCGCTCCCACCCCTTCTGTATGCGCCGAGGAGCGCAGATGGAGGCGGGATCAGGGCCGCAGCTGTCCGAGCGAAGCGAGTTCTGCGGACCCCCGCCGGAATCGAGCACCGCAGGTTGCCCGCAGCGAAGCGGAGGGACGCAGACAGTAGGGTCGCCTTTTCTTTGCTTACTTTCTTTTGGCGAAGCAAAAGAAAGTGAGTCGCCCGCCGGGGCGAGACCCGGCCCCGGAACCCAAAAAACTCAACGCAACATAGAAGACATCGCCGAACAGCAGTTCAGCATCCGCACAGCCGCTTCCACCGTCTCGGCAGAAAACCGCAACGTGACACCGTCGACGCGCTCGAACGACGGCCATTGGCAGAACAGATCCGCCATCATCGGCGACTGCGTGCGCAGTGTGACCACCTGCGGACCCTTGAACACCAGCGGCCTCGCATTACCGCGTGCAGCCAGCGCCTCGGCCACACCCGCCCGGATGGCGGCGCGCGACTGCTCGGGTGACAGCGACACCCCGCTGTTGAACCCCGTGGCACGCTTGGTCTGCACGAAGGTCGCGTGCGGAAAAAGCGCCCGGTTCTCGGCGATGAACACGTCGTCCCCGCTGGCCATCACCACCGGCACGCCATATTCGCCGGCCAGTGCGCCGTAGAGCCCGGCCTCGCCCAGTTCCTGCTCGCCGAGCCGGATGCCGGCAAAGGCAAAGCCGTTGATGGTGTGGGCGAGGATGCCGCGGCCCTGCGCGCGCGAGTGGTAGCCCACCATGCAGACGGCGTCCACGCCTTCTTCCTCCACGCCGGCCACCATGCTCAGGTAACGCGGCTTGCCCTGCACCACGCGGGCGCGCGCATCGAGCACGTCGGGCGGCATGTTGCGAAAGCCGCCGTGCGAATCGTTGACCAGCACCTCGGTGGCGCCGGCCTCGAAGGCGCCGGCAACGGCCGCGCTGGCCTCGTGCGCCATCAGCAGGCGGGCGCGTTCGTACTCGGGGTTGCCGGGCCGCGCCTGCTCGTGGTGGTAGACGCCCGCAACGCCTTCGATGTCGGTGGAGATCAGGACTTTCATGGGAGGGAGTGCGGTTGCGCTAAAGAGAAGAAAGGGAAGAGGGCGGCAGCAGTTCCGACAGCGCTGCCCGGTGATTGCCATCGCGGCCTGTCACGGCCGTCGCGCGCCAGAGCGCGTGCAGGATCGCCTGCTCGGTGCTGTCGGCCGCGGCCTGGAAGAGGCCGTCGAGCAACCCGTCGTGCACCATGGCGATGGCCGGCATCGGGCGATCGACGCGGTCGGGCACGGTGTAGGCGGTCGAGAAGGCCAGCACGATGTCGCCGCTGCCATGGCCGAAGACCGAGCCGGTGCGTGCCAGCCCCGCGCCCGCACGCAGCGCGAGGCGGCGCAGCTGGCGCGCATCGAGCGGTGCATCGGTGGCGACGACGATGATGATCGAGCCCTTCTCGGGCTCCCTGGATTCGCGCGTGCCGTGCGCGGCCAGCCGCTCGCCGACCGGATGCCCGGCCAGCACCAGCTGCGGCTGGCGCCCGTAGTTCGCGAGCACCAGCGTGCCCACGGTGTGCAATTCGCCCCCTGGCGCCGAGACGCGCCGCGAGGCGCTGCCGATGCCGCCCTTGAGCTGGAAGCTCGACATGCCGCGCCCCGCGCCGACCGAGCCCTGCGCGAAGTCGGAGCCGGCGCTCTCGAGCGCGCGCAGGTAGTCGGCCTCGGTCACGGCCAGCCGCTGGATGTCGTTCAGAAAACCGTCGTTGCACTCGAAGACCAGTGGATTCACCGTCGGCAGCGACCGTCCGCTCTCGGGGTTGGCCGTTATGCAATGGCGGATCTGCGCCGTGGCCACCGTGCCGACCGAGAACGTGTTGGTCAGCGCAATCGGCGTCTCCAGCACGCCGAGCTCTGCGAGCTGCACCAGCCCCACGCTCTTGCCGAAGCCGTTGAGCACCACGGCGGCGGCCGGTACCTTGTCGCGGAACGGATCGCCCGCATGCGGACGGATCACCGTCACGCCGGTCTGCACGCCGCCGTCGTCGAGCGTGCGGTGGCCGACCGTGACGCCTTCGACGTCGGTGATCGCGTTGCGCGTGCCTTGCAGCAAGGTGCCGATGTAGGGCAGGGAGTTCGCTGGCATCGAATGAATGGGTTATTCGCGGTCGATCTTCGGATCGAGCGCGTCGCGCAGTGCATCGCCCAGCAGGTTGAACGCCAGCACGGTGAAGAAGATGGCCAGGCTCGGGAACAGCGCCACGTGCGGCGAGGTCACCATGTCGGCGCGGGCTTCGCTGAGCATCGCGCCCCATTCGGGCGTCGGCGGCTGCGCGCCCATGCCCAGGAACGAGAGGCTGGCGGCCGTGATGATCGAGGTGCCCACGCGCATCGAAAAATACACGACGATCGACGAGATGGTGCCCGGCAGGATGTGCCGCACGATGATGGTCCAGTCCGATGCGCCGATGCTGCGCTCGGCCTCGATGTAGGTCTGCTGCTTGAGCACCAGCGTGTTGCCGCGCACCAGGCGCGCGAAGGCCGGCACGCTGAACACCGACACCGCCACCACCACGTTCGTCATGCTGCTGCCGAGGATGGCAACCACGCCAAGCGCCAGAAGAATGCCGGGGAAGGCAAAGAGCACGTCGGAGATGCGCATCACGATGCGGTCCCACCAGCCTTCGTAGTAGCCCGCGAGCAGGCCGAAGGCCGTGCCGACGAAGCCGCCCACCAGCACCGAGAGAAAGCCCGCCATCAGCGAGATGCGCGCACCCATCAGGATGCGGCTGAAGATGTCGCGGCCCAGCGGATCGACGCCGAACCAGTGCGTGGCCGAAGGCCCCGTGTTCAGCATGTCGTAGTCGAAGAAGTTCTCCGGGTCGAAGGGCACGATCCACGGCGCGAACACCGCGACGAACACCAGCAGCAGCACGAACAGCGCCGCGACGATGCCCACGGGCTGCTTCTTGAAGCGGCGCCAGCATTCGCCCCAGGGCGTGCGGACCTTGCCCGCGGTTTGAACCGCCACGATGGGCGGCGCGATCGATTCGGCAGTCGTGCCGGTAGCTTGCGTCATGTCGGCTGCCTCACTTGTAGCGGATGGTCGGGTTGATGTAGCCGTACAGCACGTCCACCACGAGGTTGATCAGGATGAATTCGAGCGAGAACAGCAGCACCAGCGTCTGGATCACGGGGTAGTCGCGCATCTGCACGGCGTCGACCAGCAGGCGCCCGAGGCCCGGCCAGTTGAAGACCGCCTCGACCAGGATCGAGCCGCCCAGCAGGAAGCCGAACTGCAGCCCCATCATCGTGACCACCGGGATCAGCGCATTGCGCAGGCAGTGCTTGATGATGACGGTGCGCTCGCGCACGCCCTTGGCACGCGCGGTGCGAACGAAATCTTCCTGGATCACTTCGACGAACGAAGCGCGCGTGAAGCGCGCCATCACGGCAGCCACCGCGGCACCCAGCGTGATCGAGGGCAGGATGTAGTGCTTCCAGCTGCTCGCGCCCACCGTGGGCAGCCAGCCGAGCTGGACCGAGAAGATCTGCATCAGCAGCATGCCGAGGGCAAATGCCGGAAAGGAGATGCCCGACACGGCCAGCGTCATGCCGAGCCGGTCGGGCCATTGGTTGCGGAACACGGCAGAAACAATGCCGATGCCCATGCCGAAGATCACGGCCCACACCATGCTGGTGATGGTCAGCATCACCGTGGGGAAGAAGCGCTCGCCGATCTCCATCGACACCGGCCGCCGCGTGCGGATCGAGGTGCCGAAGTCGCCCTGCAGCATATGGGAGAAGAAGCTCACGAACTGCTGGGGCAGCGGCTTGTCGAGGCCCAGCTCCTGTCGCACCACGGCGATCGTCTGCTCGTCAGCGTCCTGGCCGGCGGCAAGGCGCGCCGGATCACCGGGCAGCATGTGGACGAACAGGAACACCAACACTGCCACGATGAGCAGAGTCGGGACCAGGCCCAACAGTCGTTTGAGGAAGTAATTCAGCATGGGGTGCGGTTGTCGCGAGCGGGCGATGGCGCAGTGCCACCGCCCACCGGACAGTCAGTCAGGAAACGAAGAGGCGGCGATCAGTTCGACACTGCAATTGCGTCGATGTTGATGTTGCCGTCAGGCATCACGAACACGCCCGAGAGCCGCTTGGCATGCGACGACAGGTTTTGCTCCGTGACCAGCGGAATGCGTGGCAAGTCCTTCTGGAGCTGTTCCTGAGCGGCCTTGTAGAGCGCGGCCTTTTCCTTGTCGTCCACTGTGACGAGCGCCTTGGCGATATTGCCGTCGACCAAGTCGTTTTTGTAGTACGCGTAGTTGGCAAGCTTCGGCGGCCAGGCTTCCGAGGCGAACAGCGGGCGCAGCGCCCAGTCGGCTTCGCCGGTAGAAGACGACCAGCCAACGTAGTACAGGCGCACCTTGGCGGTTGCCGGATCGGCCCAAGTTTCGACCCATTCGGCGCGTTGGCCTACCTCGAGTGCCTGTACCTGCAGCTTGATACCCACTTGCGCGAGCTGTTGCTGCAGGAACTGGATCACCTTCTGCGAGGTCGTGTTGTTGTAGTGGCTCCAGAGGACCGACTCGAAGCCATTCGGATAGCCGGCTTCTGCGAGCAGTTGCTTCGCCTTCTTGACGTCGTAGCCGATCGGCGCCATCTTTTCGGCGAACTTGACACCCTGCGGCACGAAGCCCTGCGCCGGAAATGCGAAGCCGCTGAAGGCGACTTTGGCGAGCGCCTCCTTGTTGATGGCATAGCCAATGGCTTCGCGCACCTTCGGGTTGTCATAAGGCTTTTGCATCACGTTGAATGTGAGGAAGCGCGTGATGATCGACGGCGTGGCCACCACTTCGAGCTTCTCGCTCTTCTTCAGCAGGTCGGCCTGCTCATAGGGAATGGGATAGGCGAAGTCGGCTTCGCCGGTCTGCAGCATCGCGGCGCGCGTGTTGTTCTCGAGCACCGGCTTCCATGAGACCGTGTCGATCTTCGGATAGCCCTTCTTCCAGTAGCCGTCGAACTTCTTCGCCTTGACGGCTTCGGTCTGCTTCCACTCGACGAATTCGAAGGGGCCGGTGCCCACGGGGTGGAAAGCGATGTCCTTGTTGCCCCATTTCTTGAGCGCGGTGGGCGAGATCATCGCGGCCGAGGCATGGGCCAGCGAGTTGATGAAAGGGCCGAAGGGCTCCTTCAGCGTGATGCGCACGGTCGTCGGGTTGAGCGCCTCGACTTTGCCCACGCGGTTGAACTGGTTGTAGCGCAGCAGCTTGTTGTCCTGGTTGAGCACGCGGTCGAGCACGAACTTCACGGCCTCTGCGTTGAAGTCAGTGCCGTCGTGGAACTTGACGCCGGTGCGCAGCTTGATGGTGTAGACCAGGCCGTCCTTCGACACGTCGTAGCTCTCGGCCAGCACGTTCTGCACCTTCAGGTCCTTGTCGAACTGGAACAGGCCTTCATAGAAGGTCTTGGTCACAGCCGTGGTGATGGTGGTGTTGGTGTTGTACGGGTCCAGCGTTTCGGGCTGGTAGCCGATCGACAGCACCACGTCTTTCGCGGCCAGCGCCGTGCCCGATGCAGCCAGTGCGGCCAGGCCCAGCAGTGCCGATGCCCATCGCAGGGAGGAAGAAGATTGCTTCATGGAAAGAAACTCCAGTCGGTTCGAGAAAAAAAGCAGGAGGGCCTGCGGGTTGAAAAAAATCTGCCGGTCGCTCAGAAGGCGCCGCCGATGGCATGCCGTGCCACGAAGTGGCCGGGCGCCACCTGCACCAGCGGCGGCACGTCGGGCTCGTCGCCCACGGCGCGGATCGGGCTCGGGATCTCGCCTTCGAGCAGCGCGCGCGGCTTGTGGCGGCGCGACGGGTCGGCCACCGGCACCGCGGCCATCAGCTTGCGGGTGTAGGCGTGCTGCGGCGCTTCGAACACGGCGCGGCGCGGGCCGATCTCGACGATCTGGCCGAGGTACATCACGGCCACGCGGTGGCTGATGCGTTCCACCACCGCCATGTCGTGCGAGATGAAGAGAAAGGCCACGCCCAGCTCGCGCTGCAGGTCGAGCATGAGGTTGACGATCTGCGCCTGGATCGACACGTCCAGCGCCGACACCGATTCGTCCGCCACCACCACCTTGGGGTTGAGCGCGAGCGCGCGTGCGATGGCGATGCGCTGGCGCTGCCCACCCGAGAACTCGTGCGGATAGCGCTGCGCCACCTCGGGCGGCAGGCCGACCTTCTGCAGCAGCCAGTCGACGCGCTGCTGCGCCTCGGCGCCCTTGGCGATGTTGTGGATGAGCAGCGGCTCCATGATCGAGAAGCCCACGGTCACGCGCGGATCGAGCGAGGCGAACGGGTCCTGGAAGATGAACTGGATGTTGCGGCGCAGGGCCTGCAGCTCGCGCGTGGGCAGCTCGCGGATGTTCTGGCCGCCGAACTCGATCGCGCCGCTCTGGCTCTCGACCAGGCGCAGCAGCGAGCGGCCCGTGGTCGACTTGCCGCAGCCCGATTCGCCGACCAGCGCCAGCGTCTCGCCGGGGTAGAGGTCGAAGCTGATCTTTTCCACCGCATGCACGCGGCGCTTCACGCGGCCGAACAGGCCGCTGCGCACGTCGAAGCGCGTGACGAGGTCGCGCACGCGCAGGATCGGGCCCGCGCCCTCGCGCACGGTGGTCTGCGGCGTGGTGTGGGTGGACGGCACCGTCTCGGGCGTGCCCTCGGTGCGCAGCAGCTCGAACTTGGCGGGCAGGTCGGTGCCCTGCATCGCGCCGAGCTTGGGCACGGCCGACAGCAGCGCCTTGGTGTAGGGGTGCTGCGGCGATGCGAACACCGTATCGGAACTGCCCGCTTCGACCTTGTCGCCGCGGTACATCACGAGCACGCGGTCGGCAATCTCGGCCACCACGCCCATGTCGTGCGTGATGAAGAGCACGCCCATGCGCATCTCCTTCTGCAGCTCGCGGATGAGCTGGAGGATCTGCGCCTGGATGGTCACGTCGAGCGCGGTGGTGGGCTCGTCGGCAATCAGCAGCTGCGGCTTGCACGAGAGCGCCATCGCGATCATCACGCGCTGGCGCATGCCGCCCGAGAGCTGGTGCGGAAAGCGGTCGAGCACGTTGCGCGCTTCGGGAATGCGCACCAGCTCCAGCATGCGCAGCGCCTCGGCGCGCGCGGCCGTGTTGCTCTTGCCCTGGTGGATGCGGATGGCCTCGGCAATCTGCTCGCCGGCGGTGAACACCGGGTTGAGCGAGGTCATCGGCTCCTGGAAGATCATCGCGATGTCGGCGCCGCGGATGTTGCGCATCTCGGTGTCGCGCGCCTGTGCGAGGTCGAGCACTTCGCCATTGCGGCGGCGAAACGCCATGCTTCCGCCCAGGATGCGTCCGCCGCCGTGTTCCACCAGCCGCATCAGCGCGAGCGAAGTCACCGACTTGCCCGAGCCCGACTCGCCCACCACCGCGAGCGTTTCGCCATGGTCGACGTGGAAGGAAAGGTTCTTGACCGCATCGACCGTGCGCTCGGAGGTCGAGAACCGCACGGTGAGATCGTCGACGGCGAGAACGCGGCCGTCTGGCAGGGCGAGGGAAGGGGAGGACATGGTGCGAGAAAAAAACGTGTGCGTGTCAGGCGAAGATGGCTGTTGCGGGTGCCTCGTCGCCGCGCGCGTGGCCGCGGTACATGCCTTCGGTGTTGAAGGCGAGGCTCAGGTTGCCGTGGCGGTCGATGGCGATCAGCCCGCCGGTGCCGCCGATGGCGGGCAGCGACTGGTGCACCACGGCGTGCGTGGCCGCTTCAAGCGTGGCGCCGCCATAGGCCATGCGGGCGCAGATGTCGTAGGCGGCGGCGACGCGGATGAACATTTCGCCGCTGCCGGTGCAGGACACGGCGGCGGTGCGGTCGTCGGCATAGGTGCCGGCGCCGATCAGCGGCGAATCGCCGATGCGGCCGACGCGCTTGTTGGTCATGCCGCCGGTCGAGGTGGCCGCGGCCAGGTGGCCGTGCATGTCGAGCGCGACCGCGCCCACGGTGCCGAGTTTCTTGTCCTCGTCGAGCGGCGGTGTCATGGCCGCGCCTTCGTGGTCCGTCACCACGCGGCCGGTGTCGCGCACGCGGTAGAGCTGCTGGCGCCGCGCCTCGGTGGAGAAGAAGAAGGGCTCGACCATTTCAAGGTCGTGCTCGCGCGCGAAGGCTTCGGCGCCCGCGCCGGCCAGCAGCACGTGCGCGCCGTCCTCCAGCACGGCACGCGCGGCGCGCACCGGGCGGCGCACGTGGCATACGCCGGCAATGGCGCCGGCCGCGAGCGTGGCGCCGTCCATCACGGCGGCGTCGAGTTCATGGGTTTCCTCGTGCGTGAACACTGCGCCGTGGCCCGCGTTGAAGAGCGGGCACTCTTCGAGCAGCTCGACCGCGAGGCAGGTCGCGTCGAGCGCGGATGCGCCCTTGAGCAGCTGCGCCTGCGCGGCCTGCACGATCTTGCGCAAGGCGTCGTGGTAGGCCTGCGCCTGCGCCGCGCTGGTGGTGGCGGCGCTGATGGTGCCGGCACCGCCGTGGATGGCGATGACGGGCGTGATGCTGTTGTTCTTCATGAGGAGGCTTTCTTCTTTTTCCTGGTGGCCCCGGCCGGTGCCGCGCCGGCGGGCAGTGCCGAGGAGACTTCCGCCCGCGGCAGGCCCTGCGCGCCATGCAGCCAGGGCCGCACCGCCTGCAGGATGCGGCTCGCGGACTGCACCGCGCGCGGCGCACGCAGCGCCACCGCGCTGGTCAGTGCCTCGATCAATGCCAGCACGCTGGTTTCGCAGTTCGGCCGGTAGCTGGTCTCGGTCTGGCAATAGAGCGCCACGTCGGCCAGCGGGGCGAGCGGCGAACTCGGACGGTCGGTCAGCGCCAGCACGGCGCAGCCCTGGCCCTTGGCGATCTGCGCCAGCGCCACCGTGTCGGTGAGGTAGCGCGGAAAGGTCAGGCCGATGAACAGGTCCTGAGGGCCGGCGTGCGTGAGCGTGCGCGCCGCATGCGTGACGCCGCTGACGCTGGACAGCATCCGCACGTCGTTGCAGCTGCCGTCCAGCCCGTGCTGCAGCAGCCCCGCGAGCCAGGCGCTGGCGCCGAAGCCGCCGATGTAGATCGAGCGCGCCTTCAGGATGCGCTGCACCGCGGCGTCGCAGGCGGCGTAGTCGAGCGACTGGCGCGTGGCCTCGATGTTGCGCCGGCTCTCGTCGAGCGCGGTGGCAAACACCTCGGCCACCGTGGTCGGATGTTCCAGGTTGCCGCGCAGCCGCTCCACCGGCGCCACCAGCGATTCGAAGCCGCGCACGAGCTCGGCGCGGAAGGTGGCGTAGCCGTCGAAATCCAGCGCCCGTGCAAAGCGGTTGGCCGTGGCCACTGACACGCCGACCGCGGCCGCGAGCTCGTCGATCGGCAGCGTGGCGACTTGCAGCGGGTGCTCCAGCACGAAGTCGGCCACCTGGCGGTGCGAACGCGTCAGCCGCGGCAGCGCCTGCGCAATGCGCTGGGCCACGGTGGTGCCATTGGTGTCGACGTTGGTGCTCATGGGGCGGGCGATGCACCTCGAAGGGTGCGCGTAATGAAAATGAATTTACAAATATATGTCAGATAAGAAAATTTTCTGTCATTTTCGAACGATATCGCAAGTAGCGGGCCAGGAACGAGGGGTTTTGGCGTGAAACCAAGGGATTACCCTGACTTCATCTTGGAAGTCCACCATGCGGCTTCTTGACTCTCCCACGGTGTGAAGGCCGAGACTTTGTTCTTTGTTGGCTCTGGAAGGAGAATTCCATGGAACATCCCACGGTACCGGCTGCTGGGACACGCTTGTCGGTTGCGGACCTTGTTGCCCGGTCTGGCGCATCTGCGCAACTGCTGCGCGACTGCGAGTCGCTCGGACTGCTCGACGGCTTGGCGCGTACCGACGGCGATGGCTGCCGCTATGACGAACGCGCCGTGCCGACGCTGCGCTTCGTGCGAAGGGCGCACGCGCTGGGTTTCGAAACACCGGAGGTCGTCGAGCTGCACGCCTTGTGGCGCGACGGACATCGCGCGAGCTTCAATGTGAAGCGCGTCGCGCTCGAGCGGGCCGACGACCTCGCGCAGCGGATCGAGGAGCTTGCGCACATGCAGCGCCTGCTGGAGCGCCTGGCCCATTGTTGCGAAGGCGATGAGCGTCCGGAATGCCCGATCCTGGATGAGCTGGCCGGGCTTGAGGGGTTCGCCGGCTGCGAGGCGCGGTGAGCCGGCCGGCCCGCGCAGCGGGTTATGCCGCCGCTTTCTCCTTCTGCATGAACACGCTCAGCGGATCGTCGGGATAGTCGCCGAAGCGCTCGCGCCGCGCATAGCCCGCGCGCGCATAGAACGCGAGCGCCTCGGGCTGGTGCACGCCCGTCTCCAGACGGAACACGGCGCATCCGCATGCCGCTGCTTCGGCTTCGAGAAAGCCCAGCACCTTCGCGGCCACGCCTTGCCCGCGGCTCTGTGGGCGCACGTACATGCGCTTGAGTTCGCCGTAGCCGGGGTTCATGACCAGGGCGCCGCAGCCGATGGCCGTGCCGGCCTCGTCGCGCGCGACCGCAAAGAGCACGTGGGCCGCCGACAGCGCTGCAATGTCGATGCCGTAGTGGCTCTCGGGCGGGTACAGCGGCTTCTGGTACGCATCGAGGTCATTGATGAGCTGGATGACGTCGGGTTGGCCGGGGCGTTCGAGGGCAATGTTCATGCGGACGACTTCATTGGTTCACGGAATCTTATGGTGGCCCGGGGGCCAAAAGAAAACCCGCAGAAGCAGGTTTGGGAAAGTTTTGCGGTGGTGGGCGCGTCAGGGCTTTTCGCGGCTTTCCCGGAACCACTTCAACCGGCGCTCTACCTCGTCAGGCGGAAATTTCCCTTCGGCTGCCAGTTTCCTCAGCGCTCGCTCGTGCGCGCGATACAGCGCGTCCTTCAGGAGTGCCATCTTGCGTTCGCCGCAAGGAGCGCAATCGTAGAAGCCCGGTGGACTGGCCGCGAGCTTCATCTTTGCGTCGTACTCTTGGGTGCTGATCCGCCCCGTGGGCTCAACGCCCATGGCGAGGACCTTCCCGTTCTGGAAGGTAACGAGCACGCTCCCTTTACACCCCGTGGTGTCGGTGTTTTCGGGGTTGTAGGCCTTCCATGAAACCCTGCGCATGTGCTGCAAGGCAAAGCGGACATCCTCTTCTGTCAGCACGACATCGTCGCAGTCAAGGACGTCCTTGTCTTCCCAGGCAGTTCGGCCTGAAGGTTCTGTGATCTCCACTTTCTGCACATATGCGAGGGGATAGCGCCTGTCGGCCGCCCGCGCCGGGGACCCGACTGCGGCCAAGATCAGCGCCGCCACGGTCGCGAGAATATGGGTCTTGTTCATGGCGTTGGTACGGGAAGACTCCAGTTTGCGCCTCGCGCTTCCGTTGGATTCTTTCTGCTGACCACGGGATGACGAAAGATTTCACTCGAAGGAATCTGCATGGAATCTTCAAGCGCCTTGACAAGCCAGGAGAGAGATAGATTTTGAGCCGCAGTCGGGGTAGCGAATATGCCGAACTCACCTCGTTGTCTTTCGAGCGTCCACTTTGCTGGTTCACCAATTGGCTTGAAGCCTACCGGCAGCGCTGCCCTGCCAACCATCTCTATCCCGATGGCCTCCACGTTGCTCGGATAACGATCACTGGGCGGCTTGCGCATTTCAATGCGATGCATTCCTTCCACTCCTGCATTCGCATAGTCGCGCAGGTTGCACGGCATTGCGGCCCCTACGGCGAGGCATCTCGCCTTCAGCGGTCCGACGTGATTCGTGCGCTGATAGATTGCAGCGGTCTGATAGATGGTTCCATCCGTATCGATGAGAAAGTGCGCGCCATTCGCCTTCGGGCGCTTGTAGCTGTTCAATGAAGACGCCGAGGTATCGGCATCGGTCTGATGCACGACGATGCCCGTGATTGCGCCGGTTCGCCTGCCTCGTTCGATTACGGGGCTGCGAGCATTTCTGACTCGCGCGTGACTAATCATTCCGTTTTCGTCAATTTCGACAAGCATGTGGTTCCTCCTGAAAATTTATTAGTTGTCGTTTTCTCTTGAGAGGCGTTTCTTGCGGGATCAGACGCCGCGCACAGATCGCCTCTCGCGGCACATGCTACAGGCCTCCGAACGGGACTCAGTGAAGGCTTTGTTAACTACTCCTGGTCCGCATCAACATGTTCGACAGCGCGGAGTACTGGCACCAGCAGGGATTCCTCGAGCGCAATCCCAATCCCGTCTAGGACGGCGCGAGCCCAAGCACCCAGCGCTCGAAGTGCTCCAGCGCCCCGGAGGCCGGCCGGCCCTCGGGGTAGGCGAAGTAGTAGCCCTGGCGCACCTCCAGGTGCCGGTCGATCGGGATCACGAGCTCGCCGGTGCGCAGCTCGCGCTCGATCAGGATGCGCGGCGCCAGGCCCACGCCCATGCCGGCGGCCGCGGCGGCGGTCACCATGGTGAAGAGCTCGTAGCGCGGCCCGCGCGAGGCGTGCACCGTGTAGTCCCAGCCCTGCTGCGCATACCAGTCGCGCCAGGCATGGGCGCGCGTGCCCAGGTGCACGTGGCGGCAGCGCTCGAAGGCCGATTCGTCCCACGGCCCGTTGGCATCGCGGAAGGCGGGGCTGCAGACCGGCACCATCTGGCCTTCGGAAAAGATCAGCCCGCCCTGGGTGCCGGGCCAGAACTGGTCGCCGAAATAGATGGCCGCGTCGTAGGCGTTCTCCTGGAACGAGAAGGGCTGCGAGCGCGCCGAGAGATTGACGGTGATGTTGGGGTGCCGCCGGCTGAAATCGGGCAGCCGCGGGATCAGCCATTGCGTGGCGAAGGTGGGCACTACGGCCACTTCGAGCACGAAGCCCATGTCGTGGCCGGCGCTGATCTCCTGCGTGTCGCGCCGGATCTGGTCGAGGTGGCGGCGGATGCGCGCCGCGTACTCGCGCCCGGTGTCGGTGAGCGTGAGGCGCCGCCGCACGCGCGAGAACAGCGCCACGCCCAGCCGCTGCTCGAGCGTGGCCACCTGCCGCCCGACCGCGCTTTGCGTGAGCGCGAGTTCGGCCGCCGCGCGGGTGAAGCTCCCCAGGCGCGCCGAGGCCTCGAAGGCCTGCAAGGCACCCAGGTTGGGAATGTCTTTTCTCATCGTTGCTATTCTGCGTGCCGGGCTCGCGTTTTTTTTTGCGGCGGCTCGCCCGGATTGGATCTGTCGGCGAACAGCAAGAAAGGAATTTCATGCGTCGTGTGGTGATCATCGGCGGCGGTGCCATCGGCTCCGCCATCGCCTATTTTCTCAACCGGGATCCGCAGGAGGAGCCGTTCGACGTCACCGTGGTCGAGCGCGATTTTTCTTACACGCAGGCCTCGTCGGCCTTGTCGGCCAGTTCGATCCGGCAGCAGTTCTCGAGCGCCATCAACATCGAGATGTCGCTCTACGGCATCGACTTCTTCCGCCAGCTGGGCGAAAACCTGCGCGTCGGCGACAACGTGCCCGACATCGGCCTGGTCGAGCCGGGCTACCTGTACCTGACGCCGCCGGAGGGCGTCGAGGTGCTGCGCGAGAACCACGCGGTGCAGAAGGCGCACGGCGTCGATGTGGTCCTGCTGGCGCCCGACGCGCTGCAGGCGCGCTTTCCATGGATGTCGGCCGAGGGCATTGCGCTGGCCTCGCTGGGCCTTTCGGGCGAGGGCTGGTACGACGGCTACAGCCTGTTGCAGGCCTTTCGCAAGAAAGCCATTTCGCAGGGGGCGCGCTATGTGCAGTCGCAGGCCACGGGATTGAAGCGCAGCGGCCGCGTGGTGGCGGGCGTGGAACTGGACATCGGCAACGTGCTGGAGGCCGACGTGGTGGTCAATGCCGCCGGCGCCTGGGCCGCGAGGGTGGCGGGCTGGGCCGGCATCGATCTGCCGGTGCGCGCGCGCCGCCGCATGGTGTTCAGCTTTTCGTGCCCCGAGACCCTGCCGGGCTGCCCGCTGGTGATCGACACCTCGGGCATCTGGCTGCGCCCCGAAGGCCGGCGCTTCATCTGCGGCTTTGCGCCGCCCCAGGACCGCGACCGCGACGACGCACCGCTCGAAGTCGACTACCGCGTCTTCGACGATTTCATCTGGCCCGCATTGGCGCGCCGCGTGCCCGCCTTCGAGGCCATCCGCATGACCGGCGCGTGGGCCGGCTACTACGAGATGAACCTGTTCGACCACAACGCGATCCTGGGCCTGCATCCGGACTGCGACAACCTGTTCTTTGCCAACGGCTTTTCCGGGCACGGGCTCCAGCAGTGCCCGGCGGCGGGGCGCGGCGTGGCGGAACTCATCCGTTATGGCAAATACCGCAGCCTCGACCTGTCGCCGGTGTCGTTCGCGCGGATTCTGGAGAACCGGCCGCTCGTCGAGAAAAACGTGATCTAGCCTCGGCGCGGGTGGAGGCGTACGATCTTTCCAAGCAAGTGAGGGTCTCATCATCATGACTGCACAGGCATTGATCGACACCGCCCGGGCGCTGGTCGCCGGCGACAAGGGCTTGCTCGCGATGGACGAGAGCAACGCCACCTGCCACAAGCGCTTTGCCAAACTGGGCATCCCGCAGACCGAGGACGCGCGGCGCGACTGGCGCGAGCTGATCGTCACCGCGCCGAACCTCGGCGCCTCCATCAGCGGCGCCATCCTCTTCGACGAAACCATGCGCCAGCGGACGAAATCGGGCGCGTCCTTCGTCTCGGTGCTCAGCGGCGCGGGCATCATTCCGGGCATCAAGGTCGACACCGGCGCGAAGCCATTGGCGGGCCACCCCGGGGAGACTGTCACCGAAGGCCTGGACGGCCTGCGCGAACGGCTGGCCGAATATGCCGGCATGGGCGCGCGCTTCGCCAAATGGCGCGGCGTCATCACGCCCGGCACCGGCCTGCCGAGCCGTGCATGCATCGAGGTCAACGCCCATGCGCTGGCCCGCTACGCAGCCTTGTGCCAGGAGGCCGGGCTTGTGCCCATCGTCGAGCCCGAGGTGCTGATGGAAGGCGACCATTCCCTCGCGCGTTGCGCGGAAATCACCGAGGAGACGCTGCATGCGGTGTTCGCCCAGCTGCGCCTGCAGGGCGTGCTGCTCGAAGGCATGCTGCTGAAGCCCAACATGGTGCTGCCCGGGCAGGACAGCCCGAAGCAGGAGAGCGTGGAGGAAGTCGCCGACGCCACGGTGTCGTGCCTGCGGCGCACCGTGCCCGCGGCCGTGCCGGGCATCGCCTTCTTGTCGGGCGGGCAGTCGGCGCAGCTGGCATCGGCCCGGTTGAATGCCATGAATGCGAGAGCCGGTTCGCGCCTGCCATGGGCGCTGGCGTTTTCGTATTCGCGCGCGGTCCAGCAGCCGGCGCTGGACGCCTGGAAGGGCGACGCCGCCAACGTTGCCGTGGCGCAGCAGGCGCTGGTGCACCGTGCCCGCTGCAACCAGGCTGCGCGCCGCGGCGCCTACGATGCGCGGGCCGATGCGCCGGCGCCCGGCTGAGGGGCTTCAGCCGCCCTTTGCCGCATTCACCAGCACCGGCGTCGGCCGGTAGCTTTCGGGAAACAGCTTCTTCAGGTCGTCGATCTTGGGCAGGTCGTTGAACACGATGTACTCGTGGCTCGGATGGCGCGTGAGGAAGTCCTGGTGGTAGGCCTCGGCCGCATAGAAGGGCTTCGACATTTCGATGGTGGTGGCCAACTGCCTGTTGAAGGTCTTCGCCTGGTTCAGCTGCGCGATGTAGGCCTTCGCAACGCGGGCCTGTTCAGGGTTCTCGGCAAAAACGGTGGAGCGGTACTGAGGGCCGACGTCCGGCCCTTGCCGGTTGAACTGGGTCGGGTCGTGCGCCACCGAGAAATAGATCTGCAGCAGCTTGCCGTAGCTGATCTGCCGCGGGTCGTAGGTGATGCGCACCGCCTCGGCATGGCCGGTGCGGCCCGAGCCCACGTCCTCGTAGCGCGCCGTCTTGGCGTCGCCGCCGGCGTAGCCCGACACGGCGTTGTTCACGCCCTTGACGCGCTGGAACACGCCCTGCACGCCCCAGAAGCAGCCGCCGGCGAACACGGCGGTGTCGTACTTCAGGGTGGGCGGGGCGGCGAGGTCGACCGCGGCCGCCGGCACGCGCCGGGCCGGCTCTGCGACCGAAGGTGCGGCATGCCAAGCCAGCACCGCGGCGGCGAGCATGCCTGCGGTGAGTGCGGGGAATCTCATGTGCTGTCCTTGAAGGAGGCTTGGAGGCCAGGCCGGTGGAAGCGACATTGCCGCCGATTGCGGCGGGCGTCAATGCCGCGTACCCCTGCTGCTTACTTCTTCATCTCGTCCTTGCCCATCGCGTCCTTGGACATGCCGTCCTTCTTCATGCCGTCCTTGGACATCCCGTCTTTCTTCATGCCGTCCTTGGACATGGCGTCCTTCGCCATCGAATCCTTCTTCATGCCGTCCTTGGCCATGGAATCCTTGGCCATGCCGTCCTTCGCCATGTCGTCGGCGGCGAAGGCCGAGGCGCCGGCAAAGGCGATGCAGGTTGCGAACAGGGTTGCAGTGAGCTTGTTCATTCGGAATCTTCCAGTTGAGGTTTCATTTTCAAGAGAATGGCGCGGTCCCACTGGGAACACGGCCTCGCGCTTTCATCGGCAGTCGAGCCGCACGGGTGCGGCTCAGCTCCCTCCGAACCAGTTGTAGCCCTGGTCTTCCCAGTAGCCACCGGAATAGGTGTTGGTGACGAACATCGCCTTGATGTGCTTGGGGTTCTTGTAGCCAAGCTTGGTCGGCATCCGCAGCTTCATCGGAAAGCCGTACTTGGGCGGCAGGGGCTGGCCGTCGTAGCTGAGCGTGAGCAGCGTCTGCGGGTGCAGCGCGGTCGGCATGTCGATGCTGGTGTAGTAGTCGTCGGCGCACTTGAAGCCGACATACCTGGCGGTGGTGTCCGCGCCGATGCGGCGCAGGAAGTCCGCAAAGCGCACGCCGCCCCACTTGCCGATCGCGCTCCAGCCCTCGACGCAGATGTGGCGCGTGACCTGGTCGTGCTGCGGCATGGCGCGCAGCTCGGCCAGTGTCCAGCTGCGCCTGTCGGCGACCATGCCTGTCACTTCGAGCTTGTAGCCGGCCTCGTCGACCTCGCGGACCTCGTCCTCGCCGTAGTAGGCATTGAACGGAAAGGGCCGGGTGATCATCGATTCCGGGTAGGTTTCGGCGAGCTGCGTCGGGCTGAAAATGAGGCCCTGCACCTTGTCATTGAAGCGCGAGATCTTCGAGAGCGCCGCTTCCACATGGCTGTCGTCGCTGATGCTGCATCCCGTAAGCAGCGAAAGGCCGCCGAGCGTCAGCGAGCGCTGCAGGAAGGCGCGGCGCGCGGGCTGGTCGAGCTGCTTCGCGATCAGTGTGCGGGCCTCGCGCACCACGGCGTCGGCATCGACGCCGATCATCTTTGGGGCTTTGAAGATTCTCATATCAGGCTTTTGGCGCGCGGCCGCGGATCATGGTGAGAAGGGTGCGGGGCACCAGCGCCACCATCACCAGGTGTAGGGCGACGAAGGCGATCAGCGAGGCCATGCCGAAGAAGTGGATGCGGCGCGCAAATTCGTAGCCGCCCAGCAGGTCGCGCAGCACGGCGAACTGCACGGACTTCCACAGCACGAGGCCCGAAAGCACGATCACGGCGATGTCGAGCATCACGAACAGGTAGGCCAGCTTCTGCACGCTGTTGTAGCGGCGCGGGTCGGCATGCGAGAGCCGGCCCTTGAGCGCGGCCAGCGCGTCGTGCCAGACACCGGCCGGCGTGACCGGAAAGAACCTGGCGGCCAGCCGGCCGCTCGCGATGTTGATCGCCAGGTAGACCAAGCCATTGAACACCAGCAGCCACATGGCCGCGAAATGCCATTGCAGCGCACCGCCGAGCCAGCCGCCCAGCGTCACCGCGCCCGGAAAGCGGAATTCAAAGAGGGGCGATGCGTTGTAGATGCGCCAGCCGCTCGTCACCAGCACCAGCACCGCAAGGGCATTGAGCCAGTGCGTGATGCGCATCCACAGCGGGTGGATGGGGCGGGCATCGGGTGCGGTGCTTGCGATGGCGGTGCTGGTCATGGAGCCGATTCTTGGGCGCACCCCATGGCCGATTCATCACGCAGAGTTCAATTAATCGTGATAACTCCGAAAGCCGGTTGGCGGGACAATCGGTGCCATGGACACTGCCAAACGCGTGCTGATCGTCGAGGACGACGCCCACATCGCCGAACTGCTGCGCATGCACCTGCGCGACGAAGGCTATGTGATCGAACACGCCGCGGACGGCCACGCGGGCCTGCGCGAACTGGAGCGCGGCCATTGGGACGCGCTGGTGCTCGACCTGATGCTGCCCGGCGTGGACGGCCTCGAGATCTGCCGCCGCGCCCGCGCCATGGCGCGCTACACGCCGATCATCATCATCAGCGCACGGTCGAGCGAGGTGCACCGCATCCTTGGCCTGGAGCTGGGCGCCGACGACTACCTGGCCAAGCCCTTCTCGGTGCTGGAACTCGTGGCGCGCGTCAAGGCGCTGCTGCGGCGCACCGATGCGCTGGCGCGCAATGCCCGCCTGGAGTCGGGCAGCCTCACGCTGGGCAACCTGGACATCGATCCTGTGGCGCGCGAGGTGCGCGTCGATGCCAGGCTGATCGAGCTCACGCCGCGCGAGTTCGACCTGCTGTACTTCTTTGCGCGCCATCCGGGCAAGGTGTTCTCGCGGCTCGACCTGCTCAACCAGGTCTGGGGCTACCAGCACGACGGCTACGAGCACACGGTCAACACGCACATCAACCGGCTGCGCACCAAGGTCGAGGCCGATCCGGCCGAGCCGCGGCGCATCCTGACCGTCTGGGGGCGGGGCTACAAGCTCTCGCCCACCGGAGCCGGCGAGGAAGGGGGCGCGTGATGGCCTGGGCCAGTTGGGCCACGCTCTCGCGCCGCCTCTCGGTGGTGTTCGCGCTGCTGCTGCTGGCCTGCTGCGGCGCCTCGGCCTGGCTGCAGGTGCGCGCGAGCGGGCTGCACGGGCAGGAGGTGGTGCAGCGCCTGTCGATGGGGCTGGCGGCGCACATCGCCGAGAACTCGGAGCTGATGCGCCCCGGCGGCCTCAACCAGGCCGCGGTGAAGGACCTGTTCGACAAGCTGATGGCGGTCAACCCCGCCGTGGAGGTCTACCTGCTGGGGCTGGACGGCCGCATCGAGGCCCAGGCCGCGCCGCCCGGGCACCTGAAGCGCGACCGTGTGGCACTGGAGCCGATCCGCAAGCTCCTGTCGGGTGCTGCGCTGCCCATCGTGGGCGACGATCCGCGCAGCGCGGATGCGGCCAAGGTGTTCAGCGCCGCGCCGCTCAAGGTGGGCGGACGGGATGCGGGTTATGTCTACGTGGTGCTGCAGGGCGAGGACTACGACGCGCTGGCGGCCAGGCTCGCGGCCGACAACCTCTTGCGCACCACGCTCTGGTCGATGGCGCTGGTGGCGTTGCTCGGCCTCATTGCGGGCCTGGCGGCGTTCCGGCTCATCACGCGGCCGCTGCGCGAGCTGACCCAGGCCGTCAAGCGCTTCGAGACCGAAGGCCCGGCTTCGCCCGGGGGCGAGGCGCCCACCCTTGCGCGGCTCTCGCGCGGCGGCGACGAGATCGCGCTGCTGGGCCAGGCCTTCACGCAGATGACGCGCCGCATCGCCGAGCAATGGCGCGAACTCACGCTTTCGGACCAGCAGCGCCGCGAGCTCTTCGCCAACATCTCGCACGACCTGCGCACGCCGCTCACTTCACTGCACGGCTATCTCGAAACCCTGCTGCTCAAGGCCGGCTCGCTGAGCGAAGAGGAGCGCCGGCGCTACCTGGAAATCGCGCTCGGCCAGAGCCGCAAGGTGGGCCGGCTCGCACAGGAGCTGTTCGAACTGGCGCGGCTCGAATACGGCGTGGTCAAGCCCGAGAAGGAGAACTTCGCGCTGGCCGATCTCGTGCAGGACGTGTTCCAGAAATTCGAACTCGCGGCCGAGGCGCGCCACCAGCAGCTCAGGCCCGACATCGCGCCGGGCCTGCCGGTGGTGTCGGCCGACCTCGGGATGATCGAGCGCGTGCTGACCAACCTGCTGGACAACGCCATCCGCCACACGCCGGCCGGCGGCCAGATCGAGGTGCAGCTGCGGCCCGCCAGCTCGGGCGTGGCGGTGCAGGTGAGCGACACGGGCCCGGGCATTCCGGGCGAGCTGCAGAAGGGGCTCTTCGTGCGCCCGGTGTTCTTGAGCGGGGCGCGCAGCGACGGTTCCGGCAGCGGCGGGCTGGGCCTGGTGATCGTGCAGCGCATCCTGCAGCTGCACGGCAGCGACATCCGGCTCGTGCAGCAGCCCGACAAGGGGGCGGTGTTCCGCTTTCAGCTAGGCGGCGCCACGGCCGCCTGAAGCGCCTCAGGCTTCGGGGCCGACGTGCCGGTTCAGCCGCTCGATGAGCCCCGGCAGGTCGAAGCCCTGCGACGCCACCGACCTGGGCAGCGCATGGAAGAGGCGCGGCATCAGGTAGATGAGCACGAAGCGGTCGTCCTGCCGCCACTTGAGCACGTTCGCCCAGACGATCCGGCTCTCGCCGTGCGGGGCGCGAAGGCGCAGTGCGTCGTCCAGCAGCTCCGCAGAAAACTCTTCGCGGATCGCCTTGTACTTGCGGTAGTGCCGGCGGGCCGTCATCGGCATGACGAAAACGCGCATGGCCAGCAGCACGCCCGCGCCGCCGGCCAGGCCGCCCAGCGCGCTCGCCTGGACCTGCCGCGTGCCGAAGACCGCCGCCAGCACGAGCAGCACGGCCGCGGCCCCCAGGAGCCAGCGCGCTGTGCGCGGCAGGCGCGCGTAGAGCTTCATGGCGTCGACATAGTCGTCCTCGGAGATACTGAATGTCGCGGTCATCGTGCAGCGCTCGTGGGTGGCCTGTGGGTGGAGGCGATGCTACAGCGCGGGCGCCCAGCATCGGCCGATCCACCTGCCGATCCCGCCGCTCAGGGCGGGCAGGGGCGTGCCGCGGCTGCGCCCGGACGCGTCGCCTTGCTGGTGGGGCTTTCGTCCAGCGTGCCGAGCGGGCGCGTGAACGTGCAGCCGTAGGCCGGGTCCGCCACCGTGGCAGCGGTGACCACGTCGTCGCCCGCCGGCTTCACGCCGTCGCGCTCCCACTTGACCATCGCGTCGAAGGCCTCGACCTGTTCGGCGATCGTGAAGTCGCAGTGCGAGATGCCGCGCACCGCGCGCTGCACCAGCCAGCCGCCGTTGCCCTTGGCCGCCACGCGCTGGTGGTAGATCTGCTCCATGCTGAAGGGCACGTACAGGTCGCCCAGCGTGTGCAGCGTGACCACCGGAATCCTGAACTCGCCATTGGCCTTGGGAATCCAGCGCAGGCCGTCGGTGCGCAGGCGGTTGGCATCGGCCGCCGCGGTCAGCTTGAGCACCGAGGTGTTCAGCGCCGTGGTGCCCGGCACGTCGCCGTCGATGGTGTAGGTGAAGCGGTTGGTGTCGAGCGTGCTCCGGTTCAGGATGCCGTTGACCGTGCCATCGCTGCCGAACACGCCCCATACCGCCGCGAAAGAGCCGCCCTGCGTGAAGCCCAGGTCGAACATCGGCCGCTCGCCGCCCGTGAGGTTCTTCACCACCGAGCCGAACTTCAGGCCGGTGGCCGTGGGCGTGCCCGGGAAGGCGGTGTACAGCGTGCCCGTGACCTGCGCCCGGATGTCCAGCCAGTTGACGCTCGGGTACTTGGGCAGCCCTGCCAGCGCCTGCGCGGCAACCTGCGCGCCCGCAAAGTAGTCGAACAGTTCGGTGTCGCCCATCACGCCGCACATCGGCACCGCGCCGTGGTACTTCATCTTGTGGTTGGCGGTGGCGTAGGCCTCGTCCTCGATGGCCGCCGCCGTGATGTGGCCGCCCATCGAATGGCCCGTGATGTAGATCCTCGAGGGCGCCGCGAGCTCGCGGCCGTTGGCCTTGGCGATGGCGTTGAACTGCAGGGCCAGCGCGTTGGTGTCTTCCACGCCCGCGCGCACGTCGTAGAAATTCTTGCTGTAGCTCGAGGCGGCCCAGGCGTAGCCGTTCTGGATCAGGAAGCGGCGGATGGAGGGGTTGTTCACCTGCAGCAGGTTGCTTTCGCCGGCGTAGCCATGCGCGTACATCACGAGCTTGCCGTTCCAGTTGGCGGGCACCTCGACGCGGTACTGCGCGCCGCCGAGCATGCCGGCCCAGCGGCTGGTGGTGGTGTTGTCGACGGTGTCGCCGGCGTCGGAGGCGAGCGCCGCGAAGGTGGTGGCCGCGGGATCGGCGGGCGCGAAGGAGTTGCGGCTGTCCTGCAGGCGGGTTTCTTCGGGCGGCGGGGGAGGTGGAGGAGGCGGTGCCGGCGGCGCGGGTGCCGGCGCCGGCGGCAATGGCATGAAGGCAAAGCCGTTGCCGCCGCCGCCCCCGCCGCAGGAGGCGACGGCAAGGCTGGCTGCAAGGGCAAGAAATGTCAGGCGTGCGGAATGCATGGGATGTCTCTCTCCGTTCTTGTGTTGTTGGGAAGAAGCCCGGCGCAGCGCAGCCTCGCGCGGCCGTAGAGAACGACCGTGCTATTTCGCTGGACCGGCGGCGCAGCGTAGGGGCGTTGCCGGGCGCATCGGCCCGGGCTTTCCCGTAGCTGCTATCTCCTGCGCGACACCCGCGCGCGCTGCGTCAGCCCTTGCGGCGCGTCACCACCACGGTGGCTTCGAGGCCGTCGTAGGCCTCGGCATCGCCATACCAGCTGCCCGAGATCGGCGCGGCCTGTGCCGGGTCGCGCGTGACGCCGACGCGGATCAGCTGGCCGCTGCCCATGAGGTTGTTGGTGGGATCGAAGGCGAGCCAGCCGATGCCCGGCAGGTAGGCCTGCAGCCAGGCGTGCGTGGTGCCGGCGCCGGTCATCGATTCGCCGGGCGCCTGGGCCGCGCGGTCGAGCGCGGCGTCGTACAGGTAGCCCGAGACGAAGCGCGTGGCAATGCCCAGCCGCCGCGCGGCCTCCATCATCAGGAGCGCGTAGTCGCGGCAGCTGCCGCTGCCCAGCGCCAGCGTCTGCAGCGGCGTCTGCGTGCCTTCCTCGTCGCGCGCCTTGTATTCGAGGCTCTGGCCGATGTGCGCGTTCATGCGCGCGAGCACTTCGCGCGTGCTGTTGGGCTGGTCGGTGTGCAGGAACTGGTGGGCCCAGCGGATCAGCGTGCCGTTGGCATCGTCGTCGTGGTGCGGGCGCAGGTAGTGCTCGAGGTCGAGCCGCTCCTGCACCGAATAGGCGAAGGGCAGGAACTCGGCGGCCGGATCGAGCGCGAGCTGGTCCTGCTGCGCCGGCACGTGCTCGATGGTGAAGGAGCACACGATGCGCAGCTCCGTGGCCTCGCCCATGGGCTGCACCAGCGCGACCGAGTTCGAATGCGGGTCCTGGATCAGCCGGGTGAACGACTCGGGACTCACCTGCAGGTCGGTGGCGAGCACGCGCAGGTCGTGGCTGTCGCGCGGGCGGAACATCACCCGGTGCAGACCGAAGGTGACCGGCTTCTTGTAGCGGTAGACGGTGGTGTGCGTGATGTCGTATTGGATGGCCATGCGCTGCATTCTGGGGCCTTGGCGCGGCAGTGCCTACGCTTGCGTTCGCGCGGTCGAGAGCGCCTTGGCCAGGTTGGCCGGCAGCGGCAGCGGTTCGCCATGCCATTGCGCGGCCAGCAGTTCGGCGCACAGGGCGGCAAAGCTCAGGCCGCGCGAGCCCAGCGCGGTGCAGGCCCAGGGGCCCGGCGCACCGGACGCCTCATCGGCATCGAGCGGGCCGACCAGCGGCCGGCGGTCGCCCGATGCGCAGCGCACGCCGACCCAGGCGTGGACCTGGCCGCGGTCGAAGCTCGCAGCCAGCGCGGCGGCCGCGGCGGGATGCAGCCGCTCCAGGCGCTCGCGGTTGGCGGTGGCATCGGCGCCGTTCGCCTCGAGATTGGTGCTGTTGCGGTCGAAGGTGGCGCCGGCCAGCCAGAGCTGGGTGCCGTCGCCGTCGGCGGGTACGTGCGCGATCAGGTGGCCGTCGCCATTGACGGGTGTCGCGGGCAGCCCGTCATGCGCCACCATCGCGCCCCACATGACCTGGCCGCGCACGGGCTGCAGCGGAAGCCTCGGTGCGAAGCGGCCCGATTCGAAGCCCGCGGCGATCACCACGCGCTCCGCCTCGGCCAGCAGCCGGTCCGCCGCATCGAACAGCTGCCACGTGCCGCCGCCGTGCGCCATGCGTGCCACCCGTGCGTTGCCGCGGAATTCGATGCCCGGCCCGCGCAGCCAGGCCGTGATCAGCCGTTGCGGCCGCACCCAGCCCGCGCGCGCATGCCAGAGGGCCGGCGCGTCGGCCGGCAAGCGCGCCTGTGCCAATTGCGCGGCGCTCGCGGGCCACGACTCGTTGGGGCCGCTGTCGCTCCACCCGGCGGGCACGCGCGTGTCCCCCTCGGGCCGGCGCTCCAGCACGCCGCTGGCGCGCCAATCGCGGCCTTCCTCCAGCAGGCGTTCCAGTTCATGCCAGGTCGCGCGGATGCCGGCGCGCGTGAGCCGCGACAGCAGGGCGTCGTCTGGCGAGACATGCGGCGCCATCACGCCGACCGGCAGTCCGGACGCACCGGCCGCAGGACGATCGGCCGCATCGAGCACCGTGACCTGCCATCCGCGCCGCGACAGGCTGGCCGCCACGGCCGCGCCGGCCAGCCCGGCGCCGATCACGGCGCAGCGGCCCGGTGCTTCGACGTGCTCGGGCGCGGGGCCGCGGCGGCGCACCGTCCAGGCCGGCGCGAACACGCCGGCGAGGCAGTCGCGCTTGGGCGGCAGGCCTGGGCGCCTTTTGAGCTGGAAGCCGTTCTGCGAGAGCGCATCGCGCACCGCACGGGCATAGGTCCAGGTGGCAAGGCCGGTGCCTTGGCGCGCAAAGCGCGACACCGCCTTCAGCGTGTCGGGCGACCACATGGCGGGGTTCTGCTGCGGGCTGAAGCCGTCCAGGAAGAGGCTGTCGGCCTCGAAGCGCTGGGCGCGCAGCATCGGCTGCACGTCGCCGATGCACAGCGTGAGCAGCACGCGGCCGGCGTCGAAGGCCAGCCGGTGAAAGCCCGGCAGCAGCCCGTGCCACTGCGCGGCCAGTTGCTCGGCCAGCGGCATCAGCTCGGGGTAGGCCCCGGCGGCGCGCAGCAGGTCATGGGGCCCGACCGGGTACGCCTCGACCGAGACGTAGTGCAGCATCCGCGGCCGGTTCGCATCGGCGCGCCAGGCCTGCCAACTCGTCAGGAAATTGAGGCCGAGCCCGAATCCGGTTTCGAGAATCCGCCATTGCGGCCGTCCGGACCAGGCGCCGGGCAGGCCGCAGCCGCCCAGGAACACATGGCGCGACTGCGCCAGCGCCCCGGTTTCGGTGTGATAGATGTCGCCGAAGCGCTCGCTCGACGGCACGCCGTCGGCGCGCCAGGCGACGGGCTCGGCGGCCAAGACGGGCTCAGTTCGAGGGGGGAACGTAGCCCTGCGCGACGTCCGCGCCTTCGCCGAAGAAGTGCTTTTCCATCTGGCGGGCCAGGTACTGGCGGGCGCGCAGATCGGCCAGGTTCAGCCGGTTTTCGTTGACCAGCATGGTCTGCTGCTTGAGCCAGGCGGCCCAGGCTTCCTTGCTGACGTTTTCCCACAGGCGCTTCCCCAGTTCCCCGGGATAGGGCGGGAAGTCGAGCCCTTCGGCTTCTTTGCCGAGCTTGATGCACTGAACCATGCGTGCCATTTTTGATTGCCTCTGGTGGGGAAAGCGGTTGCTTAGTTGATTTGGCTATTTAGAACTGAAAACTCGGTCGTTCCAGTTTCTATATGTCGTATTGAGAATACGCAGCTTCATTGATATGCCTTTTTGAGCAAGACACCATGAGCCTTCGCCGCGACTTTATCAAGCTTTCCCTGGGTGCCGGCGTGGCCGGCGCCATGGCCCTGACGGCATTGCCGTCGTTCGCGCAGGGCGCGGCCCCCGTGACGCTGCTCAACGTGTCGTACGACCCGACGCGCGAGCTCTACGTCGACTACAACCGCGCCTTCGCCAAATACTGGAAGGGCAAGACCGGCCAGGACGTGACCATCAAGCAGTCGCACGGCGGCTCGGGCAAGCAGGCCCGCTCGATCATCGACGGCATCGATGCCGACGTTGCCACGCTGGCGCTGGGCGGCGACATCGACGCGCTCGCCACGCACGGCGGCTTGGTCAAGGCCGACTGGCAAAAGCGCCTGCCGCAGAACTCGGCGCCCTACACCTCGACCATCGTGTTCCTGGTGAAGAAGGGCAATCCCAAGGGCCTGAAGGACTGGGACGACCTCGTGAAACCCGGTGTGCAGGTGATCACGCCCAACCCCAAGACCTCCGGCGGCGCGCGCTGGAACTACCTGGCTGCCTGGGAATTCGCCAAGCGCAAGTACGGCAGCGACGCCAAGGCCAAGGAATACATCGGCAGCCTGTTCAAGAACGTTCCGGTGCTCGATGCCGGCGCGCGTGGCGCCACCATCACCTTCGTGCAGCGCGGCGTGGGCGACGTGCTGCTGGCCTGGGAGAACGAAGCCTTCCTGGCGCTGAAGGAATTCGGCGCCGAGAAGTTCGAGATCGTGGTGCCGTCGATCTCGATCCTGGCCGAGCCCACCGTGGCGGTGGTCGACAAGGTGGTCGACAAGAAGGGCACCCGCGCGGTGGCCGAGGAATACCTCAAGTACCTGTATTCGGACGAAGGCCAGGACATTGCGGGCCGCAACTTCTACCGCCCGACCTCGGAAAAGGCCAAGGCCAAGTACGACAAGCAGTTTCCCAAGCTCACGCTGGTGACCATCGACCAGGCCTTCGGCGGCTGGGCCAAGGCCGACAAGGAGCACTTTGCCGACGGCGCTTCGTTCGACCAGATCTACACGACCAAGCAGAAGTAATCCGCCTCGCACCTCGAAGCGAAATCCCGAAGAAAACCGAAAGTCCCTCCGTGTCCGTTCTCCTGATTGCCGGCAGTCCCTCCGCACCTTCGCGTTCCAGCGCATTGCTCGAGGCCGTGGGCGAGCGGCTGGCCGGCCGCAGCGCGCGCATCGAACGGCTCGCGATCCGCGACCTGCCGGCCCAGGCGCTGCTGCTGGCGGACTGGAACCATCCGGCCATCGAGCGCGCGATTGCGCAGGTGGCGCATGCGCGCGTGGTCGTGGTGGCGACGCCGGTCTACAAGGCCGCCTACAGCGGCGTGCTGAAGGTTTTTCTCGACCTGCTGGCGCAGAACGCGCTCAAGGGCAAGACCGTGCTGCCGCTAGCCACCGGCGGCAGCCCGCACCACATGCTCGCGCTCGACTACGCCTTGCGGCCGGTGCTGCATGCGCTGTCGGCGCGCCACATCCTGCCGGGTGTCTACGCGACCGATTCGCAGATCACGCTCACGCCCGAGAACGCCTACCAGGTGCATACCGACCTGGCCGAGCGGCTCAACGAGGCCGTCGAGGTGCTTGCGACCGAAGGGCTGAAGCTGCCCGCCACGCACGGCTTCGAACCCGTGCCGTTCTCCAGGGTGCGATGTAGTGTCTAGAACGGGTTCTTGATCGAACCCGAGTCCGGCCAGCCCCATTCCTGTTCCCGCTCTTTGAAGCCGCCGCTGCGCGGCCAGGGCGCAGCCTTGCCCGAAGTTTTTGCACAAGGAATCACGCATGAACCCCGTCGCCACCGAAGACTCCGCACTCGACGCGCAGCCCCGCTCCATCTGGAAGGCGCTGCGGGACCTGGCCATCAGCACGATCGTGGTGACCGCCATCGCGCTCATCGTCGGCTTCATCTCGGCCTGAGGCCACCTGCATCCGCATCCGCATTCGAAAAGGACGAGTCCATGACTTCCATCTCCATCCCGCGCCGCCGCCTGCTGCAAGGCGCCGCAGCCGCCGCAATCGCGTTGCCTTCCTTCGCCGCGCTGGCCCAGGCGCCGGCGCGGCAGCTGCGCATCGGCCACCAGAAGGGCGCCCTCAGCATCCTCAAGGGCCGCGGCACGCTCGAGAAGCGGCTGGCGCCGCTCGGCGTCGCCGTGAAGTGGACCGAGTTCACCGCCGGCCCGGTGCAGCTCGAGGCGCTGAACGTCGGCTCCATCGATTTCGGCGACGTGGGCGAGGCGCCGCCGATCTTCGCGCAGGCCGCCGGCGCGCCGCTGGCCTACGTGGCCACCACGCTGCCGCGGCCCCAGTCGGAAGCGGTGCTGGTGCCCAAGGGCTCGGCCATCAGGACCGTGGCCGAGCTGAAGGGAAAGAAGGTCGCGCTCAACAAGGGCTCGAACGTCCACTACTTCATCGCCAAGCTGATCGAGAAGCACGGCCTTGCCTACAGCGACCTGAACCTCGTCTTCCTGCCGCCGGCCGATGCGCGCGCGGCCTTCGAAAAGGGCTCGGTCGATGCCTGGGTGATCTGGGATCCGTTCCTTGCCGCGGCCGAGAAATCGCTCGAGGCCCGCGTCCTGGCCGACGCGACCGGCGTGGTGGGCAACCGCGGCTATTACTTCTCGTCGCTCGGCTATGCGGCCAAGAACGCCGACGTGCTGGCCATCGCGATCGAGGAGATCAACAAGGTCGACGTCTGGGGCACCGCCCACAAGGACGATCTTGCCGCCGAGTTCGCGGCCCTGTGGGGCCTGCCGAAACCGGTGGCCGAACTGACGGTGGCACGCGCGGCCTACGGGACCAGTCCCATCAGCAAGGCCGTGCTTGCCGAGCAGCAGAAGATCGCCGACACCTTCTTCGACCTGAAGCTGATCCCCCGAAGGATCAGCGTGCTCGAGGCCGCCGCGGCGGGCATCGCGTGATGCCGGAAGCCTTGCGCGATCGCGCCGCCCGCGTGCTGGCCACGACCACGCGCGCCTGGGGCCTTGCCGAGCGGCAGCGTGTGCGCGCCGCATCGCCGCGCTCGCGCTGCGCGCTGCCCCGCGTGCGCGGCGCCTTGTTCGCGATCTGACGCAGCACCACCGAAAGACGACACATGCAGATATTCTGGTTTCTCCCCACCCATGGCGACAGCCGCTATCTCGGCACCAGCGAAGGTGCGCGGCCCATCGACCTGGCCTACCTGCAGCAGATCGCGGGCGCGGCCGACCAGCTCGGCTACGAAGGCGTGCTGATTCCCACCGGCCGTTCCTGCGAAGACCCGTGGGTGATTGCCTCGAGCCTGATCGGCGCGACCAAGAACCTCAAGTTCCTGGTGGCGGTGCGCCCCGGCCTGCACCAGCCCAGCCTGGCGGCGCGCATGGCCGCGACATTCGACCGCCTCTCGGGCGGCCGCCTGCTCGTGAACCTGGTCACCGGCGGCGACCAGGCCGAGCTCGAAGGCGATGGCGTGTACCTGGACCATGCGCAGCGCTACGAGCAATCGGCCGAGTTCATCCGCATCTGGCGCGAGATCCTTGCGCGCAGCCACAGCGGGCAGGCCTTCGACTACGAGGGCCGGCACCTGAGCGTGAAGGGCGCGAAGCTGCTCTATCCGCCGGTGCAGGAGCCTTATCCGCCGGTGTGGTTCGGCGGCTCGTCGGCCGCCGCGCACGAGCTTGCGGCCGAGCAGGTCGATGCCTATCTCACCTGGGGCGAACCGCCCGCCGAGGTGGCCAGGAAGATCGCCGACGTGCGCAACCGCGCCGCGCGCAAGGGCCGCACGGTGGAGTTCGGCATCCGGCTGCACGTGATCGTGCGCGAGACCGAAGACGCCGCATGGAAGGCCGCCGAAGAGCTGATCAGCCGCGTGGACGACGAGACCGTGATCCGCGCCCAGGCCGCCTTTGCCCGCATGGATTCCGAAGGCCAGCGCCGCATGGCCGCGCTGCATGCAGGCGGCGCCAGGCGTTCGCGCGCCGAGCTCGAGATTTCTCCCAACCTCTGGGCCGGCGTCGGCCTGGTGCGCGGCGGCGCGGGCACGGCGCTGGTGGGCGACCCCAAGACGGTGGCGGCGCGCATCGAGGAATACGCGGCGCTCGGCCTCGACAAATTCATTCTCTCGGGCTACCCGCATCTCGAAGAGGCCTACCGCTTCGCCGAGCTGGTGTTCCCGCTGCTCTCGCGCAAGGCGCAGTCGCGGCTCGCGGGCGGCTCGCTGAGCGGGCCGTTCGGCGAAGTCGTTGCCAATCTCGATGCGCCTTCGCGCCTCGCCTCCCAAAGCTAAGAAGGATCTCCCATGACGGAACAGGTACAGGAACTGCCGGCGGTCGCGTCTTCTTCGGAAGAAACCACCGGCGGCGCGTTCAAGGCCTTCGGCGCCAGCGTGGCGGTTCGGCTGGTGCCGTGGCTGGTGCCGGTGGGGCTGATCGTCTTCTGGCAGATCGCTTCGTCGCTGGGCTGGCTCTCCACGCGGGTGCTGCCGGCACCGGTGGACGTGGTCAAGGCCGCCTGGGCGCTGGCCGTGTCGGGCGAGCTCTGGACGCACGTCAAGGTCAGTGCGGGCCGCGCGCTCGCGGGCCTTGCGATCGGCGGCGGCACGGGGCTGGTGCTGGGCCTCTTGACGGGCTCGGTGAAGTTCTTCGAGACGCTGCTCGACTCGACCATCCAGATGGTGCGCAACATCCCCGCGCTGGCGCTGATTCCGCTGGTGATCCTGTGGTTTGGCATCGACGAGTCGGCCAAGCTGTTCCTGATCTCGGTGTCGGTGTTCTTTCCGATCTACCTCAACACCTTCCACGGCATCCGCAACGTCGATCCGCAGCTGATCGAGATGGGGCGCACCTACGGGCTTTCGCGCTGGCAGCTGTACCGCGAGGTGATCCTGCCCGGCGCGCTGTCGTCCATCCTGGTGGGCCTGCGCTTTTCGCTCGGGCTGATGTGGGTGATTTTGATCGTGGCCGAAACCATCTCGGCGCAGGCCGGTATCGGCTATCTCACGATGAACGCCCGCGAGTTCCTGCAGACCGACATCGTGCTGGTGGGCATCCTCTTGTATGCGCTGCTCGGCAAGCTGGCCGACCTGTTCGCGCGCGGGCTGGAGCAATGGTGGCTGCGCTGGCATCCGGGCTACCAGAAGAAGACGGCGAAGTGAGGGCAGGGCACATGAAGAACATCATTTCGCGGCGCGCGGCCATTGCCACGCTGGGCGCACTGGGCGCCGGTGCCGCGTTTGCGCAGGGCGGGGCCACGCGGCCCCTTACCGTGCGGCTCGGCTACCAGAAGTCCTCGACGCTGATCGCGCTGCTGAAGGTGCAGGGCACGCTCGAAAAGCAGCTCGCCCCGCTCAACGCCACGCTGAGCTGGCACGAGTTCACCAGCGGCCTGCCGCTGCTCGAGGCGCTGAACCTCGACAACCTGGACATCAGTGCCGACGTGGCCGACACCGTGCCGGTGTTCGCGCAGGCCGCCGGCGCCGACCTGACCTTTGTCGCGCAGGAAGCGCCGTCGCCGGCCGCGCAGGCCATCCTCGTGCGCGAGGACTCGCCGCTCCGGTCGGTGGCCGACCTGAAGGGAAAGAAGGTCGGCTTCGCCAAGGCGGCCGGCGCGCACTACCTGCTGATCGCGGCGCTGGAGAAGGCTGGCCTGTCCTTCAGGGACATCGATCCCGCCTACCTGACGCCGGCCGACGGCCGTGCCGCCTTCGAGCGCGGCGCCATCGACGCCTGGGTCGTGTGGGACCCGTTCCTGGCGGCCGCGCAGCGCCAGGCCAGGGTGCGCGTGCTGGCCGATGGCACGGGCATCGCCTCGTACCAGCGCTACTACCTCGCCAGCACCAAGTTCGCGAAGGCGCGCCCGGACGTGCTGCGCGTGATCTATGCCGAGCTCGAGCGAACCGGCCGATGGGTCAAGCAGAACCCGAAGGAAGCCGCGGCGCTGCTGTCGCCCGTATGGGGCCTGGACGCGGCAACCATCGAGCAGGCCAACGCCCGCCGCAGCTACACGGTGCGTCCGGTGGTGGCCGAGGCGCTGGCCGAGCAGCAGCGCATCGCCGATGCCTTCTTCGCGGAAAAGCTGCTGCCTAGAAAGATCAACGCGCTCGACGTGGCGCTCTTCCAACCGGGCCTGAAATCATCATGAATGCTGTTCTGAAAGACACACGGCCGCTGGCCATTGCGGGGGGCGTGCGCCTGGAGGCGCGCGGGCTGCACAAGCGCTATGGCGAGCGCGAGGTGCTGCGCAACACGCAGCTGGCCATCGAGCCGGGGCAGTTCATCGCCATCGTCGGGCGCAGCGGCTGCGGCAAGAGCACGCTGCTGCGGCTGGTTGCGGGGCTCGAGAAGGCCAGCGCCGGCGGGCTCTACACGGACGGCAAGGCCATCGACGGCCTGCACGACGACACCCGGATCATGTTCCAGGAAGCGCGCCTCCTGCCCTGGCGCCGCGTGCTCGACAACGTGACGCTCGGCCTGCCCGCCGAGGCCAAGGCGCGCGGCAAGGAGGTGCTCGCGCAGGTGGGCCTGGCCGACCGCGAGAACGAATGGCCGGCGCGCCTGTCGGGCGGCCAGCGCCAGCGCGTGGCGCTCGCACGGGCGCTGGTGCATCACCCGCGGCTGCTGCTGCTCGACGAGCCGCTGGGCGCGCTGGATGCGCTCACGCGCATCGAGATGCATCGTCTCATCGAGAACCTGTGGCAGCGCCACCGCTTCACCGCGCTGCTGGTGACGCATGACGTGCAGGAGGCCGTGGCGCTCGCGGACCGCGTGATCCTGATCGAGGACGGGCGCATTGCGCTCGACGAGAACATTGCGCTCGCCAGGCCGCGCTCGCAGGGCGACCCGGCGTTCGCAGCCATCGAGAAACGCATCCTCGACCGCGTGCTGCAGAAGCCCGGCGAGGCCGAATCCGCCGCCACGGACGCCAACTGGCTGCAGCCCTCGGCGCACACGCTGCGCTGGGCGATCTGAATCCACCGTTCATCCATAAGAAAGAAAGGCAGTCGCATGTCGCAGAACTGGAAATTCGAAACCCTGTCGGTGCACGCCGGCTACTCGCCCGAGCCGACCACGCGCGCCGTGGCGCCGCCCATCTATCAAACGGTGGCCTATGCCTTCGACAGCGCGCAGCACGGCGCCGACCTGTTCGACCTGAAGGTGCCGGGCAACATCTACACCCGCATCAACAACCCGACGCAGGACGTGCTCGAACAGCGCGTGGCCGCGCTCGAGGGCGGCATCGCGGCACTGGCGCTGGCTTCCGGCCAGGCGGCCGTGACCTATGCGATCCAGACCATTGCCGAGGCGGGCGACAACATCGTCAGCAGCACCGCGCTGTATGGCGGCACCTACAACCTGTTCGCGCACACGCTGCCGCAGTTCGGCATCACCACGCGCTTCGCGGACCACCGCGATCCCGCAAGCTTCGAGAAGCTGTTCGACGAGAAGACCAAGGCGGTGTTCGTCGAATCGCTCGGCAACCCGGCCGGCAACGTGACCGACATTGCGGCCATCGCCGAGATCGCGCACCGCCACGGCGTGCCGCTGATCGTGGACAACACCGTGCCTTCGCCGTACCTGAGCCGGCCCATCGAGCATGGCGCCGACATCGTGGTGCACTCGCTCACCAAGTACCTGGGCGGCCACGGCACCAGCATCGGCGGCGCCATCGTCGATTCGGGCAAGTTCCCGTGGGCCGAACACAAGCAGCGCTTCCGGCGCCTGAACGAGCCCGACGTGAGCTACCACGGCGTGGTCTACACCGAGGCGCTGGGCCCCGCCGCCTACATCGGCCGCGCGCGCGTGGTGCCGCTGCGCAACACGGGCGCGGCGATCTCGCCGTTCAACGCCTTCCTGATCCTGCAGGGCATCGAGACGCTGGCGCTGCGCATGGACCGCATCAGCAGCAACGCGCTCTCGGTGGCCCAGCACCTGAAGACGCACAAGGCCGTCAACTGGGTCAACTACGCGGCGCTCGAGGACCACCCCGACCACGCATTGGCAAAGAAGTACTTCGGCGGCCGGTCCAGTGGCGTGCTGACCTTCGGCATCGGCGCCGGCCGCGAGGGCGGGGCGAAGTTCCTCGATGCGCTCAAGCTCTTCACGCGGCTCGTGAACATCGGCGACGTGCGCTCGCTCGCCACGCACCCGGCCTCCACCACGCACCGGCAGCTCTCGCCCGAAGAGCTGGCGCGGGCCGGCGTCACGGAAGACACCGTGCGCCTGTCGGTCGGCATCGAGCACATCGACGACCTCATCGCCGACCTCGACCAGGCGCTGGCTGCCGCAGCCGGGTGACCGCCTTGCCCCTGTTCCTCATGCCAGAACCCTTCCTTCAACCTCAAAGAGAAAGAAACACCATGTCCATCCAAGCCATCAACGTCCGCAACCAGTTCAAGGGCAAGGTCCGCGAAATCATCCGCGGCGACGTCGTCTCCGAAGTCGACGTCGAAACCGCCTGGGGCATCGTGACCTCGGTCATCACCACGCGCTCGGTCGACGAGCTGCAGCTCAAGGTGGGCTCCGACGTGGTCGCGCTCGTGAAGTCGACGGAGGTTTCGATCGCGAAGCTTTGACGGACCCTCAAGCTTGCGAACAACCCGGCGCCGTGTTGGCGCCGGGGTTTTTCCGCTTGCAGCAGCCGGGTTTTCAGTTCTTGGCACATCGGCCGCGGGCTTCTACAGTGTGATGTACAAAACGCCCGGAGAGAAAGCCATGGCCAATTTCGAAGTAGGCGGCATCGTGCGCGCGCTGCACGCCGCGCGCGATGAATGGCGCGATTCGCAGCGCCGCTCGCGCGAGCCCGGCACGCGCGAGTTTCCGTCGCGCGATGCGCTGGCGCAGGTCATCGAATCGCTCAAGGGCGCGCTGTTTCCGATGCGGCTCGGCCCGCCCGACCTGCGCCATGAGAGCGAGGACTTCTATGTCGGCCACACGCTGAACACCGCCTTGCAGGCGCTGCTGGTGCAGGCGCGGCTGGAACTCAACTACAACGCCCGCCACGAGCCGCGCCCCTCGAACGAAGTCGACGGCCTCGCCACCGAGGCCATCCGCCAGTTCGCGAACGCGCTGCCGGGCCTGCGCCGCCTGCTCGACACCGACGTGCTCGCGGCCTACCAGGGCGATCCGGCCGCGCGCAGCGTCGACGAGGTGCTGCTGTGCTATCCGGGCGTGCTCGCGATGATCCACCACCGGCTGGCGCACGAGCTCTACAAGCTTGAATTGCCGCTGCTGGCGCGCATCGTGGCCGAGCTCGCGCATGCGCAGACCGGCATCGACATCCACCCCGGCGCGCAGATCGACGCGGGCTTCTTCATGGACCACGGCACGGGCGTGGTGATCGGCGAGACGGCGGTGATCGGCAAGCGGGTGCGCCTGTACCAGGCCGTCACGCTCGGTGCCAAGCGCTTTCCGACCGACGCCGAAGGCAACCTGCAAAAGGGCCTGCCGCGCCACCCGGTGGTGGAGGACGACGTGGTGATCTACGCCGGCGCCACCATCCTCGGGCGCGTGACGCTCGGCAAGGGCGCGGTCATTGGCGGGAATGTGTGGATCACGGAGGATGTGCCCGCGGGCGCGAGCGTGACGCAGGCCAGCCTGCAGAACGCACCGAAGGCGAACGCGCCATAGGAACGGCACCAAGTGGCGGCCGGCTTCGGCCGCGCTATGCTTGGCTGTTGTCAACTATGTAGCTTGCCTTCGCATGTCATTGCCTCAAGCCACTTCCCCCATTTCTTCCGCGCCCCCGGCGGCCGACGAGTCCTGCGACGTGCTCGTGATCGGCGGCGGCCCCGCGGGCTCCACGATCTCGGCGCTGCTCGCACAGCAGGGCCGCAAGGTGGTGCTGCTCGAGAAGGAGCACCATCCGCGCTTTCACATTGGCGAATCGCTGCTGCCCGCGAACGTGGAACTGTTCGACAGGCTCGGCGTGCGCGACCAGGTCGAGAAGATCGGCATGCCCAAGTTCGGCATCGAGTTCGTCTCGCCCGAGCATGAGCACCGCAGCTACGTGGACTTTGCCGAAGGCTGGGACAAGTCGCTCGATTCGGCCTGGCAGGTGCGCCGCTCGGAGCTCGACGAGCTGCTGTTCCGCAATGCCGCCGCGCGCGGCGCGCAGGCGCTCGAAGGCTGCAAGGTGCGCGACGTGGCCTTCGATGCAAATGGCGCCACGGTTCAGGCCCAGATGGACGACGGCGCCAGGCGCAGCTGGCGCGCGCGCTTCGTGGTCGATGCCACGGGCCGCGACACGCTGCTGGCCAACAAATTCCGCTGCAAGGAAAAGAACCCCGACCACAACAGCACGGCGCTGTTCGGCCATTTCACCAACGCCGAGCGGCTGGAGGGCAAGAAGGAAGGCAACATCAGCATCTGCTGGTTTGCGCACGGCTGGTTCTGGTTCATTCCGCTGGCCGACGGAACCACCAGTGTGGGCGCGGTCTGCTGGCCGTACTACCTGAAGACACGCGACAAGCCGCTGAAAGATTTCTTCTACGACACCATCGCGCTGTGCCCGGTGCTGGTGGACCGGCTGAAGCACGCCACGCTGGTGGACGATGCGGTGCACGCCACCGGCAACTTCTCGTATTCGAGCACGCACGCCACGGGCGACCGCTACCTGATGCTGGGCGATGCCTTCACCTTCATCGACCCGATGTTCTCTTCGGGCGTGTACCTGGCGATGCACAGCGCCTTCGACGGCGCCGGGCTGGTGGCCACCGCGCTCGACCGGCCAGCCGAACTGGCGCCTGTGCGCGAGAATTTCGAGGCCATGATGCGCAAGGGGCCGCGCGAGTATTCGTGGTTCATCTACCGCGTGACCAACCCGACCATCCGCGACATGTTCATGCACCCGGGCAATCCCTTCCGCGTGAAGGAGGGGCTGATGTCGCTGCTGGCCGGCGACATCTACCGCGGCACGCCGATCTGGCGGGCGCTCGGCATGTTCAAGTTTCTCTACTACTTCATCTCGATCACCCACCTGCGCCGCACCTGGGCCGGCTGGAAGCGGCACCGCTTCAACATCCGAGACATGGGCGCACTGAAGGGCGAGACGATCCTCAAGTCGGAATAGCGCAGTAGCGCCTCAGGGCGCCCACGCCGAGCGCGAGGCGCGCAGCGTGGCCACGGCATGCGCCACGCCCGGGCCGGGGCTGCCGAGCACCTCGATGCCGAGGTCTGCCAGTTCATCCGCGACAGGGGCCATCGAGGCCTGCGCCAGCACCACCACGTCGGCGCCGATGGCGGCGCTGCGGATCGCGCTGGCCAGCATCTCGATGTAGCGGGCGCTGTCGCCGGCCTCGAAGTGCGGCCAGGCCTCGGCGACCAGCAGCGTGCTCGGCCGGACGCCGACGCCGGCCTGCGCGGCGGCCGAAAGAAGCAGCGCGGTGGTCGGCTCCAGCGTGCTTTCGAGCGCTGCCGCAATCAGCACGCGCGGGCCGGCGCGCACGGCGCGGTCGGCCATCGCACGGTCGATGCGCTGGGCCGCGAAGGCGCCGCCCGTCGGGGTCTTTTCCGCGATGCCGCCGATGGTCGAGCAGGTGCACGCCACCACGGCGGCGCCCTCGGAGGCGGCCTCGCGCATGGCCTCGTGCACGCGCGCGGCCAGCCTCGGGTTGTCGATGCCCACGGCGCGGGCTTCGTGCAGCAGTTCCTCCATCACCAGGTGGCGCACCTCCAGCTCGGGCGCGATCTCGCGGGTCAGGCGCTCGAAGGTCGGCACATGGACCTGCGCCGTGTGGAGGAAGGCGATGGCGTCGTTCATCGCGCGGAAAGCCCCGTCAGGCCGCGTCGCGGGCGCGCCGTGCCTCGTAGGCCTTCAGGTGGACGTAGGCCGTGCGCAGCACCGAAGGCGCACAGGAAGAAGATGCGGCCGGCGCGCGGCCCAGCAGGTCGCCCACGATGTGGTCGGCCTCGACCGGCGCGCCGCGCACGATGTCCTTGTACATGGAGGCGGTCATCGGGGAGCCCGGCGCCGTCATGATGGCGCGGCCGCGCTCGACGGCTGCGGGGCGCGGCGCGAAGCCGTTGTGCGCGGCGATGGCGCAGCATTCGTCGAAGATCGCGAGCGCCACGTCCTGTCCGCCCGCGCTTGCGATGTCGCCGATGGAGGCGCGCATCAGGCTCGTGAGCCCGGCCGCCGAGGCGATGAAGACCCACTTCTCCCACATGTCCTGCGAGATGTTCTCGCTCAGCGTGGCGTCGAATTTCGCGCCCGCGAACTGCGCGGCAATGGCGTCGACCCGCGCCGAGCGTCCGCCCGCGCGCTCGCCGAAGGCGAGGCCGTGCATGTCGTTCAGGTGCAGCACGCGGCCTTCGTCGTCCAGCGTGGCGGAGATCATGCACAGGCCGCCGAGGACGCGTTCGCTGCCGAAGCGCTCGGCCAGGCGGTCGATGTGGCTCATGCCGTTGAGCAGCGGAAGAATGACCGTGTCCGGGCCGACGGCTGGCGCGAACGACGCCATGGTCGCGTCGAGGTCGTAGGCCTTGCTGCCGATCACGACCACGTCGAACGGCGCCCGGATGTCTTCGGCCAGCACGTGGGGCGGCGAGGGCAGCTGCAGGTTGCCGAAGGGGCTGTGCACCACCAGCCCGGTCTTCGCGATCTGCGCCGCCCGCCGCGGCCGCAGCAGAAAAGTGAGGTCGCGTCCCGCCTCCAGCAGCCGGCCGCCGAAATAACCACCGAGTGCACCGGCACCCACCATCAGAAATCGCATCGTGAACTGCTCCTGGAACCAAAGGGCTCGGGCGATGATGCACGCGATTGCGCAAGCCTGCTGCGCATGCCGCAAAGCCAGGGCGGGGCCGAAGAGCTTTTCTGGAAAAGGTCTTGGGCGCTTCGCATAATCATTCCGGTCATGTTTTCCCCAACCCAAAAGGAGCTTCATCCATGAGCCAGACCCGAATTGCCGTGATCGTCGGCAGCCTTCGCAAGGATTCGTTCAACCAGAAGCTGGCCCTTGCGCTGGCGCACCTTGCACCGCCGGACTTCACCTTCGAGCATTTGCGCATCGACGACCTGCCCCTGTACAACCAGGACGACGACGGCAACCAGGCGCCTTCGGTGAAGCGGCTCAAGACCGAGATCGTGGCGGCACAGGGCCTGCTGTTCGTTACGCCCGAATACAACCGTTCGGTGCCTGGCGTGCTGAAGAATGCGATCGACCATGCCTCGCGCCCCTACGGGCAGAGCGCCTGGGCCGGCAAGCCCGCGGGCGTGGTGGGCATTTCGGTGGGCGCCACCGGCACTGCGCTGGCGCAGCAGCACCTGCGCAACGTGCTGGCCTATCTCGACGTTCCGACCCTGGGCGCGCCGGAGATCTTCCTGCAGTTCAAGGACGACCTGTTCGACGACAAGGGCCACATCGGCAATGAAGGCACGAAGAAGTTCCTGCAGGGCTGGATGGACAAGTACGTGGCCTGGATCAAGAGCCACGCGGCAGCCTGAGACGGCCTGGGTCCCTGAGCCCGCCAATGAAAATGCCGCCCCGGGGCGGCATTTGCTTTTGGGATGGAACCGAGGCTCAGGCGGCCTGTGCCACGTCCTGCTGGTTGGCGGCTTCGGCCGTGGCCGCAAGGATGTCGGCGCGTGCCGCGGCCAGCGCGGCGGCCTTGGTGGCATCGCCCATGGCCACGCCTTCGGCACGCACGAAGCGCACGTCGGTGATGCCGAAGAAGCCGAACACCACCTTCAGGTAGCTCTCCTGGTGTTCCGCGGCCTGGCCGCCTTCGGTGGTCGAGTAGATGCCGCCGCGGCTGGACGCCACGATCACGGTCTTGCCGCCGGCCAGGCCCACGGGGCCCTTGTCGGTGTACTTGAAGGTGCGGCCGATTTGCGCGAGCCGGTCGATCCAGGCCTTGAGCTGGGTCGGCACCGAGAAGTTGTACAGCGGCGCGCCCACCACGATGACGTCGGAAGCCAGGAACTGGCTCACGAGCTGTTCCGAGAGCGCGTTCTCGCGCTGCTGGGCTTCGGTCGGCTGGGCCTGCACGCCTGTCTTGATGCCCAGGGCATCGGCGCCGAAGTGCGAGGGCGCGTTGACGGCAAGGTCGAGGTACTCGACCGTGGTGTCGGGATGCGCGGCTTTCCAGGCCGCCACGATCTCTGCCGTGAGGAGGCGGGAGGTCGAATTGGCACTCAGGATGCTGGAGTCGATGTGGAGCAGCTTCATGGTCGATCACTTTCGTGTGGAGGTCGGCGCTCAAAGGTGGCCGGCGATGGGGTAATTCTATTTTTGGTGCGAGTCTCTGATAAGTAACCAAATTTTGACTACATCGTTCCACATGCGGGACAATCGGCGCATGCAAGACCTCAACGACATGGTTTTCTTCGCCGAAGTGGCCGAGCGCGGCGGCTTTGCCGCGGCCAGCCGCGCGCTCGGCATTCCCAAGTCGCGCCTGTCGCGCCGCGTGGCGGAGCTGGAAGACCGGCTGGGCGTGCAGCTGATGCAGCGCAGCACGCGGCGGCTGTCGCTCACGCCGGCGGGCGAGATCTTCCTGCGGCATTCGGCCGCCGTGCGCGACGCGGCGCAGGCCGCGACCGAGGCGGTGGCGCAGGTGCACACCGATCCCTGCGGCACGGTCCGCCTGAGCTGCCCGATCACCGTCGCCCACAGCGGGCTCGCGCAGCTGCTGCCGCGCTTCATGGAGCGCTATCCGGCGGTGCGCGTCGACCTGCGCGTCATGAACCGGCCGGTGGACCTGATCGAGGAGGGCATCGATATCGCGCTGCGCGTGCGCCCCGCCATCGAGGACAGCACCACGCTCGTGGCCAAGGTGCTGGGCACCAGCCGTGCCGTGCTGGTAGCCCGGCCGGAGCTGCTGCAGCGCCTGGGCCCGGTCCGCACGCCGGCCGACCTCGAGCGGCTGCCCACGGCGGCCATGTCGGCCAACAGCGAGGGCCGCAGCGAATGGCGGCTCGAGGGCCCGAACGGCGAGATCCACGTGCACGTCCATACGCCGCGCTGCGTGGCGGACGACCTCGTGACGCTGCAGCTGGTTGCGCTCGAGGGCGTGGGCGCAACGCTGCTGCCGGGCTACATGTGCCGCGCCGACGTGGAGGCGGGCCGGCTCGTGCAGGTGCTGCCCGGCTGGGGGCCGGCGCCCGTCATTGCGCACATGGTCTTTCCGCCGCGCCGGGCCCTGGTGCCGGCGGTGCGCCAGCTGATCGACTTCCTGGCGGAGCACATGAGCGGGAGCCAATCGGGCATGTATTAGCCGGATCGGCGCCGCTTATGCGAAAAACGCCATAACCAAACAAGTAGATATTCGTTTGGCATTGAAGCTGCACTTCGCACAATCCCAGGTCCCATCCACCCAAGGAGCGACCATGGCGACCCTGCGACTCGGCGACACAGCCCCCAATTTCACCCAGGATTCCAGCGAAGGCCCCCTCGACTTCTACCAGTGGGCCGGCGATTCGTGGGTGGTGTTCTTCTCGCACCCGGCCGATTTCACGCCCGTGTGCACCACCGAACTCGGCAAGACCGCGGCGCTGTCGGGCGAATTCGCCAAGCGCGGCGTGAAGCCCATCGCGCTGAGCGTCGACCCGGCCACCAGGCACAAGGAGTGGATCGGCGACATCAACGAGACGCAGAACACCACCGTCAACTTCCCGATCATTGCGGACCACGACCGCAAGGTGGCCGACCTGTACGACCTGATCCACCCGAACGCATCGGCGACGGCCACGGTGCGCAGCGTGTTCATCATCGACCCGAAGAAGGTGATCCGCGCGACCATCACCTACCCGGCCTCGACCGGCCGCAATTTCGACGAGATCCTGCGCGTGATCGACTCGCTGCAGCTCACCGACAGCCACAAGGTGGCCACGCCGGTGAACTGGAAGGATGGCGACGACGTGGTCATCATCCCGAGCATCCAGGACCCGGCCGAACTGGCGGAGCGCTTCCCCAAGGGCTTCAAGGCCGTGAAGCCTTACCTGCGCATCACGCCGCAGCCCAACAAGTAAGCGGACAGGGCAGCGCCTTCATGCAGACTTCCGTGATCATCGTGCCCGGCTGGCGCGACTCCGGGCCCGGCCATTGGCAGAGCCTGTGGGAAGAGCGCATTCCGGGCGCGGCGCGCGTGGTGCAGGACGACTGGGCATCGCCCAAGCGCGAGGCCTGGGTGGCCACGCTCGCCAGGCTGGTGCTCGAAAGCCCCGGGCCGGTGGTGATTGCCGCGCACAGCCTGGGCTGCATCGCCACGGCGCACCTGCCGGCCGAGGCGGCGGCGCGCATCCGCGGGGCGCTGCTGGTGGCGCCGGCCGATCCGGAGCGCCGGGCCGTGCTGTCGGACTTCGCGCCCGTGCCCTATGCGGCGCTGCCGTACCGCAGCATCGTGGTGGCGAGCAGCAACGATCCCTATTGCCCGATCCGCCTGGCCGGCGCGTATTCCCGCGCCTGGGGCAGTGAGTTTGTCCGCATGCAGAATGCGGGGCATATCAACATCGACTCGGGGCACGGAGACTGGCCGCTCGGCCTCGCCTTGCTCCAGTCGCTGACCGACGAGCCCGCCGCCTGGCCGGCGGGCCGTGAATTTTCAGAAAACTTGGCAACCACATGACTTCCAGATTCAAGACCTTTGCCGCCGTGCTCGCGCTGGCGTCTTCCGCGCTCGCGGGCGGCAGCGCCTTCGCCCAGGGCAACACGCTGCTGAACGCCTCGTACGACGTGGCGCGCGAGTTCTACAAGGACTACAACGCGGCGTTCGTGGCCAACTACAAGAAGACCACCGGCAAGGACGTGAAGATCGACCAGTCGCATGGCGGCTCCAGCGCCCAGGCGCGCGCGGTGGCCGACGGCCTCGATGCCGACGTGGTGACCATGAACACCACCACCGACATCGACTTCCTGGCCAACACCGGCGTGGTCGCGAAGGACTGGAACAAGAAATTCCCCGACAACGCATCGCCCACCACCTCGACCATGCTGTTCCTGGTGCGCAACGGCAACCCCAAGGGCATCAAGGACTGGGAAGACCTGGTCAAGCCCGGGGTGCAGGTCGTGATCGTCAACCCCAAGACCGGCGGCAACGGGCGCTACGCCTACCTGGCGGCCTGGGGCTACGTCAAGAAGAAGGGCGGCACCGACGCCCAGGCGGCCGAGTTCGTCGGCAAGCTGTTCAAGAACGTGCCGGTGCTGGCGCGCGGCGGCCGCGACGCCACCACCGCCTTCCTGCAGCGCAACATCGGCGATGCGCTGATCACCTTCGAATCCGAAGTGGTGTCGATCGAGCGCGAATTCGGCTCGGGCAAGGTCGATTCGGTCTACCCGTCGATCAGCATCGTGGCCGAGAACCCGGTGGCCGTGGTCGAGCGCACCACCAAGAAGAAGGGCACCGGCGAACTCGCCAAGGCCTACCTCGACTGGCTCTACTCCGAAGAGGCGCAGGAAATCGCCGCCAAGCACGCGCTGCGTCCGCGCTCGCAGGCCGTGCTCAAGAAGTACGCCGCCACCTTCAAGCCGCTGCAGCTGTTCACGGTGCAGGAACTGTTCGGCAGCCTCGGCGAAGCGCAGAAGGTGCACTTCAACGACGGCGGCCAGTTCGACAAGCTCTACACGCCCGGCGCAAAGTAAATGAGCGGCGCTGTTTCTTCGGCGCTCCCGTCCGCGGGAGCGCCTTTTTCGCGTGCCAACCGGGCAGGGGGCGCCAAGCGCGTGCTGCCCGGTTTCCACATCACGCTCGGCTTCTCCATTCTTTACCTGAGCCTGATCGTGCTGATCCCGCTCTCGGCGCTGGTCTTCAAGACCTTCACGCTGAGCTGGGAGCAGTTCTGGGTGGCCGTGACCGCGCCGCGCGTGATGGCCTCGTACCGGCTGACCTTCGGCGCCTCGCTGATCGCGGCCGTGGTCAACGCGGTGTTCGGCCTGCTCGTGGCCTGGGTGCTGGTGCGCTACAAGTTCCCGGGCAAGCGCATCGTCGATGCGCTGGTCGACCTGCCGTTCGCGCTGCCCACGGCGGTGGCCGGCATCTCGCTCACGGCGCTGCTCGCGGGCAACGGCTGGATCGGGCAACTGCTCGAGCCGCACGGCATCAAGCTCGCGTTCACGCCGGCGGGCATCGTGATTGCGCTGATCTTCATCGGCCTGCCGTTCGTGGTGCGCACGGTGCAGCCGGTGCTCGAAGACGCCGAGAAGGAGCTCGAGGAAGCCGCCACGTCGCTCGGTGCGACGCGGCTGCAGACCTTCACCAAGGTGATCTTCCCGTCGATCGCGCCGGCGCTGCTCACGGGCTTTGCAATGGCCTTCGCACGCGCCATCGGCGAGTACGGCTCGGTGATCTTCATCGCCGGCAACATGCCGATGATCTCGGAGATCACGCCGCTCATCATCATCGGCAAGCTGGAGCAGTACGACTTTGCCGGCGCCACCGCGGTCGCGCTCGTGATGCTGGTCCTTTCATTCGTCCTGCTGCTGGTCATCAACGGCCTGCAGGCGTGGCAGCGCAAGCGCGCGGGAGCCTGAGATGAGCGCGCCTTCCAAAGTCATCCGCCGCGCGCAGGCCGGCACCACCGAATCGGCGTGGGTGCGCTGGCTGCTCATCGGCCTTGCGCTTGCGTTCATGTTCCTGTTCCTCGTGCTGCCGCTGGCCGCCGTGGCGACGGAAGCCCTGCGCAAGGGCCTTGATGCCTACATCGAAGCGCTGAAGGAGCCCGACGCCTGGAGCGCGATCCGCCTCACGCTGATCACGGCCGCCATCGCGGTGCCGCTGAACCTGGTGTTCGGCGTGGCGGCGGCCTGGGCCATTGCCAAGTTCGAGTTCCGCGGCAAGGCCTTCCTGACCACGCTGGTGGACCTGCCGTTCGCGGTGTCGCCGGTGGTGGCGGGCCTGATCTACGTGCTGGTGTTCGGCGCGCAGGGCTGGCTCGGCCCGTGGCTGGCCGAGCACGACATCAAGATCATCTTCGCGGTGCCGGGCATCGTGCTGGCGACCGTGTTCGTGACCTTTCCGTTCATTGCGCGCGAGCTCGTGCCGCTGATGCAGGCGCAGGGCACCGACGAAGAGCAGGCCGCCATCGTGCTCGGCGCGACCGGCTGGCAGACCTTCTGGCGCGTGACGCTGCCCAACATCAAGTGGGGCCTGCTGTACGGCGTGATTCTCTGCAACGCACGCGCCATGGGCGAGTTCGGCGCGGTGTCGGTGGTGTCGGGCCACATCCGCGGGCAGACCAACACGATGCCGCTGCATGTGGAAGTGCTCTACAACGAATACCAGTCGGTGGCAGCCTTTGCCGTGGCCTCGCTGCTCGCCATCCTGGCGCTGGTCACGCTGGTGATCAAGTCGGTCATCGAGTGGCGCCACGAACGCGAAATGAAAGCCATTGCGGAGCTGCCGCCAGAGCGGCCCACGGCGGCTTGAGAAGGCTTCGAGTGAGGGGAAGAACCCTCACCCCGGCTCTCTCCCCGAGGGGAGAGGGAGAAATCAGAAGAAGGCAGAGGAAGAGATTCCATGAGCATCGAAATCCGCAACATCAGCAAGCAGTTCGGCGACTTCCGCGCACTGAACAACGTGAACCTCGACGTCGAGTCGGGCGAGCTCGTCGCGCTGCTCGGTCCCTCGGGCTGCGGCAAGACCACGCTGCTGCGCATCATCGCGGGGCTGGAGACGGCCGACACCGGCAGCATTCTCTTTTCGGGCGAGGACACCACCGACGTGCATGTGCGCGAACGGCAGGTGGGCTTCGTGTTCCAGCACTACGCGCTGTTCCGCCACATGACGGTGTTCGAGAACGTCGCGTTCGGCCTGCGCGTGAAGCCGCGCAAGGAGCGCCCGAGCGACGCGCAGATCAGGCAGAAGGTGACCGACCTGCTCAAGCTGGTGCAGCTCGACTGGCTGGCCGACCGCTATCCGTCGCAGCTCTCGGGCGGCCAGCGGCAGCGCATCGCACTGGCGCGCGCACTGGCGGTGGAGCCCAAGGTGCTGCTGCTCGACGAACCCTTCGGCGCGCTCGACGCCAAGGTGCGCAAGGAGCTGCGCCGCTGGCTGCGCCGGCTGCATGACGAGCTGCACGTCACCTCGATCTTCGTCACGCACGACCAGGAAGAAGCGCTCGAGGTGGCCGACCGGGTGGTGGTCATCAACAAGGGCCGCATCGAGCAGGTCGGCTCGCCGCAGGAGGTGTGGGACCAGCCCGCGAGCCCGTTCGTCTACGGCTTCCTGGGCGATGTGAACCTGTTCCACGGCCGGGCCGACAACGGCGCGGTGCAGCTCGACGGCATGCGCCTGGATTCGCCTGAACACAGCGGCGCGCGCGACGCCAAGGCGATGGCCTATGTGCGCCCGCACGACCTCACGGTGGAGCGCTACACCGCCGGCGCCACCGGCATCGTGGCCACCCTGTCGCGCGCCATCGTGGTCGGCCCGATCGCGCGGCTGGAACTTGAGCCCACCGAAACGAATCCAGATAATCCGGGCTCCGGAACCATCATCGAGGCGCAACTCCCTGCGCAACAGTTCCGTGAACTGGGCCTGCACGAGGGCGACACGGTCGTCGCCACGCCGCGCAAGGCCCGGGTGTTCGTAGAAGAAGATTGGGTTTCCCCTTGATCGATTGGTACTTCGGCGCGCCGCGCCGCGCGTATGGGCTGATCTGCCTGGCCTGCGTCCTGATGCTGGCCTTCGGGCTCTACCTGCAGCACGTGGTCGGCCTCGAGCCGTGCCCCATGTGCATCGTGCAGCGCTATGCGCTGGTGCTGGTGGCGCTCTTCACCGGCCTGGCCGGCGTGTTCAGGAGCCGCGGCCTGCAGGCCACGGGCGGTGTGCTGGCGCTGGTGGCAGCGGCCGGCGGCGCCTACACGGCGGCGGCGCAAAGCTGGCTCCAGTGGAACCCGCCCGAGGTCGTGACCTGCGGGCGCGACCTCTACGGAATGATCGAGACCTTTCCGCTCAAGCGGGCGCTGCCGATGATCTTCCGCGGCGGCGGCGATTGCTCGAAGGTCGACTGGTCGCTGTTCGGCCTGACGCTGGCGAACTGGTCGTTCATTGCCTTCGTGGTGCTGTCGGTCCTGCTGCTCGTGCTGCTTTTTCGCCGGCCCGCGGCACGCTAGCTAGAGCGGCAGGGTGTCGAAGGCCGCGTAGGCGGTCGCCAGCCAGGACTTCACGCGCTGGCGCTCCAGCAGGCCCAGCGCATGCGGCCCTTCGCGGTCGTTCACGGCCTTCCAGAAACTGGTGTTCTGCGCATCGATCTTGCGCATGCTCGCCTCATGCAGGCGCGGCAGCGTGATCACGCGGGCGCCGTTCGCGGTGGCCTTGGAAAGCGACTGCGACGCCAGCAGCATGCCGAAGTCGCTGCCGCGGCCGTAGTTCTGCACCACGATGTAGTTGGGCCGGTTGCCGAAGGTGTCGATCAGCGTGCCGAGCAGGTCGGTGGAGTCCTTGCCGTCGTCCAGCACGTGCCAGAAGTTGACGGCCACGCCCAGTTCGTCGAACACGTCGAACAGGTCCGATTCCTTGATCCAGCGCGACAGCGGCGCGAGCGTCTGGGCCGCCAGGTCGACGATGACGCTTTGCTGCGGATTCGTCTCGAAGCCGTTCACCACGGTGTCCAGGCCCTCGAAGCTGTCGACCACGATGGGCGAGGCAAAGCCTTCGTAGAAGCGCGTGAACGAGCTGTGCGAGCGGTCGGTATCGAAGCCCGTGAAGGGCTTGCTGTGGTCGATGAAGTACTGCGCCAGCACGCGCGCCGTGACCGACTTGCCGACACCGCCTTTTTCGCCGCCGATGAAATTGATGGAGCTCATGAGTTGCTGCTGCCTCGAAAGGGTGGAGGAGTGAAGGGCCGGATCATTCTAGGGGGCGGGCTTTTCTATTTGCCGCGCCGCGCCATCCCCTGCAGCAAGGGATGTGCCTGCAAGCGCTGCTGCAGCCGTTTCTTCCACGCGGCCGGCAGGGTCGCCGCCTCGATCATCGCGGGCCAGCGGCTGCGCGCGAGCCGCGCCGTGTCGGCCACGGTGCGCCGTACCAGCGGCTCGTGCAGCCCGGCCGAGAAGCAGAAGGCGCGCACGTTGGCGGGTGTGAACAGGGCGCTGCGCCTGGGCGCGGCCTCGCCAGGCGTTGCAGGCAGAAGAGGCAGCGCATGGCCGTCGACGCCCTGCAGCGCCGCATAGGCCACGATGTCGTAGGCCGGCGCCAGCCGCGGCGCGATGCCGTCGGGGTACAGCACGCCAAAGTTCTTCAGATGCGCGTCGGGGTTGCCGAGCAGGTCGTTCACCGCAAGGCGCCGCACGAGTTCGAGCACCGCTTCCTCGCCCAGCGATGGAAAGGCGCGCATCGCCAGCGCCATGTCGAGGTAGCTGGCGCTGTACTTGTGCATCGGGTCGACCGCAAGCACCTGCGCGAAATCCTCGAAATGGATGCGGCGCGCGCCTTCGCGGTCGAAGCGCGTCACGGCAAGAAAGTCGGGCTCGTCGGGCAGCGCGTAGCTGTGCTCGGCCGCAATGGCCGAGAGCGGCGCGAGTTCGGCATGGCAGACCTCGACGCCGGCCGCACCCGCCATCTGCAGCGAGAGCATTTCCAGCTGCGGCATGTGGGGCCGCCCGGCCAGCGGCAGCTTGGCGATCACGCGCGTGCTCGCGCCGGCGCGGGTGCGGGCCACGTAGCGCCCGCCTTGCCGGCGCAGGCCGAGCTTGGGCTGCACGCCCGACACCGAGATGCCCTGCGGCATCGGCAGCTCGACCACCGACATCTCGAGCGCGTCCTGATCCTGGGTGATGAGCCGCTGCAAGGTGCCGCGGTCGACCGAGACCGGCCGGGCGCTCACCGCGCCGGGCAGGTCGCCGCCGCAGGCCGCAAGCAGCTCGAAATGGTCGTTCTCGCGGCAGCCGCGCAGCTGCGCGATGTGGCTGCGCAGGACGCCTTCGGGCAGCAGGTTCTGGAAGAAGCGCGGCAGCTGCCCGCCCTGTGCGTTGAAGAGCGGGTTCTTGACGTCGCTCCACAGGGCGGCCTGCGCCGAGGGATCGCTGGCCACCATCGACAGCGACAGCACCTCGGGCGGCGGCGCGGCCACCAGTTCGGGCTCCGCCACGAAGCGGCAGAGGTCCGCGTACTGGAACAGCTTGCCGAAGCGGCGCGCGCCGAGCGAGATCTCGAGGATCTTGACGTTCATGGCGAAGGCTTTTTCGAACGGGGCCCGGACGCCGAAGCCGGCGGCACCGCCGCAGCGCCGACGGCGTTGCCGATGCGCGTGGGCACCGGGCGGTAGCCGGGCTCGGCGTCCGCGCGTTCCCCGAAGCCCTTGGGCGCGAGCTGCAGCTCGAGGCCCAGGGCATCCACCAGCGCCAGCAGCGAGGACATCTGCGGATTTCCCTTCAGGCTCAGCGCATTGCGCACCGAACGTTCGGTGAGGCCGGAGCGCAGCGCGATTTCAGCGTTGCCGAGACCCGCGGCCTCGCGCCGGGCCGCCAGGGCGGTGATGAGTTCCTGCTTGTTCACGGAAACATATTACCGCAAGCTGCAGTTTCGGAAATATGTTTCCGAGAGTGCCCGCAATCGCTACCGGGGAATGAGCGTGAAGAAGGGCATCACGACGCCCATGACCCAGTTCTGCCCGAAATCGAGCGCCGCGCGCCGGTACTTCTCGTCGGCCTGGGCGGCCAGCAGGTCGAGCCGCGCCACCACCTTGGACAGTTCGCGGTCGGCCACGAGGTTGCGCCCGCGCTCGCTGATCTCGGTGGCCAGCAGCAGCGGCTGGCCGTCGGGGCCGGTCTTGGAGGCAATCAGCCAGAGCGATATCTCGAAGTTGCGCGCGGCCCGGAAGCTGTTCTCGGCATTGACGCCGTCGAGCATGGTCTGGTCCCAGGTGTCGCCGTTGGCCTGCTTGAGCATGGTGGCCCAGCCGACGACCAGTGCCGCCACCCGGTCGCCCTGGTAGCCCTGCAGCCCGGTATCGAAAGCCATGCGGATGGCTTCGATGCCCGTGGCGCCGCGCAGCTCGGGCAGGGCAGGGCCGGTCAGCACCGCATCCCAGGCGCGCTGGGCGGCCGCCTCGACGCTGGCGGCCGACTTGCGCCATTCGCGCGGGTTGCGCCGGTAGAGCGTGGTCTGCACGCGCCGGATCGATTGCAGGTTGTCGCGCAGCGAGAGGTTGGCGATGCGGTTGGCGCTGGACTGCAACCATTCCTGGTTGCTGTAGGCCTCGGCGCGATCGGTGGAACGCACGGCCGCGCAGCCGCCAAGGCCCAGCAGGGCGGCCGCACCGGCCAGCAGGCAGCCGCGGCGCACGGCAAGAGGTGATGAAACCAGGGAATCGCTCATGCCCTGACGTTATCATCCACGGCTGGGGCGGCGGCCTGTCTCGAACGGCAGGTCCGTGCAATTTTCCTTACAAATCAATACCTTGGCGTCATGCCAAGGCAGGCCGACAAGTCGTGCGTCTCAATTCCATCAAGCTTTCGGGCTTCAAGTCGTTCGCCGAACCCACCAACTTCCTGCTGCCGGGCCAACTGGTCGGCGTCGTCGGGCCCAACGGTTGCGGCAAGTCGAACATCATGGATGCGGTGCGCTGGGTGCTGGGCGAGTCGCGCGCGTCGGAGCTGCGCGGCGAGTCGATGCAGGACGTGATCTTCAACGGCACGACCACGCGCAAGCAGGCCAGCCGTTCGAGCGTGGAACTGGTGTTCGACAACGCCGACCATCGCGCGGGCGGCCAGTGGAACCAGTTCGGCGAAATTGCCGTGCGGCGCGTGCTCACGCGCGACGGCACCAGCAGCTACTACATCAATAACCAGCCGGTGCGCCGCCGCGACGTGCAGGACGTGTTCCTGGGCACCGGCCTCGGACCGCGCGCCTACGCCATCATCGGCCAGGGCACGATCAGCCGGATCATCGAGTCCAAGCCCGAGGAGCTGCGCCTGTTCCTCGAAGAGGCGGCGGGCGTCTCCAAGTACAAGGAGCGCCGGCGCGAAACCGAGAACCGCCTGGGCGACACGCGCGAGAACCTCACGCGCGTGGAAGACATCCTGCGCGAACTCAACGCCAACCTCGAAAAGCTCGAGAAGCAGGCCGAGGTGGCTGCGCGCTACAACGCGCTGCAGGGCGAAGCCACCAAGAAGCAGCACCAGCTGTGGTTCCTCAAGCGCAGCGAAAGCGATGCCGACCAGGCCAAGATCAAGGCCGACTCGGAAAAGGCGATCAACGACCTGGAGTCGCGCACCGCCGACCTGCGCCGCATCGAATCCGAACTCGAAACCGTGCGCCAGGCCCACTACGCGGCCGGCGACCAGGTCAACCAGGCCCAGGGCAAGCTCTACGAAGCCAGCGCCGAAGTGGGCCGCCTCGAAGGCGAGATCCGTTTCGTGGTCGAAGGCCGCCAGCGCGTGGAGCAGCGGCTGGTCCAGCTGCGCGAGCAGATGGGCCAATGGGGCCGCCGCCGCGAAGAGGCCGAGGCGGAGATCGAAACCCTGGCCGGCCAGGGCGTCGACGCGGAAGAGCAGGCCGTGCTGCTGGCCGCGCAGCTCGAGGAACACGACGCGCGCATGCCCGAGCTCGAGGAAGCCGTGCAGCGCGCCCAGGACGAGGCCAACGCCCAGCGCAGCACCGTCTCGCAGGTGCAGCAGCAGATCCAGGTGCTGGCCGCCGACCAGCGCAACATCGAAGAGCAGAGCCGGCAGCTCACGCAGCGCAGCGAACGCCTGCGCGCCGACCAGAACGCCCTGGCCGCGCCCGACGAGGCGCGCCTGCAAGCCCTGCAGGAAGAGCATGCGGCCGCGCAGGAAACCGCGAGCGAGGCCGATGCGCGCCTGCACGAGCTGCAGGAATCGGTGCCGCAGCTCGACGACGACCGCCGCGCCAAGCAGCAGGCCGTCAACACCGAAGGCGCGCGCCATGCCGAGCTCTCGGCGCGGCTCGAGGCGCTGCGTGCGCTGCAGGAAAAGGTCAAGACCGATGGCAAGCTGGCGCCCTGGCTCGCCAAGCACGGGCTCGAAGGCATGCAGGGGCTGTGGAGCCGCATCCACATCGAGCAGGGCTGGGAAAACGCGCTCGAAGCGGCGCTGCGCGAACGCCTGGGCGCGCTCGAGGTCAGCCGGCTCGACATGGTGCGCGCTTTCGGCAACGATGCGCCGCCCGCCAAGCTCGCGTTCTACAGCCCGCCCGCGGCCGGCGTGCCGCAGGGCACAGCCGCGCTGCCGCGCCTGTCGAGCCTGCTGCGCCTGAACGATGCCGGCCTGCAGGCCTTGCTGACCGACTGGCTGCACGGCTGCTACACCGCGCAGAGTTTCGAAGAAGCGCTCGCGCAGCGCGCCACACTGCAGCCGGGCGAAGTCATCTATGTGCAGAGCGGCCACGCCGTGTTCTCGCACAGCGTCAATTTCTACGCCCCCGATTCCGAGCAGGCCGGCCTGCTGGCGCGCCAGCAGGAAATGGAAAACCTCGAGCGCCAATTGCGCGCCCAGGCCCTCATCAGCGAAGAGGCGCGCACCGCGCTGGTCCGCGCCGAAGCCGCCTACGCCGATGCGGCGCAGCGCCTCGTCACGGCGCGCCGCGAAGCGGCCGAAACGCAATCGCGTGCGCATGAACTGCAGGTCGAGACGCTGCGCATGACGCAGCTCGCCGAGCAGACCCGCGCGCGCAGCGAGCAGCTGGCTGCCGACCTGGCCGAGGTCGACGCGCAGCTGGAAGAACTGCAGGAAAAGCGCATGGCCGCCGAGGGCCGCTTCGAAGAGCTCGACATGCAGCTGGCCGACAGCCAGGAGCGCCACGCGCAGCTCGACGAACGCGTGATCGAGGCCGGCCGCGCGCTGGCCGCGAGCCGCGAGCAGCACCGCAGCCTCGAGCGGCAGGCGCAGGAGGCCACCTTCTCGCAGCGCACGCTCGAAGCCCGCCGCGGCGAGCTGAACCGCGCCATTGAAACCGCATCGCAGCAGGTGCTGTCGCTCACCGACGAAGACGAGCGCGCCCGCGCCGAACTCGGCCGCCTGTCCGATGCGGCGGCCCAGGCCGGCCTGCAGGACGCGCTGGCGCTCAAGCTCGAGCGCGAGGCCGCGCTGGGTGCGGCGCGCAGCCAGTACGACGACCTCACGCTGAAGCTGCGCGCCAGCGACGAACGCCGGCTGCAGCTGGAGCGCGAACTCGATCCGCTGCGCCAGCGCATCACCGAATTCCAGCTCAAGGAACAGGCCGCGCGCCTGGGGGTCGAGCAATACCAGCAGCTGCTGGACGACGCCGGCGCCGACCTCGAGGCCGTTGCCCAGTCGATCGAAGCCGACAAGGTCCGGCTCACCGGCCTCCAAGGCGAGATCGACCGCCTGAACCGCGAAGTGGTCGCGCTGGGCGCGGTCAACCTGGCGGCGCTCGACGAGCTTGCCGTGGCCAGCGAGCGCAAGACCTTCCTCGATGCGCAGTCCGCCGACCTGAACGAGGCCATCGGCACGCTCGAAGACGCCATCCGCAAGATCGACGCCGAGACGCGCGACCTGCTGGGCGGCACCTTCAAGATCGTCAACGAGCACTTCAGCCGCATGTTCCCCGAGCTGTTCGGCGGCGGCAATGCACGGCTCGTGATGACCGGCGACGAGATCCTCGACGCCGGCGTGCAGGTGCTGGCGCAGCCGCCCGGCAAGAAGAACCAGACCATCCACCTGCTCTCGGGCGGCGAGAAGGCGCTCACGGCCATTGCGCTGGTGTTCGCGATCTTCCAGCTCAACCCGGCGCCTTTCTGCCTGCTCGACGAAGTGGACGCGCCGCTGGACGATGCCAACACCGAACGCTATGCCAAACTCGTGACCGCCATGAGCCGCGAAACCCAGTTCCTCTTCATCAGCCACAACAAGATCGCCATGGAAATGGCCGAGCAGCTGATCGGCGTCACCATGCAGGAGCAGGGCGTCTCGCGCATCGTCGCGGTCGACATGGAAGCGGCCGCCTCCATGGTCGAGGCTGCTTGATCCGGGCAGCCCATGAGCAATCTCACTCTCGCCCTGGCCATCCTCGGCGGCCTCGTCCTCGCGGCCGTCGTTGCCTACAACACCCTGACCTCGCGCCGCAATGCGCCGCGCCAGCCCGACGCCGCTGACCGCGACCTGTCCGAGGCGGACCATCGGCCATCGTCCTCGTCCGACGGCGTGGAGCCGATGCTGCACATCGATCCGCACCCGACGCCGGGCCATGAACGCCACGAACCGCTGTTCGACCCCGACCTGCCCGCGCCCAGCGCGAGCCCGGTGCCCGCGGCCGAGCGGCGCGGCGGGCTCGATCCGCTGATCGACGTGATCGCGCCGGTGTCGCTGGACGGGCTCGCATCGGGCGACGCGGCCATCGCCGCCATGCCGCCCACGCGCCGCGCGGGCAGCAAGCCCGTGGCCATCGAGGGCTTGAACGAACACACCGGCCAGTGGGAGCCGCCCGTGCCGGGCCAGCGCTACAGCGCCTTCCAGGTGGGTGTGCAGCTGGCCAACCGCACCGGCGCGCTCAACGAGATCGAGTATTCCGAATTCGTCGTCAAGGCGCAGGCCTTTGCCGATGCGGTCAACGGCGCGCTCGAATTCCCTGAAATGCTCGACGAGGTGGCGCGCGCCCGCGAGCTCGACCAGTTCGCCAGCGCGCACGATGCGCAACTGGGCTTCGTGCTGCGCGCGCTGCATGCCGCCTGGAGTCCCGGCTACGTGCAGCAGAACGCAGCGCGGCTGGGCTTTGTGGCCGGCATCATCCCGGGGCGCATGGTGCTGCCGACCAGCGAGGCCGGGCTGCCACCGATCCTCGGGCTCTCGTTCGACACGCAGGCCGCGCTGGCCGACGATCCGGCGCAGTCGGCCATCCGCGAACTCAGCCTGAGCCTGGACGTGCCGCAGGTCGACCGCGCCGAGCAGCCGTTCCGCCGCATGCGCGAAGCCGCCGCCACGCTGGCGCGCGAGATGGACGGCGTGGTCACCGACAGCGACGGCCAGCTGCTGCGCGAGGAAACCATGGATGCGATCGGCGCCGACCTCGAGCAGCTCTACGACACGCTCGAGTCGCGCGACCTGGCCGCCGGCTCGCCCCTGGCGCGCCGCCTTTTCAGCTGATCCGATCGTTCGGGAGACACCCATGACCACGCGCGACGAAGCGGCACGCGAAGCCGCCGCACTGAGCGAACAGCTCCACAAGCACGCCCATCTCTACTACGTGCTCGATGCGCCCGAGCTGCCCGACGCCGAGTACGACCGGCTGTTCCAGCGGCTGCAGGCGCTGGAAGCCGAATACCCCGAACTGCGCACGCCCGATTCGCCCACGCAGCGCGTCGGCGGCAAGGTGCTCGAAGGCTTCGTGAAGGTGCGCCACAAGGTGCCGATGCTGTCGATCCGCACCGAGACCGACATCTCGCCGGGCGGCGCCAGCGCCTTCGATGCCCGCGTGCGCAAGGAACTGGGCCTGGCCGAGGACGGGCCGCAGGTCGAGTACGTCTGCGAACTCAAGTTCGATGGTTTGGCCATGAACCTGCGCTACGAGAACGGCGTGCTGGTGCAGGCCGCGACGCGCGGCGACGGCGAGGTCGGCGAGGAGGTCACGCAGAACATCCGCACGGTGCGCGAGATTCCGCTGCGGCTCAATGGCAAGGCGCCGCCCGTGGTCGAGGTGCGCGGCGAGATCTACATGAAGCGCGCCGACTTCGAGGCGCTCAACGAGCGCCAGCGCGAGAAGATCGCGGCCGGGCAGAAGAACGAGAAGGTCTTCGTCAATCCGCGCAATGCCGCGGCCGGCGCGGTGCGCCAGCTCGATCCGGCCATTGCGGCGGCGCGGCCGCTGAGCTTTTTTGCCTACGGCCTCGGCGAGGTCACGCCGGCCAGCGAAGGCGGGCCGGAATTTCCGACCCAGTTCGACTGGCTGCAGCAGTTCCACGCCTGGGGCTTTCCGGTGGCCACGCAGACCGCACGCGCGACCGGCGCCATCGAACTGATCGCCTTCCACGAGAACATCGGGCGCCAGCGCGATGCCTTGCCCTACGACATCGACGGCGTGGTCTACAAGGTCGACAGCATCGAGCTGCAGCGGCGGCTGGGCTTCGTCTCGCGCGAACCGCGCTGGGCCGTGGCACACAAGTACCCGGCGCAGGAGCAGATCACCGAGGTGCTGGGCATCGAGGTGCAGGTCGGGCGTACCGGCAAGCTCACGCCGGTGGCCAAGCTCGCGCCGGTCTTCGTGGGCGGCGTGACCGTCACCAACGCCACGCTGCACAACGAGGACGAGGCGCGCCGCAAGGACGTGCGCGTGGGCGACAAGGTGATCGTGCGGCGGGCCGGCGACGTGATCCCCGAAGTGGTCGGCGTGGTGCCCGAAAGCCTCGCCAGGCCCGAGGGCGAGCGAGGCCTGCTCTTCACCATGCCGCACCAGTGCCCGGTGTGCGGATCGGAAGCGCTGCGCGAAGAGGGCGAGGTCGACTACCGCTGCACCGGCGGCCTGTTCTGCGCGGCCCAGCGCAAGGAAGCCATCCTGCACTTTGCGGCGCGCCGCGCGGTCGACATCGACGGGCTCGGCGACAAGCTGGTCGAGCAGTTGGTCGATGCCAACCTGATCCGCACCTTGCCCGACCTCTACAAGCTCGGATTCGCCACGCTGGCGGGGCTGGACCGCATGGCCGACAAGTCGGCCAAGAACCTCGTCGATGCGCTCGAGGCGTCGAAGAAGACCACGCTGCCGCGCTTCCTGTTCGGCCTGGGCATACGGCACGTGGGCGAGAGCACGGCCAAGGACCTGTCCAAGCATTTCGGCAAGCTCGACGCGATCATGGATGCGAGCGAGGAGCAGTTGCTGGAAGTCAACGACGTGGGCCCGGTCGTCGCGCAAAGCCTGCGCACCTTCTTCGACCAGCCGCACAACCGCGAGGTGGTCGAGCAGCTGCGCGCCTGCGGGCTGACCTGGGAGGAGGGCGAACCCGCAGCCCGGGCGCCCAAGCCGCTGGCGGGGCTGACCTTCGTGATTACCGGCACCCTTCCTACGCTGAGCCGCGACGAAGCCAAGGACAAACTGGAAGCAGCCGGCGCCAAGGTGGCGGGTTCCGTCAGCAAGAAGACCAGCTACCTGGTGGCCGGCGAGGAAGCCGGCAGCAAGCTGGACAAGGCGCGCGAGATCGGCGTGGAGGTGATCGACGAGGCGCGTATGCTGGAGCTGCTCGCCGGCGGTGCGCCGGGTTGAAGGGGGTGAAGCGCGGTTCTTACCGGCAGTTACGCGACTTCACACCACCGCAGTCAACAGGGCCTACAAGCTGGCGTTGAAAACTGAAGGCTGACAAGGAGTCCCTCATGCAGAAAATTCGTGTTCTCGGTATCAGTGTCGCCATCGGCGGCTTCGCGCTGCTTGGCGGCTGCGTGGCTGTTCCTGGCGACCCCTACTACAGCGGGGGCTATTCGCAGCCGTACTACTCGGATCCGGTGGTGGTGAATCCGGCGCCGGTCTATATCCAGGGCGGCGGCTACTACGAAGGCGGGCGCCGCTATTACGACCACGACCGGCCTTACTACGGCGGCAGGCCCTATTACGGGCGGCCGGGCTACCCGGTGGCGCGTCCGGTGCCAGTACCGGTTCCCGTGCCCGTGCCTTCTCGCCCGGGCTGGGGCGGCGGCGGTGGCGCACGGCCGCCGGCTGCCGGCGTGTCGCCGCTGCCGCAATACCGGCCGGATCCGCCGCGCGGCGCATCGCGGCTGTGGTCGTCGCCCGACTCCAAGGGACAAACCCCTCCATGACGCCGCGGCGGGGCCGCTCGCGATAATTCCCGCCATGGCCATCCGCGAAATCCTCAAGATGGGCGACCCCCGGCTGCTGCGCGTTGCGCAGCCGGTGGCCGCCTTCGACACCGACGAACTGCACCTGCTGGTGCGCGACATGTTCGAGACCATGCTGGCCGTCAATGGGGCGGGCCTGGCGGCGCCGCAGATCGGTGTCGACCAGCAGCTCGTGATCTTCGGCACCGACGTGGTCAACCCCCGCTACCCCGACGCGCCGCCGGTGCCGCGCACCGTGCTGCTGAACCCGGTCATCACGCCGATCGGCGACGAGGAAGAAGAGGGTTGGGAAGGGTGCCTCTCGGTGCCGGGCCTGCGCGGCGTGGTGCCGCGCTTTGCCAACATCCGCTATACCGGCTTCGACCCCTACGGCGATCCGATCGACCGCGTCGCTAGCGGCTTTCATGCACGCGTGGTGCAGCATGAAGTCGATCACCTGCTGGGCAAGCTCTATCCGATGCGGGTGCGCGACTTCTCGCGCTTCGGCTATACCGATGTCCTGTTTCCAGGGCTGGACGCGAACGACGACGAGTGACGAAAGAACGGCCGGCACGCCGCCGGCCGCATGCTTCCTTCCTTCTTCCTTCAGTTGTACTTGCCGCCCAGGCCGAACCGGCCGCCGCCGAAGAGCGCAATGGCAAGTGCCGAGAACAGGAACATGCCCTGCAGTTCCAGCGCCCAGCCGCCCTGGCCATTGAGTGCGCCCAGGTCTTTCCGGTGCACGAGCCAGATGGCCACCAGCATGTTGAGCGCAACGATCAGCGCAGCCGGACGGGTGAACAGGCCCACGATGAGCAGCACGGGCGCAAGGATCTCGCCCACATAGACCAGGTAAGCCATGGCGGCCGGCAAGCCGTGGGATGCCAGCATGCCGCCGATGCCGTCGACGCCCTTGCCGACCTTCGCAATGCCGTGCAGCAGGATGAGGATGCCGAGCGCGACGCGCAGAACGAGCTTGCCGGTGTCATCGGATTTGGTCATGTGCAGATTCCTGGTGAAGTGATTGAAGGCCCGTATGTTAGTGAATGCGGCGTCCAAGAAAAACACCGGACCGGCGCTTGCGGCATATGCATCCAACCGCCCGTTCTTTGGCAGAGTGGCGCGCAGCCTCGTACACTGGCTTTTGCTTGTTGTTGAGGAGAACACACCAATGAAGAACCGATTCCGTCCCGCACTGGCTGTAGCCGCAGCCGTTGCAGCGCTTGCCGCTGCCGCTGCCGCTCCCGCCTTTGCCGGCAAGACCCTCGATGCCGTCAAGCAGCGCGGCACCGTCAAGTGCGGCGTGACCAATGGCGTGGCCGGCTTTTCCGCGCCCGATACGCAGGGCAACTGGTCGGGCCTGGACGTCGACACCTGCCGCGCCATTGCGGCGGCCGTGCTGGGCGACCCGAAGAAGGTCGACTTCGTGCCGCTCAATTCGCAGCAGCGCTTCTCGGCGCTGCAGGCCGGCGAGATCGACATCCTCGCGCGCAACACCACCTGGACGCTCACGCGCGATGCGTCGCTGGGCTTCAACTTCACCACCATCACCTACTACGACGGCCAGGGCTTCCTGGTGCCGAAGAAGCTCAAGGTGACGAGCGCCAAGCAGCTCAAGAACGCGACCATCTGCACGCAGTCGGGCACCACCAACGAGAAGAACGTGTCCGACTACTTCCGCGCGCAGAACATCCCGGTCAAGACGGTGGTGTTCGAGAGCTTCGAGGCCTCGTTCAAGGCCTTCTTCTCGGGCCGCTGCCAGGCCTTCACCACCGACGCCTCGGCGCTGGCGGGCCTGCGCAACAAGGAAGCGCCGAACCCCGACGACTACGTCATCCTGCCCGAGCTCATTTCCAAGGAGCCGCTCGCGCCGCTGGTGCGCCGCGGCGACGACGAATGGTTCGCCATTGCCAAGTGGGTGCCCAACGCGCTCATCGAGGCAGAAGAACTCGGCGTCACGCAGGCCAATGCCGACGAGCTCAAGGCGAGCAGCAAGGACCCGGCGCAGCAGCGCCTGCTGGGCGCCGGCGAAGACCTGGGCAAGCTGCTGGGCCTGGACAAGGACTGGTCGTTCCGCGCCATCAAGGCCGTCGGCAACTACGGCGAGATGTTCGAGCGCAACGTGGGCCCCAAGTCGGTCCTGAAGCTGCCGCGCGGCTCGAACAACCTCTGGAACAAGGGCGGCCTGATCTACGCACCACCGGTTCGATGAGCAGCGGAGCCTCGCGCCGCGGCGCCTGGCTGGCCTGGGTCGTCCAGGCGCTGCTGGTGCTGGCCGTGGTGGCCGGCGCGGCCTGGGTCGTGAACCATGCGCTCGAGGTCTTGCGGGCGCGCGGCGTGCGCTCGGGCTTCGACTTTCTTACTGAGCCTGCGGGCTTCTCCATCAGCGAAGGCTGGCTCGGCTTCGAGGCCAGCCAGCCGTTCTGGCGCGCCTTCCTTGCGGGCCTGGTCAACACGGTGCGCGCCTCGGTGCCCGCCGCCATCTTTTCGGTGCTGCTCGGCACCTTGATCGGTATCGGCCGGCTCGCGCCTCATGTGCTGCTGCGCGGCATCTGCACCGCTTATGTCGAGCTGCTGCGCAACGTGCCACTGCTCGTGCAGCTGCTGATGCTGGCCTTTGCGATTGCCAACCTGCTGCCTGATCCGACCGAACCCGTGCGGCTGCTGCCGGGCGTGTGGCTCAGCAAGGGCGGCCTGAGCGTGCCCTGGCCGGCGTCGGGCGAGGGTGGCTGGTGGCCCACGCATTTCGATTGGCCCGAGCGCGGCGACTTCGGCGTGAGCGGTGGCGCGGCGCTGAGCCCGGAGTACGTGACCATCGTCGCGGGCCTGTCCTTTTACTCGGCCGCGTTCGTGGCCGAGATCGTGCGCGCCGGCATCCTCTCGGTGCCGCAGGGGCAGGTGCTTGCGGGCCAAGCGCTGGGACTCGCGCCGGTGCAGCAGCTGCGCATCGTGATCCTGCCGCAGGCGCTGCGGGTGATCGTGCCCTCGCTCACCAACCAGCTGCTGAGCCTCGTCAAGAATTCATCGCTCGCGGTGGCCGTGGGCTATCCGGAACTGGTGTCGGTGGCCAACACCACCATCGGCTCGAACGGCCGTGCCTTCGAGTGCATCGCCATCATCATGGCGGTCTACCTGCTGTTGTCGCTGCTGATCTCCTTCGGCATGAACCGCTACAACGCGCGCGTCGCGCTCAGGGGCTGGCGATGAGGAACGTGGCCCAGGGCCCGATCGCCTGGCGCAGCGAACTCTGGGGTTCGCCGCCGCGGGCGCTGGCGACCGTGCTGCTGCTCGCGCTGCTGGCATGGGGCGGCTACCACGCGGTCGAATGGGGCGTGCTGCACGCCGTCTTCCGGCCTGACGCGGAAGCCTGTCGCGCAGTGCAGCATGGCGCCTGCTGGGGCGTGGTGGCCGAGAAATGGCGCCCGATGCTGTTCGGCCGCTTTCCCTACGAAGAGCAATGGCGCCCGGCCATTGCCGTGGCCGTGCTGTCGGCCGTCACTGTGCTGAGCGCCTGGCCGCGCAGCTGGCGCTGGTGGCTGGCGCCGCTCTGGGCTGCGGCGCTGCTGTTGTTCGTGCTGCTGATGCGCGGCGGCGCGGCGGGCCTCGCCCCCGTGCCGACCAGCCGCTGGGGCGGATTGCCGCTCACCATCGGCCTGGCGGTGGTGGGCCTCGCGCTGGCCTTTCCGCTCGCGCTGCTGCTCGCGCTCGGGCGCCGCTCGGGTTGGCCGGTGGTCCGCACGCTCAGTGCGAGCTACATCGAGCTGGTGCGCGGCGTGCCGCTGATCTCGGTGCTGTTCATGGCCTCGTTCCTGCTGCCGCTGCTCTGGCCCGCGGGCTGGCAGCCCGATGTGCTGGTGCGCGTGCTGGCGGGGCTCACGCTGTTCGTTGCGGCCTACCTGGCCGAGATCATCCGCGGCGGCTTGCAGGCCGTGCCACGCGGCCAGACTGAAGTGGCGATGGCGCTGGGCTTCGGCCGCTGGCCGGTGCAGCGGGACATCGTGCTGCCGCAGGCCCTGCGGCTGGTGGTGCCGGCGCTGACCAACAGCGTGGTCGGTACCTTGAAGGACACCTCGCTGGTCACGGTGGTCGGCCTGTTCGAGCTGACCGGCGCGCTGGGCCTCGCACTCGGCGGCGACCCGACCTGGCGGCCGTTCTACCTCGAGGGCTACCTCTTCGTTGCGGCGGTGTACTGGGTGCTGTGCTTCGGGCTGTCGCGCTACAGCGTGTGGCTCGAGCGGCGGCTGGGAGAGGGCGCGCGCTGAACGCGCCGGCCGCACTCAGCCCGCCAGCGCCTTGTCGACCAGCAGCTGCGCCTCCTCGAGAATGCGGCCCAGGTGCTCGGCACCGAGAAAACTCTCGCCGTAGATCTTGTAGATGTTCTCGGTGCCCGAAGGCCGCGCGGCGAACCAGCCGTTCTCGGTGACAACCTTCACGCCGCCAATGGCCGCGCCGTTGCCGGGTGCGTGGCTCAGCACGTTCTGGATCTTCTCGCCCGCGAGCTCGGTGGACAGCACCTGCTGCGGCGACAGGCTGGAGAGCTTCTTCTTCTGCTCGACGGTGGCCGCCGCATCCACGCGATTGGCCACCGGCTGGCCCAGCGCCTGCGCCAGTTCGGCAAAGCGTTCGCCGGGGTCGCGCCCGGTGCGCGCGGCGATCTCGGCCGAGAGCAGGGCAGGCACGATGCCGTCCTTGTCGGTGGTCCATACCGTGCCGTCGCGCCGCAGGAAGGTGGCGCCCGCGCTTTCCTCGCCGCCAAAGCCCAGCGACGAATCCACCAGCCCGTCGACGAACCACTTGAAGCCGACCGGCACCTCGTACAGCTTGCGGCCCAGCCGGGCGGCGACGCGGTCGATCATCTGACTGCTGACCACCGTCTTGCCCACGGCCGCATGCGCCGCCCACTGCGGCCGGTGCGTGAAGAGGTAGTCGACCATCACCGCCAGGTAGTTGTTGGGCGGCAGCAGCCCCGCGCTGCGCGTGACGACGCCGTGGCGGTCATGGTCGGTGTCGCAGGCAAAGGCGATGCCGAAGCGCTCCCGCAGGCCGATCAGCTGGTGCATGGCATCGGGCGACGACGGGTCCATGCGGATGCGGCCGTCCCAGTCGAGCGACATGAAGCGGAAGGTGGGGTCGACCTCCTGGCTCAGCACATTGAGCCGCCCGAGCTTGTAGCGCTCGGCGATGGCCGGCCAGTAGCGCACGCCCGCGCCGCCCAGCGGATCGACGCCCAAGTCGATCTCCACGCCGCGGATCGCATCCATGTCGAGCACCTGCGCGAGGTCTTCGACGTAGGTGTTGAGGTAGTCGTGGCGGTGCGTGGTCGCAGCGCGCAGCGCCTGGGCGAGCGGCAGGCGCTTCACGCCCTTGAGGTCCGCCGCAAGAAAGGCATTGGCCGCGGCTTCGACCGCCGAGGTGATGTCGGTGCCCGCGGGGCCGCCATTGGGCGGGTTGTACTTGAAGCCGCCGCTTTCGGGCGGGTTGTGCGAAGGCGTGATCACGATGCCATCGGCCAGCCCCGCCGTGCGTCCGCGGTTGTAGACCAGGATGGCGTGCGAGACGGCGGGCGTGGGCGTGTACTCGTCGTCCTTCGAGAGCATCAGCTCGACGCCGTTGGCCGCCAGCACTTCCACCGCGCTGTTGAAGGCGGGCGTCGAAAGCGCATGCGTGTCGATGCCGAGGAACAGCGGGCCGTCGATGCCCTTCTGGCGCCGGTAGTCGGCAATGGCCTGGCTCATGGCCAGCACATGCCATTCGTTGAACGCGTTGTCGAAGGAGGAGCCGCGGTGGCCCGAGGTGCCGAAGGCCACGCGCTGCGCGGGCACCGAGGGATCGGGCCGGCCCGTGTAGTAGGCCGAGACGAGGCGCGGGACATTGACGAGCAGGTCCAGCGGTGCGGGCTGGCCTGCGAGGGGATTGGTTTTCTGGCTCATGTCGAGGGTTGCCGTTCGAGTTGAAACAAGAGTCGGCACCATCATGCCGCAGGATGCGCCTGCGGATGAAACAAGCGGCAAGCGGGCCTCAGGAGGCCAGCGCTTCCATCAGGTCGGTCTCGATGGCCAGCTGCGTCTTCTGGCCCTGCAGTTCGGGCCCGCTGATCAGGAAGGTGTCTTCCACGCGCTCGCCGAGCGTCGTGACCTTGGCGAGCTGCAGGTTCAGGTGATGCCGGGCGAGCACGCGCGCCACCGAATAGAGCAGCCCGGCGCGGTCGCTGGCCGAGATGTTGAGCAGCCAGCGCTGCGCCTTGTCGTCGGGCAAAAGGCTGATGCGCGGCTTGATCGGAAAGCTGCGCACGCGCCGCGACACGCGGCCCACGCTGGGCGGGGGCAGGGGGCCGGCTTCGGTCAGCGTCTGCGCCAGGCCCGACTCCACCATGCTGATGAGATCGCGGTAGTGGTCGGGCAGGAAGGTGGTCACCACCTGAAACGTGTCGAGCGCGTAGCCGTTGGTCGCGGTGTGCACTTTCGCATCGAGGATGCTGAACGAGGCCTGGTCGAAGTAGCCGCAGATGCGCGCGAACAGGTCGGGCTGGTCGGGCGTGTAGACCACCACCTGCAGGCCTTCGCCCACCGGCGAAAGACGGGCCCGCACGATCGGCGGCGCCTTGGGGTCGATGGGCACGTTGGGCGGCGGCACGAAGCGCGAGAGCTGCTTGGCATGCCAGGCGATCTCGGTGGCCTCGTGGCGCATGAAGTAGCCGACGTCGAGCGTGGCCCACAGGGCCTTGTGGGCCTCGAAGGGCTGCGCGTGCAGGGCCAGCTGCACCAGCGCCTCGCGCTTGCGCGATTCCACCTCGGCGTCGGGATCGGGCATGCGGCCGCCGAGCGCGCGCAGCGTGTAGCGGTACAGGTCTTCGAGCAGCTTGCCCTTCCAGGCATTCCACACGCGCGGCGAGGTGCCGCGGATGTCGGCCACCGTCAGCAGGTAGAGCGCCGTGAGGTAGCGCTCGTTGCCCACGCGCCTGGCGAAGGCGCCGATCACCTCGGGGTCGCTCAGGTCCTGCTTCTGCGCGACCTGGCTCATCACCAGGTGCTCCGCAACCAGGAATTCGATCAGCCTGGAATCCTCGCGCGCGATGCCGTGCTGCTTGCAGAAGCGCTGCACGTCGCGTGCGCCGAGCGTGGAATGGTCGCCGCCGCGGCCCTTGGCGATGTCGTGGAACAGCGCCGCCACGTAAAGGATCCATGGCTTGTCCCAGCCCGCCGCAAGCTGCGAGCAGAACGGGTACTCATGCGCATGCTCGGCGATGAAGAAGCGCCGTACGTTGCGCAGCACCATCAGGATGTGCTGGTCCACCGTGTACACGTGGAACAGGTCATGCTGCATCTGCCCCACGATGCTGCGGAACACCCGCAGGTAGCGCCCCAGCACCGAGGTCTGGTTCATGAGCCGGAACGCATGCGTGATGCCGTAGGGCTGCAGCAGGATGCGCATGAAGGTCTGGTGGTTGACCGGGTCGTTGCGGAACTTGCTGTCCATCACGTGGCGCGCGTTGTAGAGCGCGCGCAGCGTACGGGCCGACAGGCCCTTCACGCCGATGGTCTTCTGGTAGAGCAGGAAGGTCTCGAGAATGGCGTGCGGCTCGCGCTCGTAGAGGTCGTCGCTCGCAATCTCGATGAGGCCTGCGCGCTCGAAGAAGCGTTCGTTGATCGGCGTGTGCTGCTCGTCCACCGGCTGCAGCCGCTCCGCGATGTTCAGCAGCAGGATCTGGTTGAGCTGCGACACCGCCTTGGCCGCCCAGTAGTAGCGCCGCATCAGCGCCTCGCTCGACTTGCGCTGCGATTCGCTTTCATAGCCGAAGCTTGCCGCCACCGCGGTCTGCAGGTCGAACACCAGGCGGTCCTCGCGCCGGTTGGCAATCACGTGCAGGCGCGCGCGGATCAGCGAGAGCAGCGCTTCGTTGCGCTTGATCTGCTGTGCCTCGAACGAGGTGGCCAGGCCGTTCTTGGCCAGGTCGTCCCAGCGGCTGCCGAAGCCCGCGGCCTTGGTCATCCAGAGGATGGTCTGCAGGTCGCGCAGGCCCCCCGGCGATTCCTTGCAGTTGGGTTCGAGCGCGTAGGGCGTGTTGTCGAACTTCTGGTGGCGGTGGCGCATTTCCTGCGACTTGGCCACGAAGAAGGCCTGCGGATCGATGGCGCGTGCAAAGCGCCGGCGGAAGCCCACGAAGAGCTTCTTGTCGCCCGTGATCAGCCGCGATTCGAGCAGCGAGGTCTGGACCGTGACGTCCTTCTCGGCTTCGGCCAGGCATTCGTCGACGGTGCGCACGCTGGAGCCGATCTCGAGCCCCGCGTCCCAGCAGTGGCCGATGAAGGCCTCGATGCGCGCAGGATCGATCGCGCCGGCCTCGCCCTCGGGCGGCAGCAGCAGCAGCACGTCGACATCGGAGTAGGGGAACAGCTCGCCGCGGCCGAAGCCGCCCACGGCCACCAGCGCGAGCGCGTCGCCGAAATCGGCCTCGCGCCAGAGCGTGCACAGCGTCTGGTCGGCCAGGGCCGACAGCTGCCGCAGCACCGTGTGCACGCTGCGCGTGGGCGCGCGCGCAAAGCGCAGGGTGTCGAACAGCGCCAGCTTCCTGGCGCGATAGGCCTCGCGCAAGGTGGCGACATCGATCTTGGCGGGTTCGATCACGGCAGTGTCCTCGGCCGTGCGCCGCTCGCGCGGCTCACGTTTTCGTGGAAGTGACGAACGAGGGCAGGGGTGGGCTGCCTTCGGACAGCGTGAGCACCTCGTAGCCCGTTTCGGTGACCAGCACCGTGTGTTCCCATTGCGCCGACAGCGAATGGTCGCGCGTGACGATGGTCCAGCCGTCGTACTGGCCGCCCTTGAAGTCTTCCTTCACCTCGCGCTTGCCGGCGTTGATCATCGGCTCGATGGTGAAGATCATGCCGGGCTTGAGTTCTTCCAGCGTGCCCGGACGGCCGTAGTGCAGCACCTGCGGCTCTTCGTGAAAGCGCTGGCCCACGCCGTGGCCGCAGAATTCGCGCACCACCGAATAGCCCTGGCCTTCGGCGAACTTCTGGATCGCATGGCCGACGTCGCCCAGGTGGGCGCCCGGGCGCACCTGCAGGATGCCGTGCCACATGGCTTCGAAGGTGATGCTGCACAGGCGCTTGGCGGCAATGGAGGCATCGCCGATGATGTACATGCGGCTGTTGTCGCCAAACCAGCCGTCCTTGATGACGGTCACGTCGACGTTCATGATGTCGCCCTTCTTCAAGGGCTTGTCATTGGGAATGCCGTGGCACACCACGTGGTTCACCGAGGTGCAGAGCGACTTCGGAAAAGGCACGCTGCTGGCGCCCATGTAGCCCACGGTGGCCGAGGTGGTGCCCTGCTTGACCATGTATTCGGCGGCCAGGCGGTCGACGTCGTTCGTGGTGATGCCGGGCTTGATGAGGGGCGTGAGGTAGTCCAGCACCTCGGAGGCCAGGCGGCAGGCGACGCGCATGGCTTCGATGCCTGCGGCGTCTTTGTAGGTAATGCTCATCCCGGAATTATCCCATTCAGCAGAAGAACCTGCCCCCGACGCGGAGCACTTCGTGCCCCGCTGCCCCCCGAGGGGGCCGCCATCTTGGGGCGGCCCGGCGATGGCCTAAAATTCCGGGTTAACGCGGATGACCCCAGTCAGCGGCCATTCGCCCAGATTTCTTGATTCCCAACGCGGCCCCAGGCCCATTCGACCGTGACGCAGCCCGCACCTCAAGCCCTTCCCGTCGTAACCTTTTTCGAGGGCGGCAGCGCACTCAGCGATTTCCGCGCGCGGCAGCTGCTGCCGAAGCTGCAGGCGATCGATGCGCGCATCGAGGGCGTCAGCGCCCGTTTCGTGCACCTGGTGGTCACCGATGCGGCGCTCGATGCGGCCGGCCGCGAGCGCTTTGCCGCGCTCCTGGCTTACGGCGAGCCCTTCGAGGCGCCGGCCAAGGCGGGCGCCTCGGTGGTCGTCACGCCGCGCCTGGGCACCGTCTCGCCCTGGGCCTCCAAGGCCACCGACATCGCCCACAACTGCGGCCTGGCGCTGCGCCGGGTCGAGCGGGTCACGCAGTACCACCTGAAGCTCAAGGCCCCGCTGATCGGCAAGGCACCCGTGCTCGAAGGCGACCTGCTGGCCGCCGTGGCCGTCCCGCTGCACGACCGCATGACCGAATCGGTGCTGGCCACGGTCGAGCAGGCCGCCAGCCTGTTCAGCGAACTGCCGGCTCAGCCCATGGCGCTGGTCGACGTGCAGGGCGGCGGCCGCGCCGCGCTGGTGGCGGCCAACACGGGTTTTGGCCTGGCGCTGGCGGAAGACGAAATCGACTACCTGGTCGAAGCCTTCACCCGGCTCGGGCGCAACCCGAGCGACGTCGAGCTGATGATGTTCGCACAGGCCAACAGCGAGCACTGCCGCCACAAGATCTTCAACGCCAGCTTCGCCATCGACGGCCAGGCCCAGCCGCAAAGCCTGTTCTCGATGATCCGCCACACCGAGAAGCAGAATCCGCAGCACACCGTCATCGCCTATGCCGACAACGCCTCGGTGATGGAGGGCACGACGCTCGAGCGCTTCATTCCGGCGCCGGATTCGCAGAGCTATCAAAAAGATAGCGCGCTGAGCCATGTGCTGATGAAGGTCGAGACGCACAACCATCCGACCGCCATTTCGCCGTTCCCGGGCGCCTCGACCGGCGCGGGCGGCGAGATCCGCGACGAAGGCGCCACCGGCCGCGGCTCCAAGCCCAAGGCCGGCCTGACCGGCTTCACGGTGTCGAAGCTCTGGCCCGAAGAGGGCCACTACGGCAAGCCCGAGCACATCGCGAGCCCGCTGCAGATCATGACCGAGGGTCCGCTGGGCGGCGCCGCGTTCAACAACGAGTTCGGCCGGCCCAACCTGCTGGGCTACTTCCGCGAATACGAGCAGACCGTGGCGAGCGACGTCGACACGGTGCAGCGCGGCTACCACAAGCCCATCATGATCGCGGGCGGCCTCGGCAGCATCGACGCCACGCAGACGAAGAAGATCCAGTTCCCGGCCGGCTCGCTGCTGATCCAGCTCGGCGGCCCCGGCATGCGCATCGGCATGGGCGGCAGCGCCGCAAGTTCCATGGCCACGGGCGCCAACGCGGCCGAGCTCGACTTCGACTCGGTGCAGCGCGGCAACCCCGAGATCGAGCGCCGTGCGCAGGAGGTCATCAACCATTGCTGGCAGCAGGGCGCGGCCAACCCGATCCTTGCGATCCACGACGTGGGCGCGGGCGGCCTGAGCAATGCCTTCCCCGAACTGACCAACGACGCCGGCCGCGGCGCGCGCTTCGACCTGCGCGCGGTGCCGCTCGAAGAGTCGGGCATGGCGCCCAAGGAAATCTGGTGCAACGAAAGCCAGGAGCGCTACGTGCTGGCCATTGCGCCCGAATCGCTCGAGCAGTTCAAGGCCTTCTGCGAGCGCGAGCGCTGCCCGTTTTCGGTGGTGGGCGTGGCGACCGAGGAGCGCCAGCTGCTGGTGGCCGACGAAGGCGCCGCGCGCAGCGAGGACACGCCGCAGCCCGTCGACATGCCCATGGACGTGCTGCTCGGCAAGCCGCCCAAGATGCACCGCGACGTGAAGAGCGTCGCCCGCACGTTCAAGCCGCTCGACCTCACGGGCGTCGACCTGCAGAAGGCCGCCATCGACGTGCTCTCGCACCCGACCGTGGCCTCCAAGCGTTTCCTCATCACCATCGGCGACCGCACCGTGGGCGGCCTGAGCCACCGCGACCAGATGGTCGGCCCCTGGCAGGTGCCGGTGGCCGACTGCGCCGTGACGCTGGCCGACTACAAGGGCTTTGCCGGCGAGGCGATGAGCATGGGCGAGCGCACGCCGCTGGCCGCGCTCGACGCGCCGGCCTCGGGCCGCATGGCCGTGGCCGAGGCCATCACCAACCTGCTGGCCGCGCCGATCGAGCTCTCGCGCGTGAAGCTGTCGGCCAACTGGATGGCCGCCTGCGGCGAGCCCGGTGAAGATGCCGCGCTGTACGAAACCGTCAAGGCCGTGGGCCTGGAGCTGTGCCCGGCACTCGGCGTGTCGATTCCGGTCGGCAAGGATTCGCTGTCGATGCGCACGCAGTGGAAGGATGGCGGCGAAGCCCGGAAGGTCACCTCGCCCGTGAGCCTGATCGTGACCGCCTTCGCCACGCTGGCCGATGTGCGCGGCACGCTCACGCCGCAGCTCGATGCACAAGAGGCCGACAGCACGCTGGTGCTGATCGACCTGGGCCGCGGCCAGCACCGCATGGCCGGCAGCATCCTCGCGCAGACGCTGAACCAGAGCGGCGACACGGTGCCCGACCTCGACGATCCCGCGCAGCTCGTCGCGCTGGTCAATGCCGTGAACGCGCTGCGCGCCGACGGCAAGATCCTGGCCATGCACGACCGCAGCGACGGCGGCCTGTTCGCCACCGCCTGCGAAATGGCCTTCGCGGGCCACGTGGGCGTGGCGCTCAACGTCGACATGCTGGTGACCGAAGGCGACGGCATCTCCGACAGCCGCATGGAAACCGGCGACGCCAAGAACTGGGCGCAGCAGGTCAGCGCGCGGCGCGAGGAGCTCACGCTCAAGGCGCTGTTCAACGAAGAGCTCGGCATGGTGCTGCAGGTGCGCACCGAGGAGCGCAACGAGGTGATGCAGGTGCTGCGGGCCCACGGCCTCAGCGCCCACAGCCATTTCGTCGGCAAGACGCGGCCCGCCAGTTCCACGATGGAGGCCGGCAAGGGCAAGCTCGAAGTCTGGCGCGATGCCAAGTCGGTGTTCAGCGCAACGCTGCAGGACCTGCACCAGGTGTGGGATTCGGTCAGCTGGAAGATCGCCCGCGAGCGCGACAACCCGGCCTGCGCCGATGCCGAGCACGCCGCGGCCGGCGAACCTTCGGACCCCGGCATGCACGTCTTCCTCCCTCTCCCTCCGGGAGAGGGCAGGGGTGAGGGCAACGGGCTCAACGCCCCCGCCATCCTTCAGAACCGCCCCAAGGTCGCCATCCTGCGCGAGCAGGGCGTCAATTCGCATGTCGAGATGGCCTACGCCTTCACCGAGGCCGGCTTCGAGGCCTTCGACGTCCACATGACCGACCTGCAGGCCGGCAGGGCGGACCTCGCCGACTTCAAGGGCGTGGTGGCCTGCGGCGGCTTCAGCTACGGCGACACGCTGGGCGCCGGCATCGGCTGGGCGCGCAGCATCACCTTCAACCCGAAGCTCGCCGAACAGTTCAAGGCCTTCTTCGGCCGCGAAGACACCTTCGGCCTGGGCGTGTGCAACGGCTGCCAGATGTTCGCCGAGCTGGCCGACATCATTCCGGGCGCCGAGGCCTGGCCGCGCTTCACCACCAACCAGAGCGAACGCTTCGAGGCGCGCCTGTCGATGGTCGAAGTGCTCGAATCGCCGAGCCTCTTCTTTGCGGGCATGGCGGGCACGCGCCTGCCGATCGCGGTGGCTCACGGCGAGGGCTATGCCAACTTCAAGCACCGCGGCGACGCGGCCAAGGCCATTGCGGCGATGCGCTTCGTGGACAACCACGGCAACCCGACCGAGCAGTACCCGTTCAACCCGAACGGCAGCGCCGGCGGCCTGACCTCGGTGACCACGCCGGACGGCCGCTTCACCGCGGTGATGCCGCACCCCGAGCGCGTGTTCCGCAACATCCAGATGAGCTGGACCGGCGGCGACCGGAGCGAGCTGAGCCCCTGGATGCGGATCTGGCGCAACGCGCGCCGCTGGGTAGGCTGAAAGAAAGAGCCCGGAACGAAAAAGCGGCCCGCGGGCCGCTTTCTTCATGGGGCAGGAAAGCCGCGGGGCTTACTCGACCTTGGCCTTCGCGCGCAGTTCTTCCTGGTACTTCTGCAGGCGCTGCTGCTGCAGCTGCTGCGTGATCTGCGGCTGAACTTCTTCCAGCTTCGGCAGTTGCGCCTGGCGGACATCGTCGACGCGGATGATGTGGTAGCCAAACTGCGTCTTGACGGGGGCGGGCGTGGTCTCGCCCTTCTTGAGCTTGATCATTGCTTCGGAGAACTCGGGCACGAAGCTCGCGGGGTTGGCCCAGTCGAGATCGCCGCCGTTGGCGCCCGATCCCGGGTCCTTGCTCTGCTTCTTGGCGATGTCCTCGAACTTGGCGCCCTTCTTCAGGTCGGCCATGATCTTCTTGGCCTGGTCCTCGGTCTCGACCAGGATGTGGCGGGCCTTGTATTCCTTGCCGCCGTTGGCCGCCACGAACTTGTCGTACTCGGCCTTCACCTCGGCATCGGAGACCGGGCTGGTCTTGCGGTAGTTCTCGAACAGCGCGCGGATCAGGATGGCCTGGCGGGCGAGTTCGAGCTGGTTCCTGTAGTCGTCGGTGGCGTCCAGGCCCTGCTTCTGCGCTTCCTGCATGAACACTTCGCGCGCGACGATTTCCTCGCGCAGCTGGCCCTGCATTTCCGGCGTGACCGGGCGGCCGGCCGCGGCCAGCTGCTGGGCCAGCACGTCCATGCGCGCCTTGGGCACGGGCTTGCCGTTGACGATGGCTGCGTTCTGCGCCACGGCCGCCAGAGGAATCGCACCGAGCAGCGCTGCGGCCGCAACGGCCTGCAAGAGTTGTTTTTTCATGAAATGAATATCAGGCTGGAGGGGAAATGCGCGTGTAGGAAAAAGCGCGTGGAAAAAAAGCGGAGGAGCGGGAAAAAAGGGTCGGGCCGCCGCGGCCGTATCGGCGCGTGCCGGCAATCGAACGACTCAGAGCACCTCGATGGCGATGGCGTGCAGACCCTGTGCGATAAAAACTTGGAGGGCATCATACACAAGGCGATGTCGCGCCACGCGGGGCTTCCCTTCGAACAGTGGGGAAGCAATGCGGACCCGGAAGTGGGTGCCCCGGCCCTCGGCATTGGCGCCGGCGTGGCCGGCATGGGCGCCGCTCTCGTCGATCACCTCGAGCGTGGTGGGCTGCAGCGCCTGGCGCAGCGCCGCTTCGAGGTCGCGCGCCGTGGGCAGCGGATGGGTGGCGGCGGTGCTCATACGGAGGGTTCGTCGTTCTTGAGGTGCGGCGAGATGTAGAGGCCCTGCGCCACCAGGAACACGATCGGGAACACGTAGCCCCAGAGCTTGAAGTTGACCCATGCCTCGGTGGTGAAGTAGGCCGCCACGTAGCCGTTGATGGCCGCCATGAAGAGGCAGTAGCCGATCCACGCCACGTTCAGGCGCCCCCAGATGCGGTCCGGCAGCTGCAGCTGCGAGCCCAGCAGCATCTTGAGGAAGTTCTTCTTCAGCGCCCAGAGCGCCACCGCCAGCGCGATGGCCATGGCGCCGTACAGGACCGTGGGCTTCCACTTGATGAAGCGGTCGTCGTGCAGCACCAGCGTGAGCGTGCCGAACAGCAGGATCAGCACCAGCGTGGCCTTCTGCATGGCCTGCAGCTTGCGCTCCATGGCGTAGATGATGCCCATCTGCAGCACGGTGGCGGCCATCAGCACGCCGGTGGCGGTATAGATGTCGGCCAGCTTGTAGGCGCCGAAGAACAGCAGGATCGGAAAGAAGTCGAGGATCAGTTTCATGCGCTGGGCAGGCCGGTTCGGTGGTTGCTTATTTCTTCTTGAAATCGAGCGAGGCGGAGTTCATGCAGTAGCGCAGGCCGGTTTCGGTGGGGCCGTCGGGGAACACGTGGCCCAGGTGGGCGCCGCAATTGGCGCAGACGTTCTCGGTGCGCACCATGCCGTGCGAGCGGTCGACGATGTTGCGGATGGCGCCCGGCACGGCCTCTTGCGAGAAGCTCGGCCAGCCGCAGCCCGCGTCGAACTTGGTGGACGATTCGAACAGCTTGGCGCCGCAGCAGATGCAGTGGTAGGTGCCGTCGTCCCAGTGCGCCTCGTACTTGCCGGTGAAGGGGCGTTCGGTGGCCGCGTGGCGCGTGACCTCGAAAGCCGCGGGCTCGGCGCCTTTTTCGGCAAGCAGGGCTTTCCATTCGGCGTCGGTTTTCTCGATGGGAGTGGTCATGATGAGCAGCTGATTTCGATCGTGGAGGCCCAGTCGGGCGGGAACCCGGCATAGGCATCGGCGCCGGGATGTTCTTCAAATGGGGTTTCGAGCAGCGCCAACAAGGTTGCCACAGCCGAGAAGTCCTTCTGGCTCGCCGCTTCGATGGCCTGCTGGCCCAGGTGGTTCCGCAAGACGTACTTCGGATTCGATCTGAGCATCAGGTCCGCGGCCTGGGCGCGCGGTGCCTGCGCATGGCGCTCTGAAAAGGATAGCAGCCAGGCATCGAAGCCCGCACGGTCCAGGAACAGGTCGCGCACCGGTTCGGCGTTGCCGCCCGCCATGTGCTGCGAAAGGCGGCGCCAGAAGATGGTGTAGTCGACCTTTTCGGCAGCCAAGAGCTTCAGCACGCCCTCGATGAGCGCGCGATCGCCTTCGGCCGGCTCCGCGAGGCCGAGCTTGGCGCGCATGCGGCTCTCGAATTCGCGCGGGAACACCGTCTTGTAGGACTCCAGCGCGGCGACGGCGATTTCCTGGTCGCCGATCAGCGGCAACAGCGCCTGCGCCAGGCAGAACAGGTTCCAGTAGGCCACGTTGGGCTGCTGGTTGAAGGCGTAGCGGCCGCTGGTGTCGCTGTGGTTGCAGATGTGGCGCGGATCGAAGCCGTCCAGGAACTGGAACGGCCCGTAGTCGATGGTGAGCCCGAGGATGCTCATGTTGTCGGTGTTCATCACGCCGTGGCAAAAGCCCACGGCCTGCCATTGCGCGAGCAGGGCGGCGGTGCGCTCGCTCACGGCTTCCAGGAAGGCCGCGTAGGCATTGCCGTTGAAGCGGCTGGTGCTGCGGCAGTCCGGGTAGTAGCGGTCGATGACGTAGTCGGCCAGCGCGCGCAGCTCGGCATCGCGCTGGCTGGCCGAGAAGTGCTCGAAGTGGCCGAAGCGGATGAAGCTGGGCGCCACGCGGGTCACGACGGCGGCGGTTTCGGGCATTTCGCGGTACACGCGGGCGTCGGAGCCCGTGACGCAGAGCGCGCGGGTGGTTGGGATGCCCAGGCCGTGCATGGCCTCGCTGCAGAGGAATTCGCGGATGCTGGAGCGCAGCACGGCGCGGCCGTCGGCGCCGCGCGAGTAGGGCGTGCGGCCCGCGCCCTTGAGCTGCACTTCGAGGCCGCCCTCGGTTTCGCCAAGCATGATGGCGCGGCCGTCGCCGAGCTGGCCGGCCCAGACGCCGAACTGGTGGCCGCTGTACACGGTGGCGAAGGGCTGCGTTCCGGCGACGGGCAGGTTGCCGGTCAGTGCCGCCAGCGTGCCCTCCGATTGCCGCCAATCGGCCGGCAGGCCGAGCAGGCGGGCCGCTGCCTCGCTGTGGCCCACCCAGTAGGGGGGATCGGGCAGGGGCGTCGGCCGCAGTTCGGTGAGAAAGGCGGGGCCCAGCGCCCGGAATCCGGGTTTCCAGCGCAATCCCAGGTCCGCGGCGGCCGTGTCTTCAGCAAGCAAGCTCATGCCCGGATTGTCCGGCAGAGCGCGAGACCCCTGGCGATGCGGGCCATCGGAAGGTCGAGGCCCCTTCAGTGGGCCAGCGCCGGCGTGTCCCAGATGCGCGCCCGGTATTGGGCGGGCGGCAGCCCGAACCAGCGCTTGCAGGCCCGGAAGAAGTTGCTGCTGTCGACGAAGCCGAGCATGTCGGCCACGTCGGTGAGGGTGTGGCGGTCTTCCGCCAGGTACTGCTGCGCCAGTTCGCGGCGGGTGCGGTCGAGCAGCGACTGGAACGACACCGACTCCTGCTGCAGCCGCCGCTGCAGCGTGCGCTCCGCAAGGCCGAGGCCCGCGGCCACGTCCTGCCGGCGCGGTTCGCCTTGCGGCAGCCGGCGCGCGATCTCGGCGCACACCAGGGTGCTGGTGGTGGTCTGGCCCAGCAGGTTCAGCTGGTCGTCCAGCAGGTGCTCCTGCATTTCGCCCAGCGTGGGGTGATGGGTGGGCAGCGGCATCGCCATGTCGGCCGCCGACAGCAGCAGCCGGTTGGCCGGCGCGTTGTAGCGGATTGCGCAGCCGAAGGCCTCGCGGTGCAGCCGGTCGTCGGCCGGCGGCGGATAGACGAATTCGAGCGCCAGCGGCTGCAGCTCGCGCCGCGTGAGCCACTGGCACTGCATGAAGACGGTGAGCAGGGCGTATTCGACGCGCTGGCGCGGAATCGGCAGGCTGCCGCCGGTGTGCTCCATCACCATCCAGCAGCCGCGCGCCTCGCGCTGCAGCGAGAAGGCGGTCGCGTCGGAGATGACCGCCATGTAGCGCGTGAGCCGCGCGAGCGCCGCGCCCAGGTCGGCGCTGCAGGCCATGGCGTGGCCGACCGTGCCCAGCTTGCTGTGCGTGGCGGCCAGGTCGCGCGCGAGGCCCAGCGTGGGCTTGCCGGCGCGAGCCACCGCCAGCTGCCAGAGCACCGAGATCTCGTCCACCGGAATGCGGGTGTTCTGCCGATGCAGCGAATCGGGGTCGAAGCCCGCGTCGCGCAGCAGCGAGGGTACGTCGATTCCTTCGGCCTCGAACATCGAGAGCACGCCTTCGAGCCAGGCGGCCGAACTGGTCCGCAGCTCGGGCTGCTGCGCGCAGCCGGACCGGCGTTGCGGCCGGCGCTGGGCATGCGGCATGGAGGCTCCTGAAGTCATTGAATTGGCGCGCTTGCGATAGCGGCGGAAACGGCGTGCGTTCCTAGAATTTTTGAGGGGTTCGGCGGGCCGGAGTATGGCCACCGGACGCGCAGGCAGGAATTCCGATTAACCCGGTGTGGAGACAAATAATGGACAAGGCACTGACAGCAGCGCTACGCGCCCGGCCAGAAAACCAGGGCATGGCGGCAACGGCCACGGCAGCGGCGGCGCGGGCACTGGCCGCGGCGGCCTGCCTGGCCCTCGCGGCCTGCGGCGGCGGCTCCTCGGGCGGGTCGTTCTCGTTCCTGCCGGCCGCGCCGCCTGCACCGCCGCCGCCAGCCGCGCCGCCGCCGGCCGCCGAGGGTCCCATGGTGCGCCAGACCACCGCCGGCAAGATCGAGGGCGTGGACGACAGCGCCAGCTCGGGCACCTGGTTCTGGAAGGGCGTTCCCTTCGCGCAGCCGCCGGTCGGCGCGCTGCGCTGGCGTGCGCCGGTGGAACCCGAGGCCTGGAGCGGCATCCGCCCGGCCGCGAAGTTCGGCAATGCCTGCCTGCAGATCGGCCGGCTCTTCAGCCCCGGCGCCAACAACACCTACGACGCCACCATCGGCACCACGCTGGGCAAGCCGGTCGGCAGCGAGGACTGCCTGTTCGTCAACATCTGGCGGCCCGCGACGGACGAGCGGAACCTGCCCGTGCTGCTGTTCGTGCACGGCGGCAGCAATATTTCGGGCTACACGGCCGATCCGCTCTACGACGGCGCCCGGCTCGCGAAGGCCGCCAACGCGGTGGTCGTCACCGCCAGCTACCGCCTGGGCATCCTGGGCTTCCTGAACATGCCGCAGTTGCGCCCGGGCGGCAGCGCGGGCGACGACTCGGGCAACTTCGCGCTGCTCGACAACATGGCGGCGCTGCGCTTCATCAAGAACAACATCGCGAACTTCGGCGGCGATCCGGGCAACGTCACGCTCTCAGGCGAATCGGCCGGCGCCACCAACCTGCTGGCGGTGATGACCTCGCCGATGGCCAAGGGCCTGTTCCACAAGGCCTTCGAGATGAGCGGCGGCATCTCGCTCGCGAGCAACCTGCCGCCAGGCACGCTGCCGACCCTGGCGCCGGCAGCGGCTTCGCTCGCGCAGGGGCAGTCGATCCTCGAGAAGCTGCTCGTGGCCGACGGCACCGCCGCCGACGCGGCCGCCGCCAAGGCCTACATCGGCACGCGCACGCCGGCCCAGATTGCCGAGTACCTGCGCGCCCAGGAGGGTGGGGCGATGCTGGCCACGGTGGTTGCCAGCGGCCTGGGCAGCGTCGCGCCGATTCCCGACGGCACGGTGCTGCCGGCCGATCCGATCGGCGCCATCGCGGCCGGCAACTACGCCAAGGTGCCGATGCTGGCCGGCAACACGCGCGACGAGGGCAAGCTCTTCGCCTCGCTGCTGGGAACCATCGGCTTCCCCAAGCCGGGCTGGATCGTCACCGATGCCCAGCGCTTCTCGATGATGTTCAACTTCGACCCCGATGCACCGCCCACGCTCACGGTGGCCGACATCATCGATGCGTCCTACCTTCCGGTAGACACGCCCGGCACCGGCTACAACGCGGCCACCGCCGTCATCACGAAGGGCCTGTTCGAGGCCAACCGCGACAACCTGCTCAACACCATGAAGACGCAGCAGTCGAACATCTGGCACTACCGCCTCGACTGGGCGCAGGAGCCCTCGCCGTGGAACGACGTGTACGGGGCCGCGCATGCCTTCGACCTGCCGTTCGTGTTCGGCAACTTCAGCGGCTCGCTGCTCAGCAACGTGATGGGCGGCAAGGCCAACCAGGCGGGCCGGCTCGCGCTGTCCAGGGCGGTGATGGCCAGCGTCGGCGCCTTCATGCGCAAGGGCGACCCGAACACGCCCGAACTTGGTGCAACCTGGGCGACATGGCCGTCGCAGCTGCGGCTCGACGCCACGCCCTCGGCGGCGGTGGTCACGCCGGCGCAGGCCGTGCCTTGATCGGGCACATCAATGAGCCGCTCCGTTCAATCCGGCAGTGCGGGTTTGTGTCATTGTGGAAGTGGCCGAAGCTTGCGTGAATCCGTTGTCCGCAAGCTTTCATGAAGTCATTTCAAAAAGGAGTCCGTAGATGCTGGGTTTGATGCAAGACCAACCGCTCTTGATCTCGTCGCTGATCGAGTTCGCCGAGCGCCACAACGGCGACGGCGAGATCGTCTCGCGCCGGGTCGAGGGCGACATCCACCGCACGACGTGGGGCGGGATCGCATCGCGCGCCCGGCAGGTGGCCAATGCGCTGGACGGCGAGCAGCTGCTGTTCAGCGACCGCATCGCCACGCTGGCGTGGAACGGCTACCGGCACCTGGAGCTGTACTACGGCGTGAGCGGCAGCGGCCGCGTGCTGCACACCATCAACCCGCGCCTGCACCCCGACCAGATCGCCTGGATCGCCAACCACGCGGAAGACCAGATCCTGTGCTTCGACCTGAACTTCCTGCCGCTGGTGCAGGCAGTGCACGCCAAGTGCCCCACGGTGCGCAAATGGATTGCCCTGTGCGACGCCGACAGGCTGCCGGCGGACAGCGGCGTGCCCAACCTCGTGAGCTACGAAAGCTGGATCGGCGGGCAGTCCACCGGCTACGACTGGCCCACCTTCGACGAGAACTCGGCCTCGAGCATGTGCTACACGAGCGGCACCACCGGCAACCCCAAGGCCGCGCTCTACAGCCACCGCTCGACCATGCTGCATGCCTACGCCGCGGCCCTGCCCGACGTCATGCGGCTGTCGGCGCGCGACTCGGTGCTGCCGGTGGTGCCGATGTTCCACGTCAACGCCTGGGGCATTCCGTACTCGGCCGCGCTGGTGGGCTGCAAGCTCGTGTTTCCGGGGCCGGCGCTCGACGGCAGGTCGGTGTACGAGCTGATCGAATCCGAGGGCGTCACCTTCGCGGCCGGCGTGCCCACCGTGTGGCAGATGATGCTCGGCCACATGCAGGCCAACGGCCTGAAGTTCAGCAAGCTCAACCGCACGGTGATCGGCGGCTCGGCCTGCCCGCCGGCCATGATCACGGCGTTCCAGGAGAACTACAGCGTCGAGGTGCTGCATGCCTGGGGCATGACCGAGATGAGCCCGCTGGGCACGCTGTGCACGCTCAAGAACAAGCACCTGTCGCTGCCGCCCGATGCGCAGCTGCAGATCCGCATGAAGCAGGGCCGCGCGATCTTCGGCGTCGACATGAAGATCGTCGACGGCAACGGCAAGGAGCTGCCCTGGGACGGCAAGGCCTACGGCGACCTGTTGGTCAAGGGCCCCTGGATCGTGAAGGAATACTTCAAGGGTGAGGGCGGCGATCCGCTCGTGCGCGACGCGCAGGGCCGCGGCTGGTTCCCGACCGGCGACGTCGCCACCATCGACGCCGAGGGCTACCTGCAGATCACCGACCGCAGCAAGGACGTGATCAAGTCCGGCGGCGAGTGGATCAGCTCCATCGAGATCGAGAACATCGCCGTCGCGCACCCGGGCGTGGCCATGGCCGCCTGCATCGGCGTGTACCACCCCAAGTGGGACGAGCGGCCGATCATCGCGGTGGTGAAGAAGCCCAACGCGGAGGTCGCGCGCGAGGAGCTGCTGAAGTTCTACGAGGGCAAGACGGCCAAGTGGCAGATCCCCGACGACGTGGTGTTTGTCGATGCCATTCCGATCGGCGCCACCGGCAAGATCCTCAAGACCAAGCTTCGCGAACTGCTCAAGGACTACAAGCTGCCCACCTGCTGACCCCGCGCCAAGGCCTGGCCGCACTGTCGCGCATGCGATAGCAAGGCCGCTTCGGCGGCCTTCCTTCCGGGCAATCCCTGTGCGGCGAAGAAAAGGGCGCTTGTACGCTGGCATCCCGCCTTTCACTCCGGAGACTCTTCATGCAATTTGCCATCAAGTCAGCAGCCGCCTGTGCCATGTTGGTCGGCATGACGGCCGCACTCGCCCAGAAGGGCGAGACCGTCAAGATCGCCTGGCTCGATCCGCTGTCGGGCCTGATGGCGGCGGTGGGAACCAACCAGCTCAAGACCACGCAGTTCCTGGCCGAGGAGTTCAACAAGAAGAATGCCTCGGGCGTGAAGTTCGAGATCATCGCGATCGACAACAAGCTCAGCCCGCAAGAGACGACCGCGGCGCTGCGCTCCGCGCAGGACCAGGGTGCGCGCTACATCACCCAGGGCAACGGCTCGGGCCCGGCGCTTGCGATCATCGACGCCGTCGAAAAGAACAACGCGCGCAATCCCGGCAAGGAACTGCTCTACCTGAACTACGCGGCGGTGGACCCCGACCTCACCAACAGCAAGTGCAGCTACTGGCACTTCCGGCTCGACGCCGACACCTCCATGAAGATGGAAGCGCTGACCACCTGGATGAAGGACCAGCCCGACATCAAGAAGGTCTACATCCTTGGCCAGAACTATTCGCACGGCCAGCAGGTGTCGAAGTTCGCCAAGGAAGACCTGAAGGCCAAGCGCCCCGACATCCAGATCGTGGGCGACGACCTGCACCCGCTCGCGCAGGTGCGCGACTTCTCGCCCTACATTGCCAAGATCAAGGCCTCGGGCGCCGACACGGTCATCACGGGCAACTGGGGCTCCGACCTGTCGCTGCTCATCAAGGCTGCGAACGACTCGGGGCTGGACGTCAAGTTCCTGACGTACTACGCGCCGGGCGCCGGCACGCCCACGGCCATGGGCGCCACCTCGGCAGGCAAGGTCTACACCGTGGCCTATGCCCACTACAACATGGGCGGCGAGATCCAGCGGCTTCTTGCCGGCTACAAGAAGAAGATGAACGACGACCTGACGCAGTCCTCGATCTACCACACGTTCGCATTGCTCGATGCCGCTTTCGTCCAGACCAAATCGACCGACCCGGTCAAGGTGGCCGCGGCACTCGAAGGCATGAAGATCAAGAGCTTCAACGGCGAGGTCGAGATGCGCAAGGCCGACCACCAGCTGCAGCAGGGCCTGTACATCTCGCGCTGGGAAAAGGCGAGCGCCAAGTACCCCTACGACGCCGAGAACACCGGCTACACGAATGTCCCCGTGAAGTACTACGAGTCGTATGTGGCGAGCACGCCCACCACCTGCCAGATGAAGCGCCCCTGAGCATCCATGTGATGGCGTTTCCTACCCGCTGGTAGCAGCTGCCTACCGCGCGGTAGCAAGCTTGAGAAATGCAGTGTCGCCTGCGCGATAGAAACGGGCCTTGCGGCCGCCTCCTTACGGGCATTCCCTGAGGGTAGGGGCCACAAACGCTTGTACTCTCGTGCGGCCATTTGAATCGGTTTGACCAGGAGAAATAGATCGTGAAGTTCGCTCTGAAAATCGCTACCGCCTCCATCCTTGCAGCGAGCGCCGCCGGCGCGCTGGCCCAGAAGGGCGAAACCGTGAAGATCGCCTGGCTCGACCCGCTGTCGGGCCTGATGGCCGCCGTTGGCACCAACCAGCTCAAGACCTTCCAGTTCCTGGCCGAGGAGTTCAACAAGAAGAACGCGGCCGGCGTGAAGTTCGAGGTCATCGCCATCGACAACAAGCTGAGCCCGCAGGAGACCACCAGCGCGCTGCGCTCGGCCATGGACCAGGGCGCACGCTACGTGGTGCAGGGCAACGGCTCCGGCCCGGCGCTGGCCATCATCGACGCGCTCGAGAAGCACAACGCCCGCAACCCGGGCAAGGAAGTGCTCTACATCAACTACGCGGCCGTCGACCCCGACCTCACCAACAGCAAGTGCAGCTACTGGCACTTCCGCCTCGATGCCGACACCTCCATGAAGATGGAAGCGCTGACCGCCTTCATGAAGGAGCAGCCCGACATCAAGAAGGTCTACCTCATCAACCAGAACTACTCGCACGGCCAGCAGGTCTCCAAGTTCGCCAAGCAGAACCTCAAGGACAAGCGGCCCGATGTCGAGATCGTGGGCGACGACCTGCATCCGCTGGCCCAGGTGCGCGACTTCTCGCCCTACATCGCCAAGATCAAGGCTTCGGGTGCCGACACCGTCATCACCGGCAACTGGGGTTCCGACCTCGCGCTGCTCATCAAGTCGGCCAACGACTCGGGCCTGAACGTCAAGTTCTACACCTACTACGCCGTGACCAACGGCACGCCCACCGCCATGGGCGCGGCTTCGGACGGCAAGGTCTACCAGGTGGGCTACAGCCACTACAACGCGCCCGGCCCGGTGCAGCCGCTGATGAACGAGTTCAAGAAGAAGTTCAACGACGACATGTACACCACCGACATCTACACGGTGTACGCCATGCTCAGCGAAGCCTTCGTGCGCACCAAGTCGACCGAGCCCGTCAAGGTGGCGGCCGCGATGGAAGGCATGAAGTTCAAGAGCTTCAACGGCGATGTCGAGATGCGCAAGTCCGACCACCAACTGCAGCAGGGCCTGTGGATCACGCGCTGGCAGAAGGCCGACGCCAAGAACCCCTACAGCCCGGAAAACACCGGCTACACGCTGGCGCCCGTCAAGTTCTACGAAGCCTACGTTGCGAGCACGCCCACCTCGTGCCAGATGAAGCGGCCCAACAACTCCTGATCGCCCGATCGCGCGCCGACCGGTCGAGGCCCGACTTCAACACTCGGGCCTTTTCTTTTCTCACCTGACACGAAAGACCGATGAACGTCGAATTCTTCGTCATCTCGCTGCTCAACGGCGTCAGCTACGGGCTGCTGCTGTTCATGCTGAGCTCCGGCCTCACGCTGATCTTCAGCATGATGGGCGTGCTCAACTTTGCGCACGCCAGCTTCTACATGCTGGGCGCCTACATCGCCTACACGCTCTCGGGCATCGTCGGCTTCTGGCCGGCGCTGTTCATCGCGCCGCTCTTGGTGGGCCTCTTGGGCGCGGCCTTCGAGCGCTACAGCCTGCGCCGGGTCCACAAGTTCGGCCACGTGCCGGAACTGCTGGTGACCTTCGGGCTTTCGTACCTCATCCTGGAGCTGGTGCAGCTTGCCTGGGGGCGCTCGACCGTGCCCTACGGCCTGCCGCCGCAGCTGCAGGGGCCGCTGTTCTCGCTGTACGGCACGCAGTTTCCCAAGTCGCGCTCGTTCATCATGCTGGTGGCCGTCTTGATGCTCATCTCGGTGTGGCTGCTGCTCACGCGCACGCGCATCGGCCTGGTGATCCAGGCGGCGCTCAAGCACCCCGACATGGTCGAGGCGCTGGGCCACAACGTGCCGCGCGTCTTCATGCTGGTGTTCGGCGGCGGCGCCGCGCTCGCGGGCCTTGCGGGCGTGGTGGGCGGCAACACCTACGTCACCGAACCGGCGATGGCGGCCTCCGTGGGCTCGATCATCTTCGTGGTGGTGGTGGTCGGCGGCATGGGCTCGCTGGCCGGCGCGTTCCTGGCGTCGCTCCTGATCGGCATCATCCAGACCTTCGCGGTGGCCATGGACCAGTCGTTTGCCGGCGGCCTGCAGATGCTGGGCTTCACGGTGACCGACCAGACCTTCGGCTACGAGCTGCTCAAGCTCACGATCTCGCAGGTCGCGCCGATCCTGCCGTACCTGTTCCTGGTGCTGATTCTCATCTTCAGGCCCAAGGGTCTTCTTGGCACCCGGGAGGACTGAAGCCATGACAAGCACAACCACCACGACCACTGCGGCCACCACCACGCAGTACTACCGCTTCAAGCCCTGGAACATCGGGCGCTTCCTGATCTGGTCGCTGTTCGCGATCGTGCTGATCGTCTCGCCGCTGCTGTTCAAGAGCAGCCTGGCGCTCACCATGCTCTCGCAGATGGGCTACCTGATCATCATCTGCCTGAGCTACAACATCCTGCTGGGGCAGGGCGGCATGCTGAGCTTCGGGCATGCCGTGTATGTCGGGCTCGGTTCCTTCCTTGCGATCCATGCGATGAACATGGGCGAGAAGGGCGGGCTGCAGATTCCGCTGGTGGCCATTCCGCTGGTGGGTGGCCTGGCCGGCATGTTCTTTGCCATCCTGCTGGGCTTCGTCACGACGAAGAAGTCGGGCACCACCTTCGCGATGATCACGCTGGGCATCGGCGAGCTGGTGGCCTCCATGGCGCTGATGTTCCCGAGCTTCTTCGGCGGCGAGGGCGGCATCACCACCAACCGCGTGTACGGGCCGAGCTTCTTCGGCTTCAACTTCGGCCCGCAGATCCAGGTGTACTACCTGATCGCCGCCTACTGCTTCGTCTGCACCGCGCTCATGTATGCCTTCACCGGCACGCCGCTCGGGCGCATGCTGAATGCGGTGCGCGACAACCCGGAGCGCGTGGAGTTCATCGGCTACAACACGCAGCGCGTGCGCTACTTCGCCTTCATCATCGCGGGCTTCTTCGCGGGCATCGGCGGCGGGCTGGCGTCGATCAACTTCGAGATCGTGAATGCGGCCGACAGCCTGAGCGCCATCCGCTCGGGCGGCTACCTGCTGTTCACCTTCCTGGGCGGCGCGGTGTTCTTCTTCGGGCCGATCATCGGCGCGGTGCTGCTGGTGTTCGCCTCGATCCTGCTGTCGGAGCTCTCGAAGGCCTGGCAGCTCTATTTCGGCCTGGTGTTCGTGTTCATGGTGATGTTCGCGCCCGGCGGCATCGCCAGCCTGGTGATGATGAACCTGCGGGTTGCCAGGTTCGGCAAGTTCGGCCGCTTCTGGCTGCTGTACGTCGCGCTCGCGGTGGCACTGGTGCCGGTGGTGGTGGGCGCCGCCGCGCTGATCGAGATGATCTATCACATCCAGCTCAATGCAGCGCTCGGACCCAACCTGAACTACTTCGGCGTGGCGATCGATACATCCTCTGCGGCAAGTTGGCTCGGCGCCGCCGCGATCCTGGCCGTGGGCCTGGCTGCGCTGGAGGTGGCGCGCCGGCGCTTCGTGCGTGTCTGGGGCCAGGCGCAGGAAGAGATCGAAGCAGAAATCAAGCGCCGGGAGGCTGCGTAATGAGCGCGCAATATGCACTGGAACTGAAGTCGCTGCGCAAGAATTTCGGCAAGACCGAAATCATCCGCGGCGTGGACCTGGCCGTGAAGGCCGGGGAACGCGTGGCCATCATCGGCCCGAACGGGGCGGGAAAGTCGACGCTGTTCAACCTGATCAGCGGGCGGCTCGCACCCACCAGCGGCGAAGTGCTGCTGAACGGCCAGCGCATCGACGGCAAGAAGCCCTACGAGATCAACCGGCTGGGCTTGTCGCGCAGCTTCCAGATCACCAACATCTTCCCGAAGCTCAGCGTGTTCGAGAACCTGCGCTGCGGCGTGCTGTGGAGCCTGGGCTACCGCTACACCTTCCTGCGCTTTCTCTCGAACCTGGACGACGCCAACGCGCGCACCGAAGAGCTCATCAAGCAGATCGGCCTGCAGCGCAAGCGCGACGTGCACGCAGTGAACCTCACCTATGCGGAGCAGCGCGCGCTGGAGATCGGCGTGACCATTGCGGGCGGCGCCGGCGTCATTCTTCTGGACGAGCCCACGGCGGGCATGAGCAAGACCGAGACGGCGCACTTCATCTCGCTCATCAAGCACGTCACGGTCGGCAAGACGCTGCTGACGGTGGAGCACGACATGGGCGTGGTCTTCGGGCTGGCCGACAAGATTGCGGTGGTGGTGTATGGCGAGGTCATCGCCTTCGACACGCCGGCTGCCGTTCGCGCCAATGCGCGGGTTCAGGAAGCCTATCTGGGATCTTCGGTTGCCGATGCACAAGGGGCGGGGCATTGATGACGCACTGCACTTCGACTCGACGTGGTTTCCGTCGTTCAGGGCTCGCTCCCGCCGACGGGGTACCTTGCTCCGCGAATGTCCTCCGGCCTGCGGCCTCCCCCTTGATTTCGCTGCGCAAGGCACCCCATCAGCGGGAGCGTCATGCAGAGCGGTTGTTGATCAGCGATGCACCCAGAGCGTGCCCAGGTGCACAGGGCATCGGGTGCTCCCCGCAGCGAAATCAAGGAGGAGCCGAAGGCGGGGGACATTCGCGGAGGGGAGTACCCGGTGGCCTGCGCACCCACCCCGAACGACAGCGCCAAGAACAACAACGCCAAGGACACAAGCAACCCGCAACACAACAACACGCCGCGGAGCCACTGACATGCTGAAGCTTCACGACATCCACGCCTACTACGGCAAGAGCCATGTGCTGCATGGCGTTTCCTTCAACGTGGGCGCCGGCGAGATCGTCGCGCTGCTGGGCCGCAATGGCTCGGGCCGCTCGACCACCGCCAAGGCCATCATGGGCCTGGTGCATGCCGAAGGCACGCTGCGCTGGAAGGACCAGGACATCCTGCGCAGGAAGGCCTACGAGATCGCCCACCTGGGCATCGGCTACGTGCCCGAGAACCGCGACATCTTTCCCAAGCTCACGGTGCACCAGAACCTGCTCCTGGGCCAGAAAGGATCGGGCAAGGGCAGCCGCTGGTCCTTCGACGACATGTACGGCATGTTCCCGCGCCTGAAGGAGCGCCAGCACACCGAGGCCGGCGTGCTCTCGGGCGGCGAGCAGCAGATGCTCACGCTGTGCCGCACGCTGATGGGCGACCCCGACCTGATCATCATCGACGAGCCCACCGAAGGCCTTGCACCCAAGATCGTCGAACTGGTGGGGCAGTACCTGAAGACGCTCAAGGACAAGGGCATCTCGGTGCTGCTGATCGAGCAGAAGCTGACCATCGCGATGCAGATATCCGACCGCGCGCTCGTCATGGGCCACGGCAGCATCGTGTTCGACGGCACGCCCGACGGCCTGCGCGCTGACGCCACCACTCGCAAAGAGTGGCTAGAGGTCTGAAGAAGCCCTCCGCGGATCCGGGCCGCGCCCCGGATCCCCTTGTCCCAACAGCGACTGCGTGCCATTGTTGCGCTGCGCCAAACGCCTAGAATCTCCCGAAAAAGAACACTCGTGCTTTTTCTTCTTTTTCTTCACACACCAAGGAACGCAGCATGACGGCTGAATACAAAGTGCTCGGCGATGTCGCCGTGATCACAATGACCAACCCTCCGGTCAACGGTCTCGGTTTCTCGACCCGCATCGGCATCACCGATGGGCTCGCGAAGGCCAATGCCGACGACGCCGTCAAGGCCATCGTCATCACCGGCGCCGGCAAGGCGTTCTCGGGCGGTGCGGACATCAAGGAATTCGGCACGCCCAAGGCGCTGCAGGAGCCCAACCTGCTGAGCGTGATCCTTGCGCTCGAGGCTTCGCCCAAGCCGATCGTCGCGGCGATCCACTCGGTGTGCATGGGCGGCGGCCTCGAGCTGGCGCTCGGCTGCCACTACCGCGTGGCGGCGCCCGGCACCAGCATTGCGCTGCCCGAGGTCAAGCTGGGTCTGATTCCCGGCGCCGGCGGCACGCAGCGCCTGCCGCGCGTGCTGGGCGTGGAGACCGCGCTCAACATGATCGTGAGCGGCGAGTCCGTCAAGAGCGAACTGCTCGCCGGCCTGCCGGGCCAGAAGCTGTTCGACAAGCTCGCGGCCTCGCCCGAATCGGTGTTCGAGGAAGCCCTTGCATTCGCCAAGAGCGTGGCGGGCAAGACCGGCGACGCGCTGCCGCTGGTGCGCAACCTGCCGTGCAAGCACCCGCAGGGCGATGCCTACTTCCAGTTCGCGAAGAACATGGTCGGCGGCATGTCGAAGAACTACCCGGCGCCGCTCAAGTGCGTCGACGCCGTTCAGGCTGCCACCAAGATGAAGTTCGACGAAGGCATGGCCGAGGAGCGCCGGATCTTCACCGCGCTGATGTTCACGCCCGAATCGCTGGCGCTGCGCCACCTGTTCATGGCCGAGCGCGCGGCCTCCAAGATTCCAGACGTGCCCGAAGACACGTCCAAGCGCGAAGTCAAGTCGGTGGGCGTGATCGGCGCCGGCACCATGGGCGGCGGCATCTCGATGAACTTTTTGAACGCGGGCATTCCCGTGAAGATTCTTGAGATGAAGCAGGAAGCGCTCGACCGCGGCATTGCGACCATCAAGAAGAACTACGAATCGCAGGTCAAGAAGGGCAAGCTCAAGCAGGACAAGTACGAGCAGCGCATGGCGCTGTTGAGCACCACGCTCGACTACAACGACCTGAAGGATGCCGACCTGATCATCGAAGCCGTGTTCGAGGAACTCGGCGTGAAGGAGAAGGTGTTCAAGGAGCTCGACCGCGTGGCCAAGAAGGGCGCGATCCTGGCTTCCAACACCTCGACGCTCGACGTCGACAAGATCGGAGCCTTCACCCAGCGCCCGCAGGACGTGGTCGGCATGCACTTCTTCAGCCCGGCCAACGTGATGAAGCTGCTCGAAGTGGTGCGCGGCAAGGCCACGTCCAAGGACGTGCTGGCCACGGTGATGGACATTGGCAAGAAGATCAAGAAGACGGCCGTGGTCTCGGGCGTGTGCGACGGCTTCATCGGCAACCGCATGATCGAGCAGTACTCGCGCCAGGCCGGCTTCCTGCTGGACGAGGGCGCCACGCCGCAGCAGGTCGACAAGGCCGTCGAGAAGTTCGGCTTTGCGATGGGTCCGTTCCGCATGGGCGACCTGGCTGGCAACGACATCGGCTGGGCCATTCGCAAGCGCCGGGCCGTGGAGCATCCGGACATGAAGTACAGCCGCACGGCCGACAAGCTCTGCGAGCTGGGCCGCTTCGGCCAGAAGACCGGGGCAGGGTGGTACGACTACCAGGCCGGCAAGCGCGATGCGATTCCCTCGGAGCTCGTCAACAAGATGATCGAGGACCACCGCAAGGAACTGGGTATCACGCCGCGCAAGATTTCCGACGAAGAGATCGTGCAGCGCCTGGTGTATGCGCTGGTCAACGAAGGCGCGCACATCCTGGAGGACGGCATTGCCTCGAAGTCGGGCGACATCGACATGGTGTACCTCACCGGCTACGGCTTCCCGGTCTGGCGCGGCGGCCCGATGCACTACGCGTCGCAGGTGGGCCTGTACAACGTGGCCGAAACCATGAAGCGCTTTGCCAAGAACCCGCGCGACGATGCCGAGTTCTGGCAGCCCGCGCCGCTGATCCAGAAGCTGGTGGCCGAAGGCAAGCAGTTCAGCTGATCGCGAAGGACTCCGGCCGCCCATGTTGAAACGCATCTTTCTCGGGCTGCTGCTGGTGCTTCTGGCACTGGTGGCGGCCGTGGCGGTCAAGACCTGGACCACGCCATCGCAGCAGCTGGCGGTGGCGCCCGCACCCAAGCTGGACATCGACCTGCAGGCGGCCGCGAAGCGGCTGTCCACCGCGATCACGTTCCGCACGGTGTCGGCCCTGGACGACCCGGCCGCGAACCTGGCCGAGTTCGACAAGCTGCATGCCTACCTCGCGCAGCAGTTCCCCAAGCTCCACGCCACCCTCAAGAAGGAAGTGGTCGGCAACAGGGCGCTGCTCTACACATGGGCCGGCAGCGATCCGCAGGCCAAGCCCATTGCGCTCATGGCGCACCAGGACATGGTGCCCGTTGCCCCGGGTACCGAGAAGGCCTGGACGGTCGACCCCTTCGCGGGCGAGATCAGGGACGGCTTCGTCTGGGGCCGCGGCACGCTCGACAACAAGAGCAACCTGTTCGCGCAGATGGAAGCCATCGAGCTGCTGGTTGCGAGCGGCTTCCAGCCGAGGCAGACCGTCTACCTCGTGATGGGCGACGACGAGGAGGTGAGCGGCCTGCGCGGTGCGCAGCCGATTGCCGAGCTGCTCAAGTCGCGCAACGTGCGGCTCGATTGGGTGCTCGACGAGGGCCTGCTGGTCCTCGACGGCGTGCTGCCGGGTCTTTCCAAGCCCGCGGCGCTCATCGGCCTGGCGGAGAAGGGCTACGGGACCTTCTTTCTCTCGCTCGACACTGCGCCCGGCCATTCGTCGATGCCGCCGCAGCACAGCGCCATCGGCAGCATGAGTGCGGCGCTCGCGCGGCTCGAGGCCAACCCGATGCCCGGCGGCATCAAGGGCGTGGCCGCGCAGATGTTCGGCGCGCTCGCGCCCGAGATGAGCGGCGTGAACCGCGTCATGCTCTCCAACCTGTGGCTCACCGAACCGCTGGTGCGCGGCCAGCTCGAAAAGAGCCCGAGCAGCAACGCGATGCTGCGCACGACCACGGCGCTGACCATCGTGCGTGCCGGCAACAAGGACAACGTGCTGCCCGGCCGCGCCGAAGCGGCGGTCAACTTCCGCATCCTGCCGGGCGACAGCATCGACAGCGTGGAAGCGCACCTGCGCAAGAGCCTGGGCAACGACGAGATCAAGATCAAGCGCTATCCCGGCAACTCGGAGCCGTCGGCCGTGTCGCCGACCGACAGCACCGGCTACCGCGCGATCCAGCAGGCGGTGCGCCAGTCGTTCCCCGATGTGGTGGTGGCGCCCGGCCTCATGACGGCCGCCACCGATTCGCGCCACTTCAGCCTCGTGAGCGACGCGGTCTTCCGCTTCTCGCCGCTGCGCATGAAGGGCGAGGACCTTGCGCGCTTCCATGGCAACAACGAGCGCGTCTCCATCGCCAACTACGGCGAGATGATCGGCTTCTATCACCAGCTCCTGCGCAACGGCAACGCCGCGCCGGCGCAATGACCACCACAACCCTCTTTCCCTTCCATCTTCAAAGGACCTCACCATGACCAGCGCCGTCATCGTTTCCACCGCCCGCACGCCACTCGCGAAGAGCTGGAAGGGTGCCTTCAACATGACGCACGGCGCCACGCTCGGCGGCCATGCCGTGCAGCACGCCATTGCGCGCGCCGGCATCGAAGCCGCCGAAGTCGACGACGTGATCATGGGCTGCGCCACGCCCGAGGGCGCGACCGGCTCCAACATCGCGCGCCAGATCGCGCTGCGCGCCGGCTGCCCGGTCACCACTTCGGGCATGACGATCAACCGCTTCTGCTCGTCGGGCCTGCAGACCATCGCCACCGCGGCGCAGCGCATCATCGCGGGCGAGGGCGAGGTGTACGTGGCCGGCGGCGTGGAGAGCATCTCCTGCGTGCAGAACGAAGCCAACAAGCACATGCTGGCCGACCCCTGGCTCGTGAAGCACAAGCCCGAGATCTACTGGAACATGCTGCAGACGGCCGAGCAGGTCGCCAAGCGCTACAACATCGGCCGCGACGCCATGGACGAATACGGCGCCGCCAGCCAGCAGAAGGCCACGGCCGCGCTCGAGGCCGGCCGATTCAAGGACGAGATCGCACCGATCACCGTGCTGGCCGGCGTGGCCGATCCCGTGATGGGCCTGCGCACCAAGGAAGTGACGATCGAGAACGACGAAGGCATCCGCCCCGGCACCACCAAGGAAGGCATCAGCGGCATCCGTTCGGCGATGCCCGGCGGCCTGATCTCGGCCGGCAACGCGAGCCAGTTCTCCGACGGCGGCGGCGCCTGCGTGGTGGTCGACGAAAAGTACGCGCAGCAGAAGGGCCTGAAGCCGCTCGGCCGCTTCCTCGGCTTTGCGGTGGCCGGCTGCGAGCCCGACGAGATGGGCATCGGCCCGGTGTTCGCGATCCCGAAGGTGCTCAAGCGCCTGGGCCTCACGGTCAACGACATCGACCTGTGGGAACTGAACGAAGCCTTCGCGGTGCAGGTGATCTACTGCCGCGACAAGCTCGGCATCCCGGCCGACCGCCTGAACGTGGACGGCGGCGCCATTGCCGTGGGCCACCCCTACGGCGTGAGCGGCCAGCGCCTCACGGGCCATGCGCTCATCGAAGGCAAGCGCCGCGGCGCGAAGAAGGTGCTGGTCACGATGTGCATTGGCGGCGGCATGGGTGCTGCCGGCGTTTTCGAGATCATCTGACTCTCGCCCAGTCTGCGGCGCACAGCGTGTCGCCTCCGCGGTGTTCCTGGCGCAGAACCCGCGCATCCATTCACACCGAGATCGATCATGAGCCTGCGTCCCACCCTCGACTTCCTGCTTTATGACTGGCTCGACGCGGAATCGCTGAGCCAACGCGAGCGTTTCTCAGATCACTCGCGCGAAACCTTCGATGCGGTGCTTGACACCTGCGAGCGCATTGCGCGCGAAAAGTACGCGCCGGCCAATCGCATCGTCGACACGCAGGAGCCGCATTTCGACGGCGAGAAGGTGGTGCTGCCGCAGGCCACGCATGACGCGCACAAGGCCTTTGTCGAATCGGGAATGATGAGCGCGGCGCAGGACTACGACATCGGCGGCATGCAGCTGCCCTACACGCTGCAGGCCGCGGCCAACAGCTTCTTCGCGATGGCGTCGGTCAGCATCGGCTCGAACATGCTCACCAGCGGCAACGCCAACCTGCTGATGGTGCACGGCACCGAGATGCAGAAGGACGTGTTCGCGAAGAACGAGTTCTCGGGCCGCTGGGCGGGCACCATGTGCCTGTCCGAGCCGCAGGCCGGCTCGTCGCTGAGCGACGTGGCCACGCGCGCCGTGCCCGATGGCGACGACTACCAGGACGATCCGCTCGGGCCGCGCTACAGGCTCACGGGCAACAAGATGTGGATCTCGGCCGGGGACCATGAGCTCACCGAGAACATCGTGCATATCGTGCTCGCGAAGATTCCGGATGCGAACGGCAAGCTGGTGCCGGGCACGCGCGGGATTTCGCTGTTCATCGTGCCCAAGCGCATGGTGAACACCCAAGGCGAGTTGACCGGCGAGCGCAACGACGTGGCGCTCGCCGGCCTCAACCACAAGCTCGGCTGGCGCGGCACCACCAACACGCTGCTGAACTTCGGCGAGGGCAAGTACCCGGTCGGCGGCAAGGCAGGTGCGGTGGGCTACCTGGTCGGCGAGCCCGGCAAGGGCCTGCACTGCATGTTCCACATGATGAACGAGGCGCGCATCGGCGTCGGCACGGCCGCCACCATGCTGGGCATGGCCGGCTATTACGCCTCGCTCGACTATGCGAAGACGCGGCCGCAGGGCCGGCTCGTGAAGAAGGCGGAGCAGCCCGGCACGGCGGTCGCCAAGGACTCGGCCAGCCCGCAGGTGCGCATCATCGAGCATGCCGACGTGCGCCGCATGCTGCTTGCGCAGAAAGCGTACTGCGAAGGCGCGCTGGCGCTGGAGCTGTACTGCGCGCGGCTGGTCGACGAGCAGAAGACCGGCAACGCGCAGGCCGCGGACGACGCGCGCCTCTTGCTGGAGGTGCTCACGCCCATTGCCAAGAGCTGGCCCAGCGAGTGGTGCCTGGAGGCCAATTCGCTGGCCATCCAGGTGCATGGCGGCTACGGATACACGCGCGACTTTCCGGTGGAGCAGTACTGGCGCGACAACCGCCTGAACATGATCCACGAGGGCACGCACGGCATCCAGGCGGCCGACCTGCTGGGCCGCAAGGTGCTGATGGAAAAGGGCCGCGGCCTGCAGCTGCTGGGCGGGCGCATCGCCGAGACCATCGGCCACGCGGCCAAGGTGCCCGCGCTCGCGGCGCATGCCGGGGCGCTGGGCGCCGCATGGCAGCGCATCGTCAACGCCACCCAGGCGGCCTGGTCCACCGGCGATCCGGCCGACGCGCTGGCCAACGCCGTGCCCTACATGCAGGCCTTCGGCCACACCGTGCTGGCCTGGATCTGGCTGGACGTGGCGCGGCGGGCGCTGGAGATCGATGCGGACAAGGCGAGGGCGGTAACAGCTGGCAAGATAGGCGCCACGGACTACTTCTTCCACTACGAGCTGCCGAAAATCGGTGCCTGGCTCAACGTGGTCGAGAGCCGCGACCCTACCTGTACAGCATTGCCCGAGGACGCTTTTTGACAATGGCCAACGCCGCTCCCAACAACACGCCCACCCCCGTCAAGCCGCCAAAGCCGCATGCGCGGCTCGAGAAGTGGATCTGGATCCTGATCTACGGCGGCCTGTTTCTCGTGATCCTCGGCATTGCCACGGGCCGCACCGAGCCGGCGCTCGGGTGGTCGATGGCCGTGCCCGGCGCCGTGGTCGCGCTGGTGGGCTTTGTGCTCATTTACGTGCGCTCGCGCCTCGGCGACAAATAACGAGGCCAAGGAAAGGCAGACCATGCTCAAGCACATCGTGATGTGGAAGTTCAAGGAACATGCCGAAGGCGCCGACAAGGCGACCAACCTGCTGAAGGCCAAGGCGCTGCTCGACGCCTGCGCCAGGCTGTCGCCCGGCACCTTGCGTTTCGAGGTGGCCGTTGCCCAGCCCGGGCTCGAAGCGACCTGCGACCTGGTCCTGTATTCGGAATTCACCGACGCGGCCGCGCTCGCGGCCTATGCGGACCATCCGCAGCACGTGGCGCTGAAGCCCTTCATCGGCGCGGTGCGCGAAGCGCGCCAGTGCATGGACTACATCGCCTGAACATTCCAAACCGAACAACGGAGACTTTCCCATGACCGCCCGCACCATTCAAAAGCTGTTCGACCTCAGCGGCAAGACCGCCCTCATCACCGGCGGCTCGCGCGGCCTGGGCCTGCAGATGGCGCATGCCCTCGGCGAGGCCGGCGCAAAGATCATGCTGAGCTCGCGCAAGGCCGACGACCTGGAGCAGGCCGCGGCCGAGCTGCAATCGGCCGGCATCGACGCGCGCTGGATCGCCGCTGACTGTTCGAAGGAAGAAGACACGCGCCGCCTGGCCGACGAGACGCTGCAGCGCATGGGCGCGATCGACATCCTCGTGAACAACGCGGGCGCCAGCTGGGGCGCGCCGGCAGAAAGCCATCCGGTGGAGGCCTGGGACAAGGTGATGAACCTCAATGTGCGCGGCTATTTCATCCTCTCGCAGCATGTGGCCAACGGCTACATGATCCCGAAGAAGACGGGCCGCATCATCAACATCGCCTCGATCGCGGGCCTCAATGGCAACCCGCCCGAGATGCAGACGCTGGCTTACAACACCTCCAAGACCGCGGTGATCGGCTTCACGCGCACGCTGGCCGCCGAATGGGGCAAGTACAACATCAACGTGAACGCGATCTGCCCGGGTTTCTTCATGACCAAGATGGCCGCCGGGCTGATCAAGTCGCTGGGCGAGGAAAAGATGGCCTCGCATGCGCCGCTCGGGCGGCTTGGCGACGACGAAGACCTGAAGGGCTTGACGCTGCTGTATGCGAGCGATGCGGGCAAGCACATTACCGGCCAGTGGCTGGCGGTGGACGGCGGCGTGAGCGTGGTGCTCGGGGCCTAGATGCGGGCTCGCGCTTTGACCGGCCGGGTTGTGGGTTGTTCAGGGCGCGCTCCCGCCGATGGGGTACCTTGCTCCGCGAATGTCCCCCGCGCTTCGCGCTCCTCCTTGATTTCGCTGCGCAAGGCACCCCATCGGCGGGAGCGTTGGACAGAGCACCGGTTGATCAGCGGTACACAACGAGCGTGCCCAGGTGCACAGGGCATCGGGTGCTCCCCGCAGCGAAATCAAGGAGGAGGCCGCAGGCCGGGGGACATTCGCGGAGGGGAGTACCCGGTGGCCTGTGCACGCGCCCCGAACAAGAACAACAGCGCCCCGAACACATGAACCCCACAACACGACACGCAAAGCAAACCTGAGATGCCTTCCCCCGATTCCACCGACATCAACATCCTCTCCTACACGAGCCAGATCCCGTTCGCGCGGCACCTGGGCTTCGAGCTCACCAAGTTCGAGGGCGGCGAGTCCGAGATCATCTACACCGCCAAGCCCGAACATCTCAACACCTTCGACGTGACGCACGGCGGCGCCTGCATGACGCTGCTCGACATCACCATGGCAGCCGCCGCGCGCAGCGTGGCGCCCGAAACCGGCGTGGTCACCATCGAGATGAAGACCAGCTTCATGCAGCCTTCGGTCGGTCCGCTGCATGCGCGCGGCACGCTGATCCACCGCACCGCGACGCTGGCCTTCACCGAGGCCAAGATCTACGACGAACTGGAGCGCGTGTGCGCGCACGCCACCGGCACCTTCAAGTACGTGAAGCGCCGCCTGCCCACCGGCCCCGCGAGCGCCAATGCGATGCGCCCACCTTCCACCGATTGATTGCATTTTCCCGGAGACCCCCATGCCCACCAACAAGCAGATCCACCTCGACAACCGCCCCGAAGGCGAAGCCGTTGCCGGCAACTTCAAGCTCGTGACCGCCGAGACGCCCGCGCTCAAGGACAACCAGGTGCTGGTGCGCCACCACTACATGAGCCTCGACCCCTACATGCGCGGTCGCATGAACGACTCCAAGAGCTACGCCCAGCCGCAGCCGCTGGGCCAGGTCATGCAGGGCGGCACGGCCGGCGAAGTGGTCGAGAGCAAGCACCCCAAGTACGCCGTCGGCGACAAGGTGGTGGGCTTCGGCGGCTGGCAGGAATACAGCGTGGTCGATGCCTCGCAGCCCGGCGCGCTCAAGAAGGTCGACACCACGCAGGTGCCGCTGTCGCACTACCTCGGCGCGGTCGGCATGCCGGGCGTCACGGCCTGGTACGGCCTCGTGAAGATCATTGCGCCGAAGGCCGGCGAGACGATGGTGGTCACGGCCGCCAGCGGAGCGGTCGGCAGCGCCTTCGGTGCATTGGCCAAGGCGCGCGGCTGCCGCGTGGTGGGCATTGCAGGCGGGCCGGACAAGTGCAAGTACGTGACCGACGAGCTCGGCTTCGATGCCTGCATCGACTACCGCCAGCACCCCGACGCCAAGAGCATGAGCGCCGCGCTCAAGGAAGCCTGCCCGAATGGCATCGACGGCTATTTCGAGAACGTGGGCGGCTACATCTTCGACGCCGTGCTGCTGCGCGCCAATGCCTTCTCGCGCGTGGCGCTGTGCGGAATGATCGCGGGCTACGACGGCCAGCCGCTGCCGCTCGCGAACCCGGCGCTGATCCTCATCAACCGCATGAAGATCGAAGGCTTCATCGTGAGCGAGCACATGGAAGTGTGGCCCGAGGCGCTGGCCGAGCTCGGTGCGCTGGTGGCCAGCGGCAAGCTCAGGCCGCGCGAGTCGGTGGCGCAAGGCATAGCGGCTGCCCCTGAGGCCTTCCTGGGTTTGCTCAAGGGCAAGAATTTCGGCAAGCAGCTCGTCAAGCTAGTCTGAATGAGCTGAACGCACGGCAAGGAGGCCGGTTTATGGAAACGACGCACGAGGTGTTCAACCAGCCCGAGCCGCTGGTGGGCTACAACCTCTTCGAAACCAACCGGCCCCTGCGCGATGCGTTGAAGTTCAATGCGCCATCGCTTCAGCTCGCGCAGCTGAGCGAGCTGGGCGCAACCATCGGCTCGGCCGAGATGCAGGCGCATGCGCGGCTCGCCAACACCCATCCGCCCGAACTGCACACGCACGACCGCTTCGGCCGGCGCATCGACGAGGTGGAGTTCCACCCGAGCTATCACGTGCTCATGGCCGCCGCCGTGGGCGCAGGCCTGCACGGCACGCCCTGGACGGGCACTTCGGCCTCGCCGCACGTGCTGCGGGCGGCCGGCTTCATGCTCTTCACCGAGCTGGAGCCATCGATCCTTTGCCCGGTCTCGATGACCTACGCCGCCACGCCGGCGCTGCGCAGCAATGCCGCCGTGTACGCCGACTGGGGCCCGAAGCTCGGCAGCCTCTGGTACGACCCGGCGCTCGCTTCGTTCAAGGACAAGCCCGGCGTGACCATGGGCATGGGCATGACCGAGAAGCAGGGCGGCTCCGACGTGCGCGCCAACACCACGCAGGCCGTGCGCGATGGCAGCGACGCCTGGGGCGAGCGCTACGCGATCACCGGCCACAAGTGGTTCTTCTCGGCGCCGATGTGCGACGCCTTCCTGGTGCTCGCGCAGGCGCCGGCCGGCCTGAGCTGCTTCTTCCTGCCGCGCGTGCTGCCCGACGGCAGCCGCAACGCCATCCACATCCAGCGCCTGAAGGACAAGCTCGGCAACAAGGCCAATGCGAGCTCCGAGGTCGAGTTCCACGGCGCCAGCGCCTGGCTCGTGGGCGAAGAGGGCCGCGGCATTCCGCAGATCCTCGAGATGGGCACCATGACCCGGCTCGACTGCGCGCTGGGCACCAGCGGCCTGATGCGGCAGGCGCTCGGCATCGCGCTCAACCATGCGAGCCAGCGCATGGCCTTCGGCAAGCCGCTGATCGGACAGCCGCTCATGAAGAACGTGCTGGCCGACCTCGCGCTCGAAAGCGAGGCCTCCACCGCGCTGGCCATTCGCCTCGCGCGCGCCTTCGACCGGCAGGCCGACGAGCACGAGCGCCTGATGGCGCGCCTGCTCACGCCGGTCGCCAAGTTCTGGATCTGCAAGCGCGGCAGCCACTTCGCCCAGGAAGCCATGGAATGCCTCGGCGGCAACGGCTATGTGGAAGAGGGCGGCGAGGGCATCATGGCGCGCATCTACCGCGAGATGCCGCTCAACTCGATCTGGGAAGGCGCCGGCAACATCATGGCGCTCGACCTGCTGCGCGGCCTGCGCAAGGGCGATGCCGTGGCCGCATTGGCCAAGGAGCTGGCGCCCGCGCGCGGCCAGCATGCGGCGCTCGACCGCCTGGCCGATGCGCTGCCGGCCCGCATCGAGGCCATGGCTTCCGAGGCCGAGGCGCGCCGCCTCGCGCAGGACGTGGCCCTGGCGGTGCAGGCGGCATTGCTCGCACAGACCGCACCGCCGGCCGTCGTGGGCGCCTTCTGCGCATCGCGGCTGGGCGGCGACTGGGGCAATGCCTTCGGCACGCTGGGCGCGGGCACCGATTTCGATTCGATCATCGAGCGCGCGCAGCCGCGCTGAGCTCCAACATTTCATCCACGGGAAACCAGCACATGGCCGAACTCATCCTGCACCACTACAACACCTCGCCGTTTTCCGAGAAGGTGCGGCTCATCCTCGGCGCCAAGAAGCTGGCGTGGAAGTCCGTGCTCATTCCGCCCGTCATGCCCAAGCCCGACGTGGAGGTGCTCACGGGCGGCTACCGCAAGACGCCGTTCCTGCAGATCGGCGCCGACATCTACTGCGACAGCGCACTGATCGCCGACGTGCTCGAGCACCTGCAGCCCGAAGCCACGCTCTACCCCGAGCCCGAAAAAGGCATGTCGCGCATCCTCGCGCAGTGGGCCGACACCACGCTGTTCTGGGCCGCCATGGCCTGGAGCATGCAGCCCCGCGGCGCGGCCGAGCTGTTTGCGAAAGCGCCGCCCGAAGCCGCCAAGGCCTTCGGCGAAGACCGCGCGAAGATGAGCACGGGCAACATGACGCGGCTGCGTCCGGCCGATGCCACCAGCGCGTACAAGTCGTACCTGCGCCGCCTGTCCGACATGCTCGACGACAAGCCCTACCTGCTGGGCGAGGTGCCGTGCATTGCCGACTTCTCGGTCTACCACCCGCTCTGGTACACGCGCCGCATCGACTCGGTGCGCGGCATCCTCGACCTCACGCCCGCGGTCGTCGACTGGATGGACCGCATGGCCGCCATCGGCCACGGCAGCATCGAAAAATCCAGCTCGGACGAAGCCATCGCCATCGCCAAGGCCGGCACGCCGCACACGCTGCTGACAGACAGCACCTTCCAGGACGACCACGGCATTGCGCTGGGCACTGCGGTCACCATTCGCGCCGAGAGCTTCGGCCTGGAGGAAACCCCCGGCACGCTGGTGGCCGCCACGCGCACGCACTACACGCTGGAGCGCAGCCACGAGCGCGTGGGCACGGTGCACGTGCACTTCCCGCGCATCGGCTACGTGCTGAAGAAAGCGGAGGCCTGAAGAAGAAGCAGAAGCGCCGGCATGGGCACCTTCGTGACTGCGCCGCGGCGCGTTCCGTATTTCAATAGCGGCTCCAAGCTCAGTCAGAGACATTCAACGCAAGAAGGACACCGGCAAATGATTCAGGACTTCAAGGGCAAGACGGCCGTACTCACCGGCGCGGGTTCGGGCTTCGGCCTCGAATGCGCGCGCATCGGGGCTGCGCGCGGCATGAACCTCGTGCTGGTCGACGTGCAGCAGGACGCGCTCGACAAGGCCCGCGCCGAGATGGAAGCCGCCGGCGCGCAGGTGCTGGCGCGCAAGGTCGACGTGTCGGACGCCGCGCAGATGGAAGCCCTGGCCCTTGCGGTGAAGGAGCGCTTCGGCGCGCCGCACTTCGTGTTCAACAACGCCGGCGTGGGCGCGGGCGGCCTGGTGTGGGAGAACACCGTGGCCGACTGGGAGTGGGTGCTGGGCGTGGACCTGTGGGGCGTGATCCACGGCGTGCGCCTGTTCACGCCGATGATGCTCGAGGCCGCCGCCAAGGACCCGGCCTACCGCGGCCACATCACCAACACGGCCAGCATGGCCGGTCTGCTCACGCCGCCCAACATGGGCATCTACAACGCAGCGAAAGCCGCGGTGGTGAGCCTCACCGAGACGCTGTACCAGGACCTGACGCTGGTCACCGACCAGATCGGCGCGAGCCTCCTGTGCCCGTACTTCGTGCCGACCGGCATCACGAGCAGCGAGCGCAACCGCCCGAACGCGCCCAAGGAAACCGAGCTCACCAAGAGCCAGCTGATCGGCCAGGCCATGAGCAACAAGGCGGTGAGCAGCGGCAAGATCACGGCGGCCGAAGTGGCGGCGAAGGTGTTCGACGCGATCAGCGACAACCAGTTCTATGTGTTCAGCCATCCAAAGGCGCTGGGCAACGTGAGGAGCCGCATGGAGAACATCGTGGCGGTCAAGAACCCGGCCGACCCGTTCCTCGAGCGGCCGGAGATCGGGCAGAAGTTGCGGGAGCAGCTGCGGGCGGGGTGAGCTTTGTTCAGGGCGCTGTGTTTCTTGGCGCTGTTGTTCTTGTTCAGGGCGCGTGCACAGGCCACCGGGTACTCCCCTCCGCGAATGTCCCCCGGCCTGCGGCCTCCTCCTTGATTTCGCTGCGGGGAGCACCCGATGCCCTGTGCACTGGGCACGCTCGTTGTGTATCGCTGATCAACGACCGCTCCGCATAACGCTCCCGTCGATGGGGTGCCTTGCGCAGCGAAATTAAGGAGGAGGCCGAAGGCCGGGGGACATTCGCGGAGCAAGGTACCCCGTCGGCGGGAGCGCGCCCTGAACCGCAGTGGGTCATTCACCGGCAGATTTCAGCCCTCAGGCAGCCTGCGAAGCAATCCACTCCCACACGGCGCGCACGGCCGGCTCGCCCTCATGCCCGGCGGCCACCGCGAGAAAGTAGCTGCCCGTGTCGAGCGCCGGGCCGAAGGGCTGCACCAGCGCGCCGCTGCGCAGCTCCTCCGCTGCGAGCGTGAGGCTCAGCAGCGCCACGCCGTGGCCCGCGAGCGCGGCAAGGATGGCGTGGGTCTCGTCCGAGAACGACAGACCCGCGGCCTTCATCGACCGGCCGCGCGGCGGCGCGATGCCGGCTTTCTTGAACCACCGCGGCCACAGCGCGGGCGCCGCTGCGCCGGGCTGCCAGTCGCAATGGATCAGCTCGTGCTTCGGCAGATCGGCCGCGCGCTTCAGGCCCAGCATCGGGCTGCACAGCGGCGCGTAGCGCTCGGGCATCAGTTCGCGCGACACCAGGCCCGGCCAGTTGCCGCTGCCTGAGCGCACGGCAATGTCGGCGCCGCCGCGCGCCAGGTCGACCAGCGTGTCGCTCGCATGCAGCCGCAGCTCGATGCCGGGGCAGGCCTTGCGAAAGGCCGCCATGCGCGGCAGCACCCAGCGGGCCGCGAAGGCGGTGTTGGTGGTGAGCGTGACGGCCTGCGGGGCCGACGGCTGGCGCAGCCTTTCGACGCCGGCCTCCAGCGCGTCGAAGCCGGCGCGCAGGTCGTCGAACAGCCGCTCGCCCGCGGGCGTCAGCGCGAGCTGCCGCGTGAGCCGGCGGAACAGCGGCCGGCCCAGCGTGTCTTCGAGCGCGCGCACCTGGTGGCTGATGGCCGAGGGCGTGACCGACAGCTCGAGCGCCGCGCGCTGGAAGCTCAGGTGCGCGGCCGCCGCTTCGAAGGCCCGCAACGAGAGCAGGGGCGGCAGGTGCCGGGGGCGCCGCACGGATGAGCCAATCTCGTTCATCGATGGAGAAATGATCGTTTGTCGGAGGTCGTCTACTTCTCTAGATTAGAGACCTGTACCGCCATTGTGGCAGCGCAAGACAGAACAGAGAAATTCATCCATGAATACAATGAACCTTCTTCACATCGACGCCAGTGCCCGTCCGGGCCGCTCCGGCATCGACGCTCATGGCTCGCACACGCGCCGGTTGTCCGCGCGTTTTGTCGAGCGCTGGCGCGAGGCGCGGCCGGACGACCGCGTCGACTACCTCGACGTGGGCCAGCATCCGCCCGCGCATGTCGATGCCCGCTGGATCCATGCTGCCTTCACCATGCCCGCCGAGCGCGAACCCTGGATGGCCGAGGCGCTGGCCGAGAGCGACCGGCTGGTCGACCAGCTCGTGGCCGCCGACCTGATCGTGGTGGGCCTGCCGATGTACAACTTCAGCGTGCCCGCGCAGTTCAAGGCCTGGATCGACAACATCGTGCGCGTGGGCCGCACCTTCGGCTTCGACCGTGCGCGCGGCGCGGTGCCGTACTGGCCGATGCTCGCCGACGCGGGCAAGCGCATGGTGCTGCTCGGCGCGCGCGGCGACCACGGCTACGACCCGGGCGGGCGCATCGCGCACCTGAACCATGCCGAGCGCACGGTGCGCTCGGTGTTCGGCTACATCGGCATCACCGAGGTGTTCGAGGCCGCGGTGGAGTGCGACGAGTTCGGCGGCGAGCAGCTGGCCGAGTCGCTGCGGCAGGCAGAGCGGAAGGTCGATGGGCTGGTGGACCGGCTCGCCGCCGAGCCGCGCTCAGCTCACACGGCCACCGGGCTGCGCTCGGCGAACTGACCGTTCCAGTACGGGTAGTAAGGGTAGGGCGGCGTCACTGCGCTGGCCGCATCGAGCCGCTGGATCTGGTCGGCGCTGAGCTGCCAGCCGAGCGCGCCGAGGTTCTGCCTGAGCTGCTCCTCGTTGCGCGCACCGATCAGCACGCTCGACACGGTGGGCCGCTGCAGCAGCCAGTTGAGCGCGATCTGCGGCAGCGTCTTGCCGGTTTCTTCGGCCACCTGGTCCATCGCATCGACCACGCGGTACAGGCGCTCGTCGTCCACCGGCGGCGCGAAGCCGGCGGTTTCATGCAGGCGGCTTCCGGCGGGCAGCGGCCGGCCGCGGCGAACCTTGCCGGTCAGGCGGCCCCAGCCGAGCGGGCTCCAGACGATGGCGCCCAGGCCCTGGTCCAGGCCCAGCGGCATCAGCTCGAATTCGTAGTCGCGTCCGATCAGCGAATAGTAGGTCTGGTTGGCCACGAAGCGCTGCAGCCCGAGCCGGTCGGAGGCCGAGAGCGATTTCATCAGCTGCCAGCCAGAGAAGTTCGAGGCGCCGATCAGCCGCACCTTGCCCACGCGCACCAGGTCGTCGAGCGTGTCGAGCACCATCTCGACCGGCGTCATCGCGTCGAAGGCGTGCAGCTGCAGGATGTCGATGTAGTCGGTGCCCAGGCGCTTGAGCGCGGCATCGGTCGCGGCGATCAGGTGGTGGCGCGAGGCGCCGACGTCGTTCGGCCCGTCGCCGGCGCGCAGCGCGAGCTTGGTCGAGATGATGGCCTTGTCACGCCGGCCCTTGAGCGCGGCGCCGAGGATCGATTCCGAAGCGCCGTTCGAATACACGTCGGCCGTGTCGAACAGCGTCACGCCGGCGTCCAGCGCCAGGTCGACGATGCTGCGTGCGCCCTCCACGTCGGTGTTGCCCCAGGCGCTGAAGAGCGGGCCCTGTCCGCCGAAAGTGCCGGCGCCGAAGCCGAGTGCGGGAACCTTGAAGCCGGAGCGGCCGAGAAAGCGTTGTTCCATGATGTCGTGTCTTTGTGGTCGTTGAAAAAAAAGAATGGAGAGTTCAGGCCCGGGCCGACGCGCAATCGGCCGCCCCGGCATTGCCGCCTTCGCGCCGGTCGAGCGCACGGCTCCAGAGCGCGATCGCAAGCCCGGCGAGCGTGAGCAGCGCGGCCACCCAGCCGAGCGCGCGCAGGCCCGGGCCATGGTCGATGACCACGCCGCCCACCCAGGCGCCGAGCGCATTGCCCAGGTTGAAGGCCGCGATGTTGAGGCTCGACGCCAGGTTCTGGCCCGCGCCCGAGGCCTTCTCGAGCACGCGCAGCTGCATCGGCGCCACGGTGGCAAACGAAGCAATGCCGAGCAGGCCGACGAACACCACCGCTGCGAACGGCGTTCCGATGGTGAACTGCATCGCGCCGAGCACCGCGGCCAGCGCCACCAGCGTGCCGAGCACGGCCGGCATGGTCGACCTGTCGGCCAGCCTGCCGCCGAGGATGTTGCCCACGGCCAGGCCGCCGCCGAACACCAGCAGGATCGGCGACACCGCCGATCCGGACAGGCCCGTGACCTGCGTCAGCAAGGGCTGGATGTAGGTGAACACCGCGAACACGCCCGCAAAGCCGAGTACCGTCATCGCCAGGCCGAGCAGCACCTGCGGCCGCGCGAGCACCGCGAGCTCCTCGCGCAGCGGCGCCGTCTTGGCTTCGCCCTTGACGCGGGGCACGAACACGGCAAGCACCGCAAAGGCCAGCACGCCGATCAGCGTTACCGCCCAGAAGGTGGCGCGCCAGCCGTAGTGCAGCCCGAGCCAGGCACCGGCCGGCACGCCCAGCAGCGTGGCGGCCGTGAGGCCGGTGAACATGATGGCGATGGCCGAGGCGCGCCGTTCCGGCGCCACGAGTCCGGTGGCCACCACCGAGCCGACGCCGAAGAAGGTGCCGTGCGCGAGCGAGGTGACCACGCGCGCGGCCATCAGCAGCTCGTAGCTGGGCGCGAGCGCACAGGCCAGGTTGCCGAGTGTGAAGATCGCCATCAGCGCGAGCAGCACGGTCTTGCGCGGCAGCTTGCGGGTGGCGATGGTGAGGATCGGCGCGCCCACGGCCACCCCGAGCGCATAGCCCGAGATCAGCAGGCCGGCGGCCGTGATGGAGACGTGCAGATCCGCCGAGACCTGCATCAGCAGGCCCATGATGACGAATTCGGTGGTGCCTATTCCGAAGGCACCGGCGGTAAGGGCGAGTAGAGCGATTGGCATGATGTCCTGTACTGTGCGGGCATCCGGCCTTGATGACTAGAATGCCGCTGCTACACGCACTTGTGAATTGAAGTCACAGACAAGGACATCCGCAATGCCGCGCATCGACGTCAACCGCTCCGGCGAAATGGAAGCCTTCGTGCAGGTGGTCGAATCCGGCGGGTTTTCCGCGGCGGCGCGGCTGCTCGACATGACGCCTTCCGCGGTGAGCAAGCTGGTCGCGCGGCTCGAGCTGCGGCTGGGCATCCAGCTGGTGTACCGCTCCACGCGCAAGCTGCAGCTCACGCCCGAGGGCCTGCATTTCTACGAGCGCAGCACGCGCGTGCTGGCCGACATGGACGAGGCCGAGCGCTGCGCCGCCGCGGGTGCCGCGCCGCGCGGGCGCGTGAGCATCAACGCGAGCGTGTCCTTCGGGCACCACAAGCTGGTGCCGCTGGTGCCGCGCCTGCTCGAGCTGCATCCGCAGATCACGCTGGACATTGCGCTGACCGACCGCATCGTCGACCTGATGGACGAGCGCGCCGACATCGCGATCCGCTGGGGCCAGCTGCCGCCGTCCGACCTGGTGGCGCGGCGCCTGGGCGAGACCAGCCAGTCCATCGTGGCCTCGCCGGGCTACCTTGAGAAGTACGGCACGCCGCGCACGCCGCAGGAGCTGGAGGCGCACAACCGGCTGGGCTGGAGCTACCGCCGCAATACGCCCGACTGGCCCCTGCGCGTGGATGGACGAATGATTGCGGTGCCCGTGGCCGGGCCGGTGCGCGCGGGCGACGGCGAAACCCTGCGCCAGCTGGCGATTGCCGGCGCGGGCGTGGCGCGGTTGTCGCTGTACCACGTCCAGCACGACATCGATGCCGGCCGGCTGGTGCCGCTGCTCGAGGAATTCAACCCCGGCGAGGTGGAGCCGATCCACGCGGTGTACATCGGCAAGGCCGGCACGCTGCCGGCGCGCGTGCGCGCGGTGCTCGACTTCCTGGTGGCGTACTCGGGCGTGGGAGGAGGGCGCTACACGCTCAAGCGCAGCGCGCCGATGCCCGCGAACTCCACCGCCACCTGATCGCCGCGGCGGCAGGGCACGATGCCGATCCACGAGCCGGTGGTGACGACGGTGCCAGCCGGCGCGGTCTGCCCGTGCCGCGTGGCGTGGCGCAGCCAGGCCGGCAGCAGCCACGCCGGATCGGCGAGCGGATGGGTGCCTTCGCGCACCACGGTTTCGGCGCTGCCGACTTTTGTTTCGCAGCGCTGCGAAGCCCAGTCGACGGCCGCATAGGGCTGCCACTCGCCAATCGCGAGCGCGCCGTGCACCTGCGAATCGGCCAGGCGCAGCAGGGCGGGCGTGGCGGCCAGGTCCTGCCAGCGCGAATCGACGATTTCCACCGAGACGGCCATGGCATCGATGAGCGAAGCGGCATCGCCATGGTCGAGCTTCGCGGCCATGGCGGGCGTCACGTCCTGCCCGAGGCGCAGCGCGATCTCGGCCTCGATGCCAGGCACGTGAAAGGCCATGTCGCTGAAATCCGCCGGGCCCGCGCGCACGCCGGCCGGGGGCAGCGGCGCATGCGTGAGCGTGGCGCTGCGCGAGGCGCCGCCGGATTTCCAATAACGGGGCACGGCCTGGCCGCCGAACCAGGCCAGCGCCGAAGCGACGGCGTCCTGCACTTCATAGGCCTGGTCGGCCGTCTCCAGCGTGTTGAGCCAGGACGTGGCATCGAGCGTCTGGTTGCTTTGGCGGGCCTGGATCAGGGCGTTGGCGAGGGCTGTCATTGAAGGGGTCATGGGTTGGATTGTCTTCGCTGCTTTTGTATCTTGTTCTTGGCGCTGTTGTTCAGGGCGCGTGCACAGGCCACCGGGTACTCCCCTCCGCGAATGTCCCCCGGCCTGCGGCCTCCTCCTTGATTTCGCTGCGGGGAGCACCCGATGCCCTGTGCACTTGGGCACGCTCTGGGTGCACCGCTGATCAACCAGTGCTCTGATCACGCTCCCGCTGATGGGGTGCCTTGCGCAGCGAAATCAAGGGGGAGGCCGCAGGCCGGAGGACATTCGCGGAGCAAGGTACCCCGTCGGCGGGAGCGCACCCCGAACAACAGCACGTCAAGTGTCCACATGAACCTTGCCGTCCTTCACCACCTTCGCCCACTTGGTGATTTCAGTCGAGATGAACTGCTTGAACTTGTCCTGCGACCCGCCGCCGTCCTCGGCGCCGTAGGTGTCGAGCTTTTCCTGCACGTCGGGCATCGCGAGCACAGCATTGACGTCGCGGTTCACCTTCTCGGCAATCGCCGGCGGCAGCTTGCCCGGACCTGCGAGCCCATACCAGGTGGTGGCCTCGAAGCCCGCGAAGCCCTGCTCCTGCATCGTCGGCACGCCCGGGTGGCCCTTGGCGCGCTTGGTGCGCGTTTGCGCCACGGCCAGCACGCGGCCGCTCTTCACATGCGGCGTGGCCGCGGTCATGGTCTCGAAGCTGTACTGGATCTGCCCGCCCATCAGGTCGGCCAGCAGCGGGCCGCTGCCCTTGTAGGGCACGTGCAGCGCATCGACCCGGGCCTGCAGCTTGAACATCTCCAGCGCCAGGTGCTGCGCCGAGCCCGCGCCCGCGGAGCCGAAGCTCACCGTGCCGGGCGAGGCCTTGCAGGCGGCCACGATGTCGTTCACCGTGAGCGCCTTCTGCGCCGGGCTCGCGATCAGCAGGTTGGGCGTGACGCCCACCAGCACGATCGGCACGAAGTCGCGCTCCACGCTGTAGCGCAGCTTGGGCTGCAGGCTGGGCGCGAGCGCATGGCTGTTGATGTGCGCCATCAGCAGCGTGCTGCCGTCGCTGGGCTGCTGCGACACGTATTCGGCCGCCAGCACGCCGGCCACGCCGCCCTTGTTCTCGACGATGACCTGCTGGTTCCACATCACCGTGAGCTTCTGCGCCACCACGCGCGCGAGCGCATCGGTGCCGCCGCCGGGCGGAAAGCCCACCACGATGCGCACCGGTCCCGAAGGCCACTCCTGCGCGAAGAGCCGGGGTACGCCCAGCGTGGCGGCTGCGGCTCCCGCGGCCTGGATCAGCGAACGTCTCTGCATCATCATCTTTGTCTCCGTTGTGTGGTGGGTCCGATGCGTGCCGGGCTCGATGCGTGCTCGCAGCTAGGCGGCCTTCTGCAGGCCGGCATGCGCCGCCGCATGGCTCGCGAAATGGTCCATCGCCGCCTGCACGCCGCTGCCCGCGAGCTTGATGCCGCTGAGCTTCATGCCCATCTCGACGCCCGCGACCATGGCCACCAGCGTCAGGTCGTTGCTGTCGCCCAGGTGGCCCATGCGGAACATGCGGCCCTTGAGCTTGCCCAGGCCCGTGCCCAAGGAAAGATCGAAGCGCTGGTGGATGAGCCGGCGCAGCGCATCGGCATCCACGCCTTCGGGCGTGATCACGCCGGTGAGCACGGGCGAATACACGGCCGGGTCGGCGCACTGGATCGGCAGGCCCCAGGCATCGACCGCCGCGCGCACGCCGGCGGCCCAGCGCTGGTGGCGCGCGAACACGTTGTCCAGCCCTTCGCCCAGCAGCATGTCGAGCGATTCGGACAGGCCATAGAGGAGGTTGGTGTTGGGCGTGTAGGGCCAGTAGCCGTCCTTGTTCATCTCCACGATCTCGTCCCAGGCCCAGAAGGCGCGCGGCAGCTTCGCGCTTTTCGAGGCTTCGAGCGCCCGCGGCGAGAGCGCGTTGAAGCTGATCCCCGGCGGCAGCATCAGGCCCTTCTGCGAGCCGCTGATGGTCACGTCCACGCCCCATTCGTCGTGCCGGAAATCGGCGCTCGCGAGGCCCGAGATGCTGTCGACCATCAGCAGCGCCGGATGGCCCGCCGCATCGATGGCCTTGCGCACCGAGGCGATGTCGGAAGTGACGCCGGTGGAGGTTTCGTTGTGCACCACGCACACGGCCTTGATCTTCTTTTCGGTGTCCTTGCGCAGGCGCGCCTCGATGAGGTCGGCCTGCACGCCGCGGCGCCAGCTGGGCGCGGCGGGCAGCTGCTCGTCCTTGCCGGACCAGGCGAGGAATTCGGTCGACAGGCCGAGCCGCGTGGCCATCTTCTGCCACAGCGATGCGAAGTGGCCGGTCTCGTACATCAGCACGTGGTCGCCCGGGCTCAGCGTGTTGGCGAGCGCGGCCTCCCAGGCACCGGTGCCGGAAGCGGGGTAGATCGCGACCGGATGCTTCGTCTTGAAGATCTGCTTGATGCCGCCGAGCACCTTGAGCCCCAGCGTGCCGAACTCGGGTCCGCGGTGGTCGATGGTCGGCAGGCTCATGGCCCGCAGGATGCGGTCGGGCACCGGGCTCGGGCCGGGGATCTGGAGGAAGTGGCGGCCGGTGGGATGGATGTCGAGTTGCAGCATGGGACTGTCCTTTCGCTTTCAGTTTTGCATTCAAAACTGATTTAAACATGCTGGTTTACCCTTAATTAATGGGATTGCAGCTGTGGTTTTTTGCATTCAAAATGCATTCAAGGGAAACAGAAATGACCGCAGACATCATCGAAATCTCGCGCCTCGCGCTGCACGACCAGGTCGCGTCGCGCCTGCGCACGATGCTGGTCGAAGGGCACATCGCGCCCGGCGCCAAGCTCAACGAGCGCGAGCTGTGCCTTCAATTGCGCGTCTCGCGCACGCCGCTGCGCGAGGCCATCAAGCTGCTCGCGGCCGAAGGGCTGGTCGACCTGCTGCCCAATCGCGGCGCGGTGGCGGTGAAGCTCACCGAGGCCGACGTGCTCAACACCTTCGAGGTGCTGGCCATGCTCGAAGGCATGTCGGGCGAGCTCGCGGCCAAGCGCATCACCGACGAGGAACTGGCCGAGGTGCGCGCGCTGCACTACGAAATGATGGCCTGCTTCGCGCGGCGCGATCTCTCGGGCTACTACCGCCTCAACGCGCGCATCCACACCGCCATCAACGAGGCCGCGGGCAACCCGGTGCTGTCCAGCACCTACCGCTCCATCAATGCCCGCGTGCAGTCGCTGCGCTTTCGCACCAACCAGAACGATGCCAAGTGGAAGCACGCGGTCGAGGAGCACGAGCAGATGATCGTTGCGCTGGCCGCGCGCGACGCCGCCGGCCTGCGCAAGGTGCTCATCTCCCACGTGATGCGCAAGCGCGACACGGTGCTGGAGCTGATGCGCACCGGCCAGATCTATCCCCAGGCCAACACAGCGAGCTGACCTTCACCATGCGCGTCGATCCCGCCAGCCACATCCAGCCCGCCGGAACCGTTCTTCCGCCCAACGACACCTGCGAGCTGCTCGCACGGCGGCTCTGCGCCGAGACCGAGGGCGAGGTGCTGTTCGACGCCGGCTCGCGCGGCCGCTATGCCACCGATGCGTCGATCTACCAGATCACGCCGGTCGGCGCCTTCGTGCCGACGAATGAACGCGACATTGCCACCGCCATCGACATCGCACGCGACCTGAAGGTGCCGGTGCTCGCGCGCGGCGGCGGCACCAGCCAGTGCGGCCAGACCACGGGCGCTGCATTGGTCATCGACAACAGCAAGCATTTCCGCCGCGTGCTCGACGTGAACCTGGAGGAGGGCACCGCCACCGTCGAACCCGGCCTGGTGCTCGACCACCTCAATGCGCAGCTCAAGCCGCACGGCCTCTGGTATCCGGTCGATGTGTCGACCAGCGCGCAGGCCACGCTGGGCGGCATGGCGGGCAACAACTCCTGCGGCTCGCGCTCCATCGCCTACGGCAACATGGTGCACAACGTGCTGGGTGCGAGCGCCTGGCTCTCGAGCGGCGAGCTGGTGGAGTTCGGCCCGCAATCCACGCTGGGCGCCCGCGCGGCGGGCATCGCAAAGTTCGTGCACGGGCTTGCGCTGGCGCACCGCGAGCAGATCCACGCCCACTGGCCCAAGGTGCTGCGCCGCGTCGCGGGCTACAACCTCGACATCTTCGACAACCAGAGCGAGCGCCCCTACACCGCCGACGGCAGCGTGAACCTCGCGCACCTTCTGGTCGGCGCCGAGGGCACGCTGGCCTACACCCGGAGCCTCACGCTCAAGCTCGCGCCGCTGCCGCGCGCCAAGGTGCTGGGCATCGTGAACTTTCCGACCTTCCATGCGGCCATGGATGCGGCGCAGCACATCGTGAAGCTGGGCCCCACGGCGGTGGAGCTGGTCGACCGCACGATGATCGAGCTGAGCCTTGCCAACCCGGCCTTCAAGCCCACGGTGGAAACCGCGCTGATCGGCAAGCCCGCGGCCATCCTGCTGGTCGAGTTTGCCGGCGCCGAGAAAGCCGCGCTGCTGCCACGGCTCAGGCAGCTGGTCGAGCTGATGGGCGACCTCGGCCTGCCCGGCAGCGTGGTCGAAATGCCCGACGACGCGCGCCAGAAGAACCTCTGGGAAGTGCGCAAGGCCGGCCTCAACATCATGATGAGCCTGAAGGGCGACGGCAAGCCGGTGAGCTTCATCGAGGACTGCGCCGTGCCGCTCGAGCACCTGGCCGAATACACCGATGCACTGACCGAGGTGTTTGCGAGGTACGGCAGCCGCGGCACCTGGTATGCGCATGCCTCGGTCGGCACGCTGCACGTGCGGCCGATCCTGGACATGCGCACCGACGGCGGCGCCAAGATGCGCGCCATTGCGGAAGAAGCCGCGGCGCTGGTGCGCAAGTACAAGGGCGCCTTCAGCGGCGAGCATGGCGACGGCCTGTGCCGCGGCGAGTGGATCGAATGGCAGTTCGGGCCGGTCCTCAACGAGGCCTTTCGCGCCATCAAGCACGAGCTCGATCCGGCCAACCTGTTCAACCCCGGCAAGATCGTCGATACGCCGCGCATGGACGACGCCTCGCTGCTGCGCTTTGCGCCGCCTACCGCGCCCAGGCCCTACCGGCGCATCGAGCTCAAGCCCGTGCTCGACTGGTCGGCCTGGAACGTCAACGCCGACCCGGTGACCGAGAAGACCACCGCGCCCGGCACCGGTGGCGACAGCACCGGCGGCCTCGCCAAGGCCGTGGAGATGTGCAACAACAACGGCCACTGCCGCAAGTTCGACGCCGGCACCATGTGCCCGAGCTACCGCGTGACGCGCGACGAGCAGCACCTCACGCGCGGACGCGCCAACACGCTGCGGCTCGCGCTCTCGGGCCAGCTCGGCGCCGATGCCTTCACCAGCGAAGAGATGCACGAGACCATGGACCTGTGCGTGGGCTGCAAGGGCTGCAAGCGCGATTGCCCGACCGGCGTCGACATGGCGAAGATGAAGATCGAGTTCCTCGACCACTACAAGAAGCGCCACGGCCACTCGCTAAAAGACAAGCTGGTGGCCCACATGCCCGACTACGCGCACCGCGCGAGCCGCCTGCCGTGGCTCATGAACCTGCGCAACACCGTGCCCGGCGCGGCCTGGCTCGGCGAGAAGCTGCTGGGCCTTTCGGCGCGCCGGTCGCTGCCCGAATGGCGCTCCGACACCTTCTGGCGCGCCAAGGCCGAGCTGCACGGCATGTTCGCCAGCCGCGAGGCCGTGCTGTCGGTGCAGGCGAACGGCGGCCGCGCGGCGGTGCTCTTCGTCGACACCTTCAACGGCACCTTCGAGAGCGAGAACGCGCTGGCGGCGGCCCGCGTGCTCAAGGCCGCGGGCTACACGCTGCACACGGTCGAGAAGAGCGGCGGGCACCACTGCTGCGGCCGCACCTTCCTGGCGAGCGGCATGGTGGGCGAGGCCAAGCGCCGTGCGGAAGCATTGATCGACGCGCTCCGGCCGCTGGCCGAGGCCGGCGTGCCCATCGTCGGGCTCGAGCCTTCGTGCCTGCTCACGCTGCGCGACGAAACCCTGGTGATGGGCTTCGGCAAGAAGGCCGAAACCGTGGCGAAGCAGGCTTTGCTGTTCGAGGAGTTCATTGCGCGCGAGCTCAAGGCCGGGCGCTTCAAGCTCGCGCTCACGCCGGCCACGGCGCCGATCCTGCTGCACGGCCACTGCCACCAGAAGGCCTTTGGCGCGGTGAGCCCGATATTGGACGTGCTGCGGCTCATTCCCGGTGCCGAGCCCGAGTTGATCGAAAGCTCCTGCTGCGGCATGGCGGGCAGCTTCGGCTACGAGGCGCGGCACATCGACGTGTCGATGCAGATGGCCGAGGCCAGCCTGCTGCCCGCGATCCGCGCGCGGCCCGACGCCATCGTGGTGGCCGACGGCACCAGCTGCCGCCACCAGATCGGCGACGGCGCGCAGCGCGAGGCGGTGCACGTGGCGGTGCTGCTGGAGCGGCACTTGGTGCCGCCAACCCTGTCGCCCGATCAGGCTTAGCGGCTGGCAGAAAATGGCGCGATGAATGCAGCATCGGGCAGCACCAGCAGCGAAACCATCGAGCCAGGCTTTGCCTTGTTCGAAACCGCCATCGGCACCTGCGCGCTGGCCTGGGGACCGCGTGGGCTCGTCGGCGTGCAGTTGCCCGAAGAAAACGGTGAGGCTGCCACGCGGGCGCGCATGCGGCGCCGCTTTGCAAACCTGAGCGAAGCCGAGCCGCCCGAAAGCGCGCGGCGCGCGATCGCGGCCATCCAGGGCCTGCTGAACGGCGAATCCGATGACGACCTCAGCGGCATCGTGCTCGACATGAGCCATGTGTCGGAATTCCACCAGCGCATCTATGCGATCGCACGGCGCATTCCGCCCGGACAGACGCGCACCTATGGCGAGATCGCGGCCGAACTCGGCGACAAGGGCCTGTCGCGCGCGGTGGGCCAGGCCATGGGCCACAACCCCTTCGCGCCCGTGGTGCCATGCCACCGCGTGCTGGCCGCGGGCAACAAGCCCGGCGGCTTTTCGGCGGGCGGCGGCGCGCTGACGAAGCTGCGCATGCTCGACATCGAAGGCGCGCGGCCGAACGGAATGGCTTCGCTGTTCTAGCGCGGGCCCATCATTTCCTCGAACCATTGCGCGACGTACGCGGCTTCCGGCGCGGCGTCGGGCGAGAGGCCGTAGTAGTAGCGGTTCAGCGGCATGCGCAGCGCGGGCAGTGGCGACTGCAGCCGGCCCGAGGCCAGGTCGTGGGCCACCAGCGAGGTCGGCGCCAGCGCGATGCCGAGCCCGTCGACGGCGGCCTGCAGCACGAAGTGCAGGTGGTCGAACTGCAGCCGCCCCGCCGGCTTGGCGCGCGGTGCGCCGACGTGCTTCTTCCAGGCGTCCCAGTCTTCCTTGCGCGTGCGGGCCGACAGCTGCACATGCGAGGCCAGCGCGCGCAGGTCCGAAAGCGGATGCGCCTTGAACAGCGCCGGCGCGCCGACCACCAGCACTTCGTCCTCGAGGAAGGGGCGCACCTCGATGGAAGGCGGCCAGCCCTCGAGCCCGCGGCGCACCGCGATGTCGAAGCTGCCCGCGGCCTGTTCGGGCATGACCGTGCTCGTGACCACCTGCGGTTCGATCTCCGGGTAGCGCTCGACGAACAAGGGCAGGCGCGGAATGAGCCACCGCACCGCGAAGGAGGGCCGCACGTTGATCCTCACGGCACGGGCCGGCCCTTGCGCCTGCAATGCACGCGCCGCCGCATGGATCTGCGCGATGGCCGGGCCCGCCTCGGCGAAGAACTGCTGCCCCTCCGCGGTCAGGGCGACCTGGCGGATGCGGCGCTCGAACAGCGCGACGCCCAGGCATTCCTCCAGGCTCTTGATCTGCCGGCTCACCGCGCTGTGCGTCACATGAAGCTCGATGGCCGCGCGCGTGAAGCTCTGGTGGCGGGCCGCGGCGACGAAGGCGCGCACGGCATTGAGGGGCGGTTCTCGAAGCGGCATGCGTGCAATTTTCTCACGCATGGCGGGCGTTAATGTCGTTTGTCGGCATGCCTTGCGCCGGCGCACGATGCGGGCTCGATGTTTCGCACCACGCCCGCTCCAGCTCCCGCTGCCACCGACCTGAACTCCCGCCACGCGGCCATTGCGCTCGGCCTTTCGCTGCCGGCCGACGTGGTGCTCTACCTGCTGCTGCCGATGTATGCGGCGCAGTTCGGCGTCACGCTGGCGGAGGCCGGCATGCTGCTTGCGGCCAACCGGCTCGTGCGCATTGCGGGCTATGGCGCGGTGGCGCGCTTCTATGCGCGCAACGGTGATCGGCTCACCTGCACCATCGCGGTGATGGCGGCTGCGTTCTGCGGACTGGGCTATGCCACGCTCTCGGGCTTCTGGGCGCTGCTGCCGCTGCGGCTCGTGTGGGGGTTGTGCTTTGCCGCGCTCAACCTGTCGACGCAGTCGCTGGCCACGGCCGAACTGCTGGGTGCGGCGCGCCGCAGCGGGCGTTCGCGCGCACTCATCGCGATGGGGCCTGTGCTCGCATTGCCGCTGGGCGCGCTGCTGGCGCTGTGGGCCGGGCCGCGCATCATCTTCTGCATTCTTGCGGCGTTCTCGCTGGTGGCGGTGCTGGCCACGCGGCGCCTGCCTGCGGCGCCGCACGGCAGCCCGCACAGCCGGCCCGCGCGCCGCTTCGGGCGGCCCAACAGCCTCGATGCCTGGTCGTTCATGGAAGGACTCACGCTCGACGGGCTCTTCATCGTCGGCCTGTCCTATCTGGGCAAGGACCTGATGCCGGGCGGCGCGGTGGTCATGGCGGGTTCGCTGATGGCCCTGCGCTACCTCGCGGAAATCCTGCTGAGCCCGGTCGGCGGCCACATGGCGGAGCGCTTCGGTGCCGAGCGGCTGCTGGTGAGCCTCTCGCTCGTGACGGCGATCGCGCTGGCGGGCTTCGGGTTGGGCTGGCTGTGGAGCTGCGCGGCACTGATCGTGGTGCTGCGCGCCTTGCAGCTGCCATTGCTGCCGCCGATCGTGGCGCGCCGCACCCCGGGGCCCGAGCGCATGCATGCGCTGGCCGCGCGCGCGGTGTGGCGCGACGTGGGCGCCGGCATCGGGCCGCTGCTGGCCGGGCTCCTGCTGCCGGTCGTGGCATCGTCCTGGCTCTACGGCATCTGCGCGCTGCTGCTCGCCGCCGCGGCGCTGGCCTGCGGCAGGAACCCGTCGGCATCGCCGGACAAGCAACAAGGAGTGATCCCATGACCCATGCCATCGACACCCTCGCGCAGCTCGAAGCGCTGTTCGGCGAAGCCGGCGAGGCCTCGCTCAAGAAGGAGGTGCCCTGGCTGCACCCGAGCTACCAGGCGCTGATTGCCGCTTCGCCCTTCGCGGTGCTGGCCACCACCGGACCCGGCGGCCTCGACGCCTCGCCGCGCGGCGACCCGCCGGGCTTCGTGGCGGTGCAGGACGAGAAGACGCTGCTGCTGCCCGAGCGCCGCGGCAACAACCGCATCGACAGCCTGCGCAACATCGTGGCCGATCCGCGCGTGGCGCTGCTGTTCCTGATTCCAGGCGTGGGCGAGACCCTGCGCGTGAACGGCAGGGCGCGCATCACGACCGAGCCCGGGCTCATGGCCCGCTTCGCAATGGAGGGCAAGCCGCCGCAGTGCGTGATCGAGATCCGGGTGGAATCGGTTTTCTTCCAGTGTGCGCGCGCCATCCAGCGCTCGAAGCTGTGGGCGCCGCTGCCGGCGGATTCGCGCCGCGAGGTGCCCACGCCCGGCGCCATCCTGTCAGCGCTGACCGGTGCCGCCTTCGACGGCGAGAGCTACGACCGCGAGCTGCCGGCGCGGCAGCGCGCCACCTTGTATTGAGCAGCGCCTTTCGGTTCGTTCAGGGCTCGGGCGAGGCCTGGTGCTGCTGCTGCGCCCGCATGATCTGGTGGCGCTGCCAGTAGCGGCCCACCGCGCCCTTGAAGTTTTCCTTCTGCTTGCCGAGGCCGCCCACCTTGAGCTTGGTGGTGCGCGCGCCGAGCATGCCCTTGTCGTGGTGCGTGACCACCAGCAGGTCGCCGAAGGTGTTGTCCTGGAAGGTCAGGTCCTTGACCTCGTCCCAGCCGACGGTCGGGCCGCCATCCACGCTCTGGCGCAGGCCCGCATGGCTCACCTCGATGCTCTCGCTGTTCTTCAGCGCGAAGGCAACCGGCGGAAAGTGGCGCAGCACCACGGCGCGCTCCTCCTCGGTGGCCGGCTCGTAGCGGTAGGCGAGGCTCAGTTCGTGGTTCTGCACGAAGCGCTGCTCGTAGTCGCTCCACAGCCGCTGTTCGATGGCGGCGGCGGTTTCGATGTCGTCGGCCCACGAGGCCGCGGGCGCGGTCGCGACGATCGCACCGTAGGCGCTTTCGGGCACATGGTGGCCGACGTTGCGCATGCGTTCGAGCAGCGGCGGATGGCTGTCGTAGGGGTGCGGCACGTCGGCGGTCTTCATGGTCTCGACGAACGCATCCGAACTGGCATAGGGCGGCAGGCCGGCGGCCACGAAGCCCGCGATGCCGAGCGCGCCGTCGTGCTGGCGGTCCTGCGCAAAGAGCTTGCGTTCGACGTCGTTGCGGTAGCTCGCATAGGCCGCGATCTTGATGAGCGACTGCACGATGGCGCCGGGCGCCGTGAGGCTCGCGGACACGCTGTCGGCCTTGTATTCGCGCTCGCGGCTGTCGCGCGCCAGGGCAAAGGCGAAGATCATGCGATACAGGCGCAGCAGGTAGTGCGCCACGATGCTCAGGCCGCCGTCGCGCATCTTCCAGGTGTACTGGTCGAACTGCAGCAGCTTGGGGCCGAGCGCCGCGCTGCTGCGGGTGTCGCCGCCGCCCAGGTGGGCCAGCTCGTGCGCCAGCACCGCGTCGGCCTCCGACTGGTCGAGCACGCGCAGCAGCGGAATGCTCACGAACAGCGTGCGGCCTTGCAGCGTGCGCCCGCCCACGTCGCAGGGCGCCTCGGTGACGAAGAAGTTGGTGTCGATGCCGGCCACGATCTGGTCGGGCGGCGCGGTCTTCACGCGCGCGGCCAGCTGGCGGATGCGCTCCCACAGGCGCGGCGCATCGGCCTCGGCCACCACTTCGCCCTCGATCTCGTTGCCGAAGGGCAGCTTCTTGAACAGCGTGTAGATCGCATAGAACACGGCCACCGCGGCCGCGATGCCCGCGATGATGATCAGCTTGACGTAGTAGCTGTGCCAGAAGTAGGCCGTGACCCAGAACGACAGCCACACCAGCATCGCGCCCTGCAGCGCGACCTCGAGCGCGCTCGACACCGTCATGAGCCGCCAGCCCGCCACGAAGCTCGCATAGCGCAGGCCCCGGTTGGCAAAGGCCAAGGCGCCCAGCACCAGCGCCGCCGCGAGCAGGGCGGCGCCCAGAACCAGCGTCCAGCCGGCGGCGCGGTCGGCCCAGTGGAACTGCCAGTGCATCGAGTAGGGGCTGCACACCTTGTCGTGGTAGTTCTTGTCTTCGGGCGCGGTCGCGCTGCAGGCCTTGGAGAGCGGATGGCCGCGGTAGAACTCGGTGGCCTGCGCCTTGTTGCCGGCGGACAGGCTGGTGTCGGAGGCGATGCGCTTCTCGATCGCCTGCAGGAATTCGGCGTCCTCCGTGCGCAGCGCGTACTCCGTGAAGACCAGCGTCGCCGCCGGAATGGCGAAGAGCGACACCAGGGTCAGAAGGAAGACGCGAAAGAGGTCGGCATGGATCGTTCGGGCGAGGGCCATGGGGTGCTTCTCCTGGATGCGATGTTGTGATTCGTTGTGCAAAACCGGCCGGAAAGGCGATAGCGTAGCGGGCGTTTGCCTCCTTGCGTATGTCGAAAATCGTGCATGCGCATGGCGTGAATACGAAGGTCGTACTCTTTGCGCAGAATTAGCAACGGCGATGCGGCGACCCCACGCCTGCACCGGATGCCGCGCTTGGCGACAATCGCTCCAATGCGTTCTTCGTCTCCTTTTTTCAAGATGGCCCTGCTGCTGGGCCTGCTCTCGGCCATCGGGCCCTTCGCCATTGACATGTACCTGCCGGCGCTGCCGGCCATCGGCCAGGCGCTGCGCGCCGACATCGGCGCGGTGCAGATGAGCCTCACGGCGTTCTTTCTTTCGCTGGGTGCGGGCCAGCTGCTGTACGGGCCGGTCTCGGACATGGTCGGGCGCAAGCCGCCGCTGTACGCCGGGCTGGTGCTGTTCGCGCTGGCGAGCGTGGGCTGCGCGCTGGCCACCGACATCCACACGCTGATCGCGCTGCGCTTCGTGCAGGGCCTGGGCGCGGCGGCCGGCATGGCGATTCCGCGCGCGGTGGTGCGCGACCTGCACACCGGCACCGATGCCGCGCGCCTCATGTCGCTGCTGATCCTGGTGTTCAGCGTGTCGCCGATCCTCGCGCCGCTCGCGGGCAGCGCGGTGATTGCGGTGGCGGGCTGGCGCGGCGTGTTCTGGGCCGTGACCCTTGCCGCGGTGGCGGGCCTTGCGATGATGGTCACGCAGCTGCGCGAAACGCGGCCGGCCTCGGAGCGCGTCGAGAGCAGCCTCGGCAGCGCCTTGTCGGCCTATTGGGTGCTGCTGCGCGACTGGCACTACCTCGGGCTGGTGTTCATCGGCGGCTTTGCGATGGCGGGCTTCTTCACCTACCTGGCGAATTCGTCGTTCGTGATGATCGACCACTACGGCCTGTCGCCCGCGCTCTACAGCGTGGCCTTCGGCGTGAACGCGGCGGCCTTCATCGGTGCCTCGCAGTTCACCGGTTCGCTGGGCGAGCGCTTCGGGCTGGTGGGCCTCGTCAAGTTTGGCGTGGTGGCCTCGGGCATGGCGATGCTGGCGATGTTCGCGTACTTTGCCGCGGGCGGCGACAGCCTCTGGGTGCTGATCGTGCTGTACTTCATCGCCTCCGGCTTCATGGGCCTGGTGATCCCGACCACCGGCGTGCTGGCGCTGGAGATGCACGGCGCCATCGCGGGCACGGCCTCGGCGCTGCTCGGCACGCTGCAGATGCTGACCGGCGCACTGGCCATGGCGGTGGTGGGCCTCTTCACCGACGGCCGCCCGCTGCCGATGGTGGCGGGCATGGCCGGCGGCGCGCTGATCGCGCTGGTGCTGACCTGGCTCACCCTGGGCAGCGTGCGTTCTGAACCCACGCGCAGGACGCAAGAGGCGTGAGCGGCGCAGCGCACATGCAAGCCGCGGCGGCGGTCGAGGGCAACGCCGGGCAGGCCGCCGACGGGCTGGACCAGCCCGCGCGCCAGCGCGCAATGCTGGTGATCATCCTCGGCATCATGGTGGCGGTGCTCGACGGCACCATCGTCAACCTGGCGCTGCCGGGCATTGCGCGCGAACTGCAGGCCAGCCCCTCGCATGCGATCTGGGTGGTCAACGCCTACCAGATCGCCACGCTGGTGATGCTGCTGCCGCTGGCATCGCTCGGCGACCTGGTCGGCTACCGGCGCGTCTACCTGCTGGGCATGGCGGTGTTCACGGTGTCCTCGATCGGCGCCACCTTTGCCGATTCGCTCGCCACGCTGATTGCCGCACGCACCTTCCAGGGCCTGGGCGCGGCCGGCATCATGAGCGTGAACGCGGCGCTGGTGCGGCTGACCTTCCCGTCGGCGCTGCTGGGGCGCGGCATGGCGATCAACTCGATGGTGGTGGCCACGTCCTCGGTGGCCGGGCCCTCGGTGGCGGCCGCCATTCTCTCGGTGGCTTCGTGGCCGTGGCTGTTTGCCATCAACGTGCCGCTGGGCGCCATCACGCTGGCGCTGGGCCTCAAGGCGCTGCCGTTCAACCGCGTGGCGCCGGCGGCGGGCCTGCGCTTCTCGCCGATCGACGTGGCGCTCAACGTGCTGATGTTCTCGCTGGTGTTCCTGGGCGTCGACCGGCTGGGCGTGCGCGAGGGCGGCGTGCCCGGCGGCGCGCAGGCCTCGGCCTGGGCCATCCTGCTGGCCGGCGTGGCGGTGGGCTTCGTCTATCTGCGGCGCCAGCGCAGGCTGGCGGTGCCGCTGTTTCCGATCGACCTGCTGCGCATTCCGGTGTTCGCGCTTTCCATGGGCACGTCGGTGGCGGCCTTCTGCGCGCAGATGCTGGCCTACATTGCGCTGCCGTTCCTGCTGCTGGAGGTGTACGGCCGCAGCCACATCGAGGCCGGGCTGCTCATCACCGCCTGGCCGCTGGCCATCGTGGCCATGGCGCCCATCGCGGGCCGGCTGATCGGGCGCTATCCGGACGGGCTGCTGGGCGGCATCGGGCTGGGCCTGCTGGCCATCGGCCTGGCGTTGCTGGCGGCGCTGCCGGCGCATCCGGGCAATGCCGACATCGCCTGGCGCATGGCGCTGTGCGGGCTGGGCTTCGGCCTGTTCCAGTCGCCGAACAACCACACCATCGTGACCTCGCCGCCGGCGCACCGCAGCGGCGCGGCCAGCGGCATGCTGGGCACGGCGCGGCTCACGGGGCAGACGCTGGGCGCGGTGGTGCTGGCCGGCGTGTTCAGCATCTGGACCCCGCATGGCGGCCGCGGGCCGGTGGTGGCGCTGGTGCTGGCGGCCTGCTGCGCGGGCCTGGCGGCGGTCTTCAGCAGCCTGCGGCTGAAGACGACGGGGCAGGGCGGCTGAATAGGTTAGGGTACGCCCCTATGACGGAAGTACCTGGAACCGTGGTTTGCCCGGGCTGCGATGCGGTCTTCAGCCGCGCGCCCCTGAAGCCGCGCGAGGTGTCGCGCTGCGCCCGCTGCGGCACCGAGCTCTATCGCCACGCGGGCGACCAGCAGCGCCGCATCCTGCCGTTGACGGTGGCCTCTCTGATCATGTTCGCCATTGCCAACCTGTTCCCGATCGTCGAGATCGAGCTGCAGGGCCTGCGCAGCCAGACCACGCTGGCCGGCGCCGTGCTGGTGCTGAGCCGCGAGGGCATGTCGGTGGTGGCGCTCTTGGTGCTGGCGACGACGCTGCTCTTTCCGCTGATGCAGCTGTGCATCCTGGCCTACCTGCTGGTGCCGCTCAGCCGCGAGCGCCGCCCGGCCGGCTTTGCGATCCTGGTGCGCGCGATGCAGATGCTGCGGCCCTGGGGAATGATCGAGGTGTTCCTGCTCGGCGTGCTGGTGGCGATCGTCAAGCTCTCGAGCATGGCGAGCGTGGTGGCGGGGCCGGCGCTGTGGGCTTTCATGGCGCTCACGGTGCTGCTCACCGCGGTGCTCTCGTTCAACCCCAATGCCTTCTGGGAGATGACCTTTCGCCCGCCCGGCGAATCCGGCGAGCCCGGCAGGGAGGCCGCGTGAGCGCAGGCGAATTCCAGGCGCCGGACGACGCCGAAGCGCCGGTGGCCACGGCCAGCGCGCTGGGCCTCCTGGCCTGCCCGCATTGCGATGCCGTCTGGCGCGGCGCTGCCGAGGGCGAGCCCTGCGGGCGCTGCGGCACGCACCTGCACACGCGCAAGCCCTACAGCCTGAACCGCACCTGGGCCTTTCTCATTGCGGCGTGCATCATGTACATCCCGGCCAACCTGCTGCCGGTGATGATCACGCGCACGCTCTTCGGCGCGCAGTACGACACCATCCTGAGCGGCGTCATCTACTTCTGGGTATCGGGCGCCTACGGGCTCGCGGCCATCATCTTCATTGCGAGCTTTCTGGTGCCGCTGTTCAAGCTCACGGTGCTGATCCTGCTGGCCTTGCTGGCGCAGCGCGGCAGCAGCTGGCGCCGGCCCGAGCGGGCCAGGCTCTATCACATCATCGAGATCATCGGCCGCTGGTCGATGCTCGACGTGTTCGTGGTGTCGCTGCTCACCGGCCTGGTGCAGATCCAGGGCTTTGCGGTCATCAACGCGGGCGTGGGCATTGCGGCCTTCGGATCGGTGGTGGTGCTGACGATGCTGGCCTCGCTGAGCTTCGACCCCAGGCTCAACTGGGACAGCCGGCAGGAGCAGCAGCAGGAAGCCGAACGGGAACGCCGGGAACCGGCACGCGACAACAGGGAACACAAGCCAGCATGAGCGACGACGAAGCCAGACCCCCCAACGATCCATCCCCCCCGCCCGGACTTCCTCCGCCGCGCGTGGTGCGCCGGCGCGAATGGCTGCCCTCGCTGATCTGGCTGATCCCCATCGTTGCCGCGCTGGTCGGCGTGATGCTGGTGGTCCGGATCCTGATGCAGCGCGGCCCCGAGATCGTGCTCACCTTCAACACGGCCGAGGGCCTGGAGGCCAACAAGACGGCCGTCAAGTACAAGGACGTGCAGATCGGCACGGTGCAGAGCCTGAAGCTCGCGCGCGACCGCTCGCATGTGCGCGTGACCGTGCAGCTCAGCAAGGAAGCCGAGAGCTTCACCGCCGAGGATTCGCGCTTCTGGGTGGTGCGGCCGCGGCTCGACACCTCGGGCATCTCGGGCCTGGGCACCTTGCTGTCGGGCGCCTACATCGGCGCCGACGCGGGCGTGTCGAAGGAAACCGCGAGCGAGTTCAAGGGACTGGAGGTGCCGCCGATCGTCACGCGCGATGCCTCGGGCCAGCAGTTCCTGCTGCGCGCCACCGACGTGGGCTCGCTCGACGTGGGCTCGCCGGTGTATTTCCGGCGCATCAAGGTGGGCCAGGTGGCCGCCTACGAACTCGATGGCGACGGCCGCGGCGTGACGCTGCGCATCTTCGTGAATGCGCCCTACGACAAGTTCGTGGGCGTCAACACGCGCTTCTGGCAGGCCAGCGGCATCGACGCGCAGCTCAGCGCCAGCGGCTTCACGCTGCGCACGCAGTCGCTCGCCACCATCCTGCTCGGCGGCATCGCCTTCCAGGCGCCCGACGACGCCATGGGCCCGCTGGCCAAGGAGAACACGGCCTTCACGCTGGCGCAGGACGAAACCGCGGCCATGAAGGAACCCGACGGCCCGCCGCAGACGCTGCTGATGTACTTCAACCAGTCGCTGCGCGGCCTCACGCCGGGGGCGCCGGTCGATTTCCGCGGCGTGGTGATCGGCGAGGTCAAGTCGATCGGCGTGGAGTTCGACCGCGCCGAGCGCGAGTTCCGCATGCCGGTGCTGGTGCAGGTCTACCCGGACCGGCTGCGCCGCCGCGCGGGCGAGAGCGGCGTGGAGTCTCGCGCCACCCAGCAGGAGCGGCTGCGCTTCCTGGCCGAGAAGGGGCTGCGCGCGCAGCTGCGCAACGGCAACCTGCTGACCGGGCAGGTGTACGTGGCGCTCGACTTCTTTCCCAAGGCGCCGCCGGCCCGCATCGACGTGACGAAGAACCCGATCGAGCTGCCCACCATCGCCAACAGCCTGGACGAGATCCAGTCGCAGGTGCAGGAGATCGCAAGCAAGCTCAACAAGGTGCCCTACGAGCAGATCGCGGCCGACCTGCGCACCACGCTGGCCTCGCTCAACAAGACGCTGGCCAGCACCGAGCAGGCGGTGAACCGCATCAACACCGACCTGACGCCCGAACTGGCCGCCGCCATGAAGGACGTGCGCAAGACCGTCAACAGCGCCGAGCGCACGCTGGCCGACGACTCTCCGCTGCAGCAGGACATGCGCCAGACGCTGCGCGAACTCACGCGCGCCGCGGGCTCGGTGCGCGTGCTGACCGACTACCTCGAGCGGCATCCCGAATCGCTCCTGCGCGGCAAACCGGACGACAAGAAATGAAGAACAGGAAAACGCTGCTTCCGCTTGCGGCCATTGCGGTGCTGGCGGTCCTCGCAGGCTGCGCGAGCAAGCCCGACAGCTACTACACGCTGGCCAGCGCGGTGCCGGCCGCGGAGGCGGCCCCGTCGACGCTCGGCACCGCCGCGCCGCTCTACATCGAGCTGGCGCCGGTGGCGGTGCCCGAGCGGCTCGCGCGGCCGCAGATGGTGGTGGGCCGGCCGGGCGGCAGCGTGCAGGTCGACGTGCTCGAGCAGCACCGCTGGGCCGCGTCGTTCGAGAACGAGCTGCAGGACGCGCTGGCCAGCGGCATCGCGGCGCGGCTCGGTGCGCTCGATGTCACCAAGGGCGGCCGCCCGTCCGCTCAGCCCGTGTGGCGCATCGCCGTGCAGGTGCGGCGGTTCGACGCGGTCGACGGCGGGCGCGTGGATGCAGGCTTCAACTGGACGCTGCGGCGCTCCGACGAGCCGCGCACCGTGGTGTGTCAGCTGGACGCGGGCGAAGCGGTCGCGGGCGGCATCGATGCGGTGGCGCAGGGCGCGCAGCGCATCACCGCCGCGGCGGCCGCGGCCATTGCGCGCAGCGTGGATGCGGCGCGGGCGAATCCGGCGGCAACCTTATGTCCGGTCTGATTCTCTTTCTCCCTCCCCTTCCGGGGGAGGGGCGGGGTGGGGGCACGACGGCGCTCATCGATGCGTGGCGTCCCGTTGCGAGCAGCCCCCATCCCGACCTTCCCCCGGAAGGGGAAGGAGCAAGACGGGCATCTGCTTCCAGATAGATCGGAGCTCACCATGGCACAGATCGGCAAGGCACCCTGCGACAACGCATTGATCCTGCATGGCGCCAAGACGCAGGAGGGCGCCTGTCCCGACGCGTCCAAGCCCTGGGTGCTGGCCGCGGCCATCGTGGGGTCGAGCATGGCCTTCATCGACGGCACGGTGGTCAACGTGGCGCTGCCGGCCATCCAGGCCGATTTGCGGGCCACGGCATTCCAGGCGCAGTGGGTGGTCGAGTCCTATGCCTTGCTGCTGGCGGCGCTGCTGCTGGTGGGCGGCGCGCTCGGCGACCACTTCGGGCGGCGCCGCATCTTTGCGATCGGCGTGGGCATCTTCGCCCTTGCTTCCGTGGCCTGCGGGCTCTCGGGCAGCGTGCATCAGCTGATTGCCGCGCGCGCGGTGCAGGGCATTGGCGCGGCCTTGCTGGTGCCCGGCAGCCTCGCGCTCATCAGCGCCGCATTTCCCGAGAAGGAGCGCGGCAAGGCCATCGGCGTCTGGTCGGGCTTCAGCGGCATCACGGCGGCCGCGGGGCCGGTGCTCGGCGGCTTCCTGGTCGATCACTTCTCGTGGGCCTGGGCCTTCCTCATCAACGTGCCGATGGCGCTGCTGGTGCTGTGGATCGCATGGCGCCACGTGCCCGAGAGCCGCGGCTCGTCGGCCAGCGGCGGGCTCGATCTCGTGGGCGCGCTGCTGGCCACGGCCGGCCTCGGCGGCATCGTCTATGCATTCATCGAGGCGCCCACGCAGCACTGGCGTTCGCCCGCGGTGCTGGCGGCGCTGGGCATCGGCATCGCCGCCAGTGCGGGCTTCATTGCCGTGGAGCGCCGTGCGCGCACGCCGATGCTGCCGCTCGCGCTGCTGCGCATCGGCAACTTCAGCGGCGCCAACCTGCTGACCCTGCTGCTGTATGCGGCGCTCGGCGGCGGGCTGTATTTCTTTCCGCTCAACCTGATCCAGGTGCAGGGCTACTCGGCCACGGTGGCGGGCGCGGCGCTGCTGCCGTTCATCCTCATCATGTTCGCGCTCTCGGGCTGGGCCGGGCAGCTGGTCGACCGCTTCGGCCCGCGGCTGCCGCTGGTGATCGGCCCCGCGATTGCCGCGGCGGGCTTCGCACTGTTCGCGGTGCCCGGCGTGGAAGCGAGCTACTGGCGCGGCTTCTTTCCCGCGGTGGTGGTGCTGGGCTTCGGCATGACCGTGACCGTGGCGCCGCTCACCACCACCGTGATGAACGCGGTGGGGCCGGAGCAGGCCGGCGTGGCCTCGGGCGTCAACAACGCGGTGTCGCGTGCGGCCGCGGTGCTGGCCATTGCGGTGTTCGGCGTGATCATGGCCTGGGCTTTCGACGGCGCGCTGGTTGACAACCTGCGCGGCATCGGCGCATCGCCCGAGGCGACGGCATTTCTCGAAAGCGAGCGCAGCAAGCTGGCCGGCGCCGCGCTGCCGCCGGGCGTCGATGCGGCCACCGCCGCGGCCCTGAAGAAGGCCGTGGCCGAATCCTTCGTCGCGGGCTTTCGCTGGGTGATGCTGCTGAGCGCGGGCCTGGCCGTGCTCAGTGCCTTGAGCGCCTGGCTGATGATCGGCGGCGGGGCGGCGAAGGACCACGGCAGCGGCGGCTGAAAAAAGGGCCGCGCTGCGCCCGGTGCCGTGATGGCTATTGCCGGGGCATCAGTTCGTAGAAGTCGAACCCGTTGCTGCGCCCGCCAAGGCACACCGCCAGGGTGTCCTCGATCTTTCGCCATTGCGCGAGCCGGTTGCGCCACTTGCGCACGCTGTGCCCCTCGTCGGGAAAGCTCATGTACTCGACCGGCCGGCCGAGCTTCTGGAGCGTGGCCACCACGTCGTCCGAGTCCTGCCGCAGCACGCGTACGTCGTTTGCACCATGAATCACCAGCAACGGCGCGGTGATGCGGTCGATCTGCGAGATGGGCGAGTCCTGCAGCATGCGTGCGCGTTCCTCCGGTTTGTTCACGTCGCCGTAGAAGAGTGCGAAGTAGTGGCGGTTGCGCCAGAAGGGCGGCCAGTTCTCGATCACGCGGGGCCAGTTGGCGACGCCCACCACGTCGATGCCGCACCGGTAGTCGTGCGGCTTCTGGATCAATTGGGCGAGCACCGAGAACCCGCCGAAGCTGCCGCCGAGCACGGCCATGCGCTTGGGGTCGGCCACGCCCTGGTCGATGGCCCATTGCACGGCCTCGGCAATGTCGCGCTGAAGCCGGCCGCTGGTTTCGCGCGCGCCCGCCATCATGAAGGCGCGCCCGTAGCCGCCGGAGCCGCGGTAGTTCACGTTGAGCACGGCATAGCCTCGGTTCGCCAGCATCTGCGTGGGTGTAAAGCCGGCAGATTGCCATGAGTCGCGGCTCCAGGGGCCGCCGTGGATGTCGACCACCAGCGGCGCGGGCCCTTTTACCCCGAGCGGCCGCACGAGATAGCCATGCACGATGAGACCATCCGATGCCTTGAAGGAGAAGGGTTCCATGGGCGAGAAGAGGTCGGCCGTCGGCTCGCGCGGCGGCGTGAGGCGCGTGAGCTGACCGCTCGTGCGGTCCAGCAGCAGTTCGACGCGTTCGTTCTCGGTGGTCGAGCGCAGCACGATGCGGCGCACGTCGTTGGCCATGCTCGCGGGCCGCGTGATGACGGGTTCGGCCTCCAGCCAGCCGCGCTCCCGGGCCGTCTTCACGGCGCCGGCCACTTCGCCGGCCAGTGCGGTGTCGAGGTAGGAGATGCGGGGACGGCCGGGTTCGGAAACATACGCCAGCGGCGCTCCCTGCTGCGGCGGGAACACGCCGTAGTCAAGGTCGACCTCGGCATCTTCCGCGAGCAGCTTCTCCGTGCCGTTGGCAAGATCGACCTCGACCAGCGCAAGCTTGTCGCGCCCCACATTCGTCAATGCCCAGAGCCGCCCCGCGGCGAGATCGATGCGCTGCGGCCAAAAGGAATCGAATGCCTTCACCGTCCGGAAGGCGCGCCAGCTGCCGTCGGGTTGGCGCAGTTCCAGAAGCCGGTCGGAGCCGTCCGCGCTTCCGAGCTGCCGCATGCGGCCCGCGAGTTCGCGCCGGGTGTCGATGAACCAGGCCAGCACGCGGCTGTCGGGCTCGCTGCGCGCAATTTCGCGCACGGTGCGCGTGCGGGCATCGCCTTCGAAAAGATCCATGCTGGAGCGGTCCCGCTGATTGTTCGCGAACAGGAAGCTGGCGCTGCCCGGCGCGCCCCATCCCAGCATGGCCGAGCGCACGCCCGGCCAGGGCGTGACGGCCCAGGGCCTGGCGCCCGGAGCCTCGGTGTCGAGCACGAAGATCTGCGTGTTCTCGTCGCCCGTGAAGTCTTTGAGGTAGGCCAGGTGGCGGCTGTCGGGCAGCCACATGTAGGTTGGCCCGGACACGAAGGGCCGCGCGAGCGTGCCGGTCGCAAAGGTGCGGGTGCTGGGGCTTTTGACCTCGGCCGCATCGGAGGTCTTGCGCACGCCAAGTCCCACATCGGTGCCGACCGCCTGCACCCATGCAAGCTGTTGTCCATCGGGCGAGAGAACGTGGCCGTTGACCGCATCGATGTTCGCCACGAAACGCCGCATCGGCACGAGCGGCGGGAGCGTGTTGTCCTGCCGCGCCGACACCAGCGCGGGGTGCGTGGGGCCGGTGGCGCAGCCGGCAAGCAGTGCCGCGGCGCTGCACATGGCTGCAAGAGCGGCGTACCAACCGCTGGGGGTCCTGGTGTTTCTCATGCTTTGGGGTCCCTCGTGAATGTTCTGGCGTGCGGCCTTGTCCGCGCCTGGATTCTGCGGGCCGCAACCTTTGGCTTTGCCAAAGGTTCGCTCGCGCACAATGGCCGGGTGCACATCCTGCTGATCGAAGACGACCTTGAACTTGGCCGCGCCCTGCAGGCCGCGCTCAAGGTCGACGGCCTGAGCAGCGAATGGCGCCGGCGGGCGGCGGATGCGCCACGCGAACTGGACGGGAGCGCATTCGACTGCGTGCTGCTCGACCTGTCGCTGCCCGACGGCAATGGCCTTGAGCTGCTCGCACGCTGGCGGCGCGGGGGCAGCAGCCTCCCCGTCATCGTGATCACCGCCCGTTCGGCGGTGGAAGACAGGCTGGCCGGGCTCGACGGAGGCGCGGACGATTTCGTGGTCAAGCCCTTCGCCACCGCCGAGCTGATTTCGCGCATTCGCGCCGTGCTGCGCCGCTCGGCGCGGCAGGCCAGCGAGGTGTGGACCCTGGGCACGCTGTCCATCGAACCGCGCCGGCACGTGGCGTCGCTGAACGGCGAGCCGCTGGAACTGTCGCCGCGCGAGTTCCGGCTGCTGCTCGAGTTGGCGCGCGAGCTGGGCGCGGTGGTCGCCAAGGGCGTGCTCGCGCAAAAGCTGGAGCCCCTGGGCGAACCGGTGGATTTCGCCGCGGTGGAGGTGCATGTGTCCAACCTGCGGCGCAAGATCGGCGGTGCCATGGTGCACACCGTGCGCGGCGTGGGCTACATGCTCGTGCCATGAGCAGGCTGTGGCGCCCCTCGCTCGTGCAGCGTGTGTTTCTTGCGGTGCTGCTGGCCTTCGTCTTCGTGCTGCTGGCATTGCAGGCGTACATGTATATCAACTTCCGGCAGTCGTTGACCGTCGACCAGGGGTTGAGCCGGCTCGGCAGGTCGTTGACGCAGGCGATCTCGCAGCTCGATGACGAAGCGCGCGCGCGCGCCGTGATCGCCTCGGCCGAAACGATCTACAAGAGCATGCGGATCAGCGGCAACCCGGCGGGGACGCTCCGGTTCCAGCTGTCGGAACGCGGCGGAAAGCTGATTCATTCGTCGCCGGAACTGCGCAGCGAGATCCTGGCCGGGCCCTTGCGAAAGGTGGCAACGCAGCACATCGATGGCGAGCCGTACTGGGTGTACCAGGACGAAACGCCGCGCTGGTCGCTGCGCATTGCAGAGCCTGAGCGCACCTTCGTCAAGGTGCTGCCCAACAACACGCGCAGCGTGCTGCCCTATCTGCTGCTCGCCTTTCCCATCGTGCTGCTGCCGGTCTGGTTTGCGGTGAAGCACGGCTTGCGGCCGTTGCGCCGCCTGGCCGACGGCATCGGGCATCGAAAGGCATCCGACCTCTCGCCGCTGGGCGTCGATCCGCCCTATGCGGAACTCAGGCCGCTGACATCCGCAATCGAACGCATGCTGCAGCAGCTGCGCGACAAGGTGGCGCGCGAGCGCGCGTTCGTGCACGACGCCGCGCACGAACTGCGAACGCCGATGGCGGTCATTGCGGCTCAGGCGCATGCGCTGGCGGGCGCGGACAGCAGCGAGAGCCGCGGCCGTGCCCAGGCTCATCTGGAGCAGGCGATCGCGCGGGCCTCGCACCTGACGCAGCAGCTGCTCGATCTTGCGCTGCTGGACGATGCCCAGCCCGCGGTGCCGAAACGCGTCGACGTTGCGCAGCTGGCCCGCGAGGTCCTCGCACAGGCGGCGCCGCGGGCCATGGCGCGCGGCGTCGAGCTGACATTCGATGCGCCGGACAGCCTGAACGCGCCCATCGACGTGCCGGCGTTCCAGTCGATATTGGAGAACCTGCTCAACAACGCGGTCCAGTATGTGCACGGCGGTGCACACGTGACCGTGACGCTTCGCACCGAAGACCCGGCAGGCTTGGTGCTCACGGTGGCCGACGACGGCCCCGGTATTCCGGCGGCCGAGCATGAGCAGGTGTTCGAGCGCTTCTATCGCGGATCGGGACACGAAGCGAGCGGTTCGGGCCTGGGCCTTGCCATCGTCAGGCAGGCTGCCGGCCGCATGGGGGGCAGGGTGGAAGTGACCGAGGGCCTTTTGAACCAGGGCGTGGGATTCCGCGTCGTACTGCCGGCGAGCCCGAAGGGTTGACAAGCACCTCGCATCACCTGGATACTGAACCTTCAGGTTCATTATCAAGACCCAGGAGATTCCCATGCAGAAGATCATTCCCTGCCTCTGGTTCGACGGCAACGGCGAAGACGCGCTCAAGTTCTACAGTTCGATCTTTCCGAACTCGCGCGTCACCGACCGGCTGTTCTGGGGCGACACCAATCCGAGCCTCAAGGGTTCGTTGCTGACCGCCACCTTCGAGCTCGACGGGCAGTCGTTCATGGTGCTCAACGGCGGGCCGGAGTACAAGTTCACGCCGGCCATCTCGATGCTCGTGCAGTGCGAAACACAGGCCGAAGTGGACCACTACTGGGACAGGCTGCTCGAGGGCGGCGGCCAGCCGGTGCAGTGCGGCTGGCTCACCGACCGCTACGGCGTGTCGTGGCAGGTCGTGCCCATGGCGATGATCCGGATGTTCCAGGACAAGGATTCGGCCAAGGCCGCGCGCGCGATGCGGGCGATGATGAAGATGATCAAGCTCGACCTCGCCGCCGCGCAGAAGGCCTTCGACGGCGAGTGAGCAAGCGCCGGCCCCGCGGCCCTACACCAGCCGGCGGATCGCCTTCTTGCGCCACACCAGCCGGTAGTAGGCCGTCTGCAGCAGCAGCATCGCGCCGAAGGTCACGGGGTAGGCCCACCAGATGCCGTTGAGCCCGATGCGGTGGCTCATGAACCAGGCCACGGGCACCTCGATGCCGATCAGGCACAGGATCGAGATGGCCGTGGGCACCAGCACCGAGCCGCTGGCGCGCATGATCCCCGAGATGGCCGAGGCCATGCCGAAGATCACCAGGCTCCACAGCATGATGTGCAAGAGCGTCTGCGCGATCTCGATCACCGGCGCGCTGGTGATGAAGAAGCCCATGAGGTGGCGCGAGAACAGGTAGCCCAGCAGCACCAGGCCGCCCGTGAGCACCAGGTTCATCAGCAGCGCGGTCTTGGCGATGGCGCCCAGCCGGTCGGCCCGGCCCGCGCCGATGGCCTGCGCGCCAAGAATGGACGCCGTGATGGCGATCGAGATGGCCGGGAACTGCACGTAGGCCACCACCTGGTTCACCGCGCCGTAGGCCGCGGTCGCGCTGGAGCCATAGCTGTTGACCAGCGAGAGCAGCGCCACCTCGGCCAGCGCCACCACGATCATCTGCACGCCTGTGGGTATGCCCACCTTCAGCACGGCCTTCAGCAGCTTGGGGTCGATGCGCAGGTGGCGGATGAACTCCGCATCGGGCGCCAGCGGGCTGCCGCGGCGGCGCAGGCGCCAGCCCAGCCACAGCGTGGCAAGCACGAAGGCCAGCACCGAGGCCCAGGCGGCGCTCGCAACGCCCAGCTGCGGCAGGCCGCCCCAGCCGCGGATCAGCGCGGGCGTGACGACGAGGCCGGTGCCGGTGGAGATCAGCAGCGTGAGCAGCGGCGTGACCGTGTCGCCGACGCCGCGCAGCATCGCGGTGGACAGCAGGAACACGAACAGCCCCGGCATCGCGATCAGCATGATGCGCGCATAGCGCGTGGAGTCGGCCAGCACGTCGGGCGGCGTGCCCAGGAAGGACAAGAGCGGCGTCGTGAAGGCGCCGCCGAACACGGCCACCGCCAGCCCGAGCAGGATGCCCACCGACAGCGCGGTGCCCGCGATGGCCTTGGCCTTGGCGGCATCGCGCGCGCCCCAGGCCTGGCCGATCAGCACCGAGGCGCCGGCGCCCAGACCGATGACGAAGGCGATGAAGAAGAACATCACCGGAAAGAAGCTCGACACGGCCGCCAGCGCGCCAACGCCGATCATCTGGCCGATGTAGATGTTGTTGATGGTGCCCGACATCGACTGCAGGATGTTGCTGAGCAGCATCGGCGCCAGGAAGAAAAGGAAGGTCTTCCACAGCGCGCGCGGCGCGCCCACGGGCGCCACGGGAGTTCCGTGCAGGCCGCTCTGGCCGGTGGCTGCGTTTTCAGGACTTGCTCTCATGCGGTGGTGCTCCAGCCGGCGGCAGACAATTTTTGAAGGTGGATGCGCAGGTCCGCGGGCCAGGAGCCGATCAGCGCCTCGAAGCGTTCGCGTTCGTCCGCGAACAGCGCGCGCGTGGCTTCCTCGAAGCCGGGCAGGGCGCCGGCGATCGCGGTCATGAAGCGGTAGGCGGCTTCGCGCGATGCGCGCACGGCGTCGCGGTCGGCGTTGACGCGGCTCGCTTCCTGGACCAGCCGCCGCAGTGCGACCGAGGCGCCGCCGGGCTGGCGGTTGAGCCAGTCCCAGTGGCGCGGCAGCAGGGTGACTTCGCGCGCGACCACGCCGAGCTTGGGGCGGCCCACGCCGCGCGGGGCTTCCTCGGCGGTCTCGGCGCTGGCCGCATGCGCCACGGCGCCGGCCCGGTTGTGCACGTCGAAGTCGAGCAGTTCACCGGTCTGTTCGTTGAACACCAGGTAGGGCGTGTCGTCCCTGCGCTCGCGCAATTGCGCGAGCACGTCGGCGGTGCTTCCCTGGGCGATGCATTTGAAGTCGGCAAAAACTATCAGGTTGCCGGGTGGCGTGTCGGATGGCATGTCGGGTTTCTTCGGTCGTAGCGCGTGTCGTCGCGGCAAAGCGCAAGGAGCGCAGCGTTGATTTGCGGCAGGCTTTGCGGAGACAGCGATTTCACCGCATCGGCGCAGATCGCGTCGGCGGTCGTAACGGCAGCTTGCATCAATTTTCTGCCGCCGGGGCGGATGGCTGCGTGGCGGCCGCTTCCATTCGCGCCGGCCGTGCGTTCGGCGAGGCCCGTTTTTTCGAGCAGGACCATTTTGCGAATCAACGCCGAGACCGGCAACCCGAGGGATCGCGCAAGCTCGGCCGTGGGCATGCGGCCGCCTTCGGCGCCCAGCAGCCGATGAAGCAGCGTGAAGTCTTCGTAGTCCAGGCCATGGAAAGCGCCCAGATGCTCCTGGAGCTTCAGGTTCAGGCTGGCGTGGGCGCGGCCGATGTTGAGGCACAGGTCCAGCGGATCGATGCTCATGGTGCGTCGTAGCCCCGGTCGCCGTGGCATTGAAGCTCCTCGCGCCAGAGCACAAGGAGTTTTTCGAGTTCCGCGGCGCGGTCGAAGGCCGGGTCGTCGCGCTCCTTGACGCGGTCGATCACCTCGAAGCTGAAGTTGGCCGCACCATGCGCAGCCCAGTCGCGCACCAGTGCCTTGTTGCGATGCGAGCGCAGGCCGAGTTCGAAGCGGGCGCGGTTCATCGCTCCCTCCACATCGAGACTGCCGGCCACGTAGAGGCGGCCGCTGAGCGTATTGCGGATGGCGAAGACGCCCGCGGGGCGGACCGTTTCCTTGTATTTCCTGGCGAGGGCGCGCCTCGTCTCCTGGGGCATGTTCATGCGCCATATATTATCCGGGTAAAACTAAAAATACAATATACCCGGGTAAAAATAAGAAGTCACCCCCCGCGCAGTCGCCGCCATCCGCGTGCGAGCCGGCGGTTGAGGGCTCGCACCACGCGCCATGGCCGGCTCTCGCGGACGAGCGTCAGTACATGGTCCTTCCAGGCTTTCCAGCGCGGATACCAGCGGGCGAACAGCGGAATGCGCATGAGCGCGGGCTCGACCAGCTGGAAGATGCGCGCCACGAAGGCGGTGCCGATCAGCTTGGCGGCGACAAGCACCGTCACGCCGCTTGCGGCATGGCCGCGGCCGAACAGGAAGAGCGCGAGCACCTTGACCGGCAGCAGCAGGAGCACCGGCAGCAGGAACGCGAGCAGCGCGCCCCACGGCGGCAGTTCGCGCAGCCGATTTTCGAGCCGCGCCCAGAGCGGCAGCCGCGCGAGGCGGCGCACCAGCGCGGCGAGCGGCTCCCAGCCCCATTCTTCGAACAGCAGGATGGGAACGAGCAGCGCCGCGGCAAGGGCGCGCAGGAGGCGGATGAAGAAGCGCATGGCCACGGCATTGTGACCGCGGGCCGATGCGCGCTGGCTCAGGGCTGGTCGGCCAGTGTCTTGTGCACGCCGAGTTCGCGCAACGCACGCAGCTGCGTGGCCAGGGCCGAGACGAAGCGCGGATTGCTCCCCAGGTCGTTGTCGAACACCGGCGCGAAGGCCGCGAACACGGCCACGCGCGCTTCGTCGGCCTGTGCCGGCGCGGACGCGGCCGCCGCGCGTTCGGCCGCAGCGCAGTGTTCGGCCAGCGCATCGGCGAGCGGGTCCTGGATCTCGTGGCGGCGGCCCAGTTCGTCGATGCCGCGCAGGTAGTGCAGCCAGGCCGCGACGGCGAGTGCAAGACGGTCGATCGGAGCACCCGCGGCCAGGCGGTCGCGCACCGTGCCCAGAAGGCGCTGCGGCAGCTTCTGCGAGCCGTCCATTGCGATCTGCGCGGTGCGGTGCGCGAGCGCCGGGTTGGCGAAGCGTTCGAGCAGGCGCCGGCGGTAGGCATCGAGGTCGAGGCCGGGCAGCGCCGGCAGCGTGGGCGCAATCTCCTCGCGCATCAGGCGGTCGAGGTAGCGGTGCAGGGCCGGCGTGGCGACGGCGCGGTCCACGGTGTCGAGCCCTGCCATCGCGCCCAGGTACGCAAGCGCCGAATGCGCGCCGTTGACCATGCGCAGCTTGAGCGTCTCGAAGGGCCGCGCGTCGGGCACGAAGCGGGCGCCGCCGGCATCCCATGCCGGGCGGCCGGCCGCGAAATCGTCTTCCACCACCCATTCGAGAAAACGTTCGCCGACCACCGGCCAGGCGTCCTCCAGCCCGAGCGCGGCGTTGACCTGCGCGCGGTCGGCGTCGGTGGTGCGCGGCACGATGCGGTCCACCATCGAGCAGGGAAAGCTGCAGTGCTCGGCGATCCAGCGTGCCAGCTGCGGATCGACGCGCTGCGCGAAGTCCAATACCAGGCCGCGCAGCAAATGGCCGTTGGACGGCAGGTTGTCGAGCGACAGCAGCGTGACCGGTGCGAGCCCGCGCAGCTGCCGCAGGCGCAGGCCCGAGACCACGAAGCCGAGCGTGCCGCGCGGCGCATCGGGGCGCGCGAGGTCGTGCAGCACGTCGGGATGGTCGGCGCGCAGCGCACCGGTGGCGGGGTCGTGGCAGTAGCCCTTTTCCGTCACGGTGAGGCTCACGATGCGGGTCGCGGGATGCGCGATGCGCGCGAGCACCGCCGCCGGGTCCTCGGGCGCGACCTGCACGCCGAGCAGGCAGCCGATGACCTGCAGCGACGCGCGCGGCGTGCCGGCCTCGTCCACGTCGCGCAGCGTGAGCGTGTAGAGGCCGTCCTGGGGCGCGAGCGCATCGCGCGTGTCGGGGCTGCGCAGCGACACGCCCGCAATGCCCCAGCGCAAGTCGCCGCTCGCATGCAGTGCGGCTTCGTTGACGGCGGCCAGGTGCCCGCGCTGGAACGCGCCGACGCCGAGGTGGACGATGCCGGCCTCGAGCGTGGCGCGGTCGTAGGCGGGGCGTGACACCGCGGGCGGCAGCGCGGCCAGCATCTCGGCATTCAGCCTGGTCATGGCGCTCACCAGTTCCACAGCGTGCCGTCGTGCTGCAGGCGGTTCACCGGCAGGTAGGCGCGCTTGTAGGGGTACTTCGCGGCCAGCGCCTCGTCGATTTCCACGCCGTGGCCGGGCACGTCGCCGGGGTAGAGCATGCCCTGGTCGAAGGTGTAGGCGTGCGGGAACACGGCGTCGGTCTCTTCGGTGTGGCGCATGTATTCCTGGATGCCGAAGTTCGGCACCCACAGGTCGAAGTGCAGCGCCGCCCCCATGCACACCGGCGACAGGTCGGTGGCGCCGTGGCAGCCGGTGCGCACCTGGTAGAGCGAGGCCAGGTCGGCAATGCGGCGCAGGTGCGTGATGCCGCCGGCGTGGACCACGGTGGCGCGCACGTAGTCGATCAGCTGGTTCTCGATGAGCGCCTTGCAGTCCCAGATGGAGTTGAAGATCTCGCCCACCGCCAGCGGCGTGGTGGTGTGCTGGCGGATCAGGCGGAAGGCGTCCTGGTTCTCGGCCGGCGTCGCGTCTTCCATCCAGAAAAGGTTGTAGGGCTCCAGCGCCTTGCCCAGGCGCCCGGCCTCGATCGGCGTGAGGCGGTGGTGCACGTCGTGCAGCAGGTGGTGCTCGAAGCCCAGCTTCTCGCGGATGCGCTCGAACAGCTTGGGCGTGTGGCGCAGGTACTTCTCGGTGGACCAGTCGTGCTCGGAGGGCAGGTCGGCATCGGCCGGTTCGTAGAAGAGAGTGCCCTTGCCCACGCCGTAGACCTTCTCCAGCCCCGGCACGCCGCTTTGCGCGCGGATGGCCTTGTAGCCGGCGTCCGCATAGCGCAGCACCTCGTCCACCGTGTGCTCGATGTCGCTGCCGTTGGCATGGCCGTAGACCATCACGCCGGTGCGGCTCTTGCCGCCCAGCAGCTGGTACAGCGGCAGGCCGGCGGCCTTGGCCTTGATGTCCCACAAGGCGGTGTCCACGGCGGCGATGGCGGTCATGGTGACCGGGCCGCGGCGCCAGTAGGCGCCCTTGTAGAGGTACTGCCAGATGTCCTCGATCTGGTGGGCGTCGCGGCCGATCAGGCAGGGGATGACATGCTCGGTGAGGTAGGCGGCCACGGAGAGTTCGCGCCCGTTGAGCGTGGCGTCGCCGATGCCGGTCAGGCCCTCGTCGGTTTCGATCTTGAGGGTGACGAAGTTGCGGCCGGGGCTGCAGACGATGACGCGGGCGTTGGTGATTTTCATGGTTGAAGCAAGAGAGATGGCGGGGGCGGCAGCAGCGTTCGTGCGTCGTCAGCCGTTCCAGCCGAGGTGGCCGAGGAAGTCGCGCGTGCGCTCCACGGTGGGGTGCTCGAAGATCTGTGCCGGCGGGCCCTGCTCGATGATGGCGCCGGACTCGAACACCACCACCCAGTCGGCCACGCGCCGCGCAAAGCCCATTTCATGCGTGACCACGATCATGGTCATGCCCTCCTGCGCGAGCTTCTGCATCACGCTGAGCACTTCGCCCACGGTCTCGGGGTCGAGCGCGGAGGTGGGCTCGTCGAACAGCATCACCTCGGGTTCCATGGCCAGGGCGCGCGCGATGGCCACGCGCTGCTGCTGGCCGCCCGAGAGATTGGCCGGAAAGTTGCCGGCCTTGGCCGACAGGCCGACCTTCTCGAGCAGCGCCATGGCGCGCGCCTTGGCCTCGGCCTCGCGCATGCCCAGCACGGTGATCGGGCCCATGGCCACGTTGTCGAGCGCCGACTTGTGCGGAAACAGCTCGAAGCTCTGGAACACCATGCCCATGCGCTGGCGCACCTTGCGCACCGCCGATTCCTGCGCGGGCAGCGGCACGCCGTCGATCAGCACGCGCCCGCCGTTGATGGTTTCCAGCGCGTTGGTACAGCGCAGCAGGGTCGACTTGCCCGAGCCCGAAGGGCCGATCAGGCACATCACCTCGCCCTTGTGGACCTGCAGCGAGACGCCATCGAGCGCCACGAAGTCGCCATAGAGCTTGCGCACCTCTTCGTAGACCAGCACCGGCGGCTGGTCGGCGTTCTTGCGCGCCGGGGCGCGGGCAATGTCGTTGATCATTCCTTGACTCCATATTTGCGGTGGATCCAGTCCACCAGCTTGGCTTGCGGGTAGCCCATCAGCCAGTAGAGGACGGCCATGGCGGTGAGCATTTCCAGCACGCGGGAGGTCTGCGCGCGGATCTGCATCGCCGTGTAGGCCAGTTCGCTCACGGCGATGACGGACACCAGCGAGGTGTCCTTGAAGAGCGAGACCCAGGTGCTCGCGATCACCGGCAGGATGCGGCGGCCCGCCTGCGGAATGACTACCTTGAACATGGCCTGGCGGCGCGACATGCCCATGGCAAGCGCCGCCTCCAGCTGCCCCTTGCGGATGGAGTTGATGCCGGCGCGGAAGGTCTCGGCGTTGTAGGCCGAGATGTTGAGCACCAGCGCCACCAGCGCGGTGACGAGCGGCGACAGCTGGAAGTCCACCGCCATCGGCATCACGTAGAAGACCCAGTAGATCACCAGGATCAGCGGCAGGTTGCGGAAGAACTCCACGAAGCCGAGCGAGGCCGACTGCAGCAGCTTGTTGGACGACAGCCGCATCAGTGCCAGCACGATGCCGCCCGGCACGGCCAGCAGCATGGTCAGCACCGTGAGGCCCACGGTGAGCGCCGCGCCTTCGAGCAAGGCCTGGCGGTGCGTCCAGATCACGGACCAGTCGAAAGTCATGGGATGGCCCTCTTCATCATGAACGCCCCAGGTGCGCGACGCGGTGGTAGAGCCGGTCGATGCCGCGCGTGACCGGGAACAGGATCGCGAAGTACGCCACCATCACCGCGGTGAACACTTCCACCGGCCGGTAGCTCTGGCCCGCCACCGTTTCGGCGCGGTGCATCAGCTCGGGCACGGCAATCACGGTGGCAATGGCCGTGTCCTTGATGGCGATGGTGAGGATCGAGCCGAAAGCCGGCAGCATGCGGATGGTGGCCTGCGGCAGCAGCACCTTGCGCAGCAGCTGCGCACGCGACATGCCCAGCGCCAATGCGGCGCGCGTCTGGCCCGGCCGGATCGACTCGATGCCCGCGCGGATCACCTCGGCCGCATAGGCCGCGATGTGCAGCGTCAGCGCGATCACCGCGGCCCAGAACGGCGCGAAGGTGAAGCCCACGAGCAGCGGGAACGCGAAGTACATCCACACCAGCACCACCAGCACCGGAATGGCGCGCATCGAGTCGATGTAGAACACGAGCAGCCGGCGCAGCCAGCCGGGGCCGTACAGCCGCAGCAGCGCGATCGCCAGGCCCGCGAGGATGCTGGTGACTGCGCTGATCAGGCTCAGCGCGACCGTCACGCCCAGGCCGCTGGCGAAGAAACGCCAGTTGTCGGCAATCGGGGAAAAGTCGAATTCCATGGAAGCTCCGCGGGAGAGGGAAGGGCGGCAGGATCAAGCGACCCCGCCCTCAGAACGTGACGAGCACCTTCATCGCGCGGTGCCGGTCCGCCGCCAGCGCGAAGGCGTCGTGCACGCGTGCCACCGGCACCGCCTCGGTCAGCAGGGGCGACACGTCCAGCAGGCCGCGGCTCAGGTAGTCCACCGCCCAGGCGTATTCGTCGACGAAGCGGAAGCTGCCGACCAGGTGCAGGCTCTTGACCATGACCTGGTTGAACGGGCAGCCCTCGCTGTTGCCGCCGAGCGTGCCCACCTGCACGATGGTGCCGCGCGGGCGCGTCGACCGGATGCAATTGGCCAGGCCGCCGTAGTGGCCCGAAACCTCGAAGCACGCATCGACCTGGCCCTTGTCCGCGGCCAATGCCTGCAGCGCATCGGGCTGCGTGGCCGCGTTGATGGTGCGCGTCGCGCCGACGCGGGTGCAGGCCGCGAGCGTCTCGTCGACGATGTCCACCGCAATCAGCTGGCTCGCGCCCGCGAGCTTCGCGGCCATGAGGATCAGTGCGCCGATCGGCCCCGCGCCCACCACCATCACCGTCTTGCCGAGCAGCGAGCCGGCCTCCTGCACCGCATGCAGCGCCACCGCCAGCGGCTCGCCGAAGGCGGCCAGCTCGAACGACAGCGTGTCGGGCACGATGAGGCACTGCGTGGCCTCCACCACCACCTGCTCGCGCATCGCGCCCTGCATGTGGGGCCAGCGGCTCGCGCTGCCGAAGAAGTGCACGTTCTCGCAGTGGTTGGAGGCGCCCGCGCGGCAGAAGCGGCAGACGCCGCAGGTGCGCGACGGGTTGAGGGCCACGCGGTCGCCCGGCTTCACCGAGCTCACCTGCGCGCCCACTTCGATGACCTGGCCCGAGGCCTCGTGCCCCGGCGTCAGCGGCGCGCGGATGACGAAGTCGCCGACGCGGCCGTGGCGGTAGTAGTGCAGGTCGGAGCCGCAGATGCCCACCGCCTTGACGGCCACGCGCACCTGGGTGGGCGCCAGCGGTTCGGCCGGGCGTTCGGCAAGGCGCAGGTCGAGCGCGCCGTGGATTTCGCAGTTCAGCATGGTGTTGTTACTTCAGGTTCTGCGTCATGCGGCGCTCTTCTTCGCTGAGCGCGGGCTGCATGCGCTGGGCCACGGCGCGCAGCCAGTCGAGGTACACCTGCTGGTCCTTCGCCACGCCCATGCCGGTCTGGATCTGGAAGATCTTGCTGTCCTGGCAGTCGTTCTCCTTGGGGAACACGGCAAGGCCCTTGACCTTCTTGCTGATGTTGGGCCACAGCATGCGGTTGAGCGGCGCCACGTCGGAGCGGCCGGCCAGCACCTCTTCGATGGGCGCGACCGAACCGGAGTTGGCCACGCCGCGCAGCTTGGCCTTCGCGAACTGCTGGCGCACCAGCGGCTCCTCGCCCGCGCCCGAGAAATACGCCATGGTGATCTCGGGCTTGTTGAAGTCTTCCAGCGTGCGCGCGCTGGTGAACTTCGGGTTGTCGGCGCGGCCGAACATGCACACGCCGGTGCTCGAGAAGGTGACGAAGTCGATGATCTTGGCGCGCTCCGCGGTCTCGTTCAGCGGCCCGATCATGATGTCCATCTGGTTGGCCGTGAGCGACGGCACCTTGGTCTCGTGGCTCACCGGCACGGGCTCCACCTTCACGCCCAGCAGCTTCGCAAACTCCTTGCCCAGCGTCCACGACGGGCCGGACCACGGCTCGCCGTCGCCCGCGGTGTTCTGTGCGAGCCAGGGCGGGTTGTTGACCACGCCCACGCGCAGCACGCCGGCCTTGCGGATGGCGTCGATGCGCGGGCTCGCGCCGGGTGGCGGCGGCGTCTGCGCCAGTGCGCCGATGCAGCTGCCGGCCAGGGCGGCCGCGAGTGCTGCGCGGGCCAGCTTGCGGCCGAGGAAAGTGCGGGGGATGTGTGGCATGAAGGTCTCCGGTTTTCTGTTGGCTTGATGTGTGACTTGCTTGCTTATTTCAGTGCGCCGATCACGCGGGCCTCGTCGGCGTCGAGCTGCGCCTTGCGGGCCTTGGCGACCTGCCGCAGCCATTCGAGGTAGGCGGGCTGGTTCTTGTCGACGGCCAGGCCGACCGGCGAGGCTTTTTCGGTGCTGCTCTGGCAGTTGTTTTCCTTCGGCAGCACCGCGAGGCCCTTGACCTTGTGCTGCAGCCCGACCCACGGCACGCGGTTGATCGGTGCCGCATCGGCGCGGCGCGCCATGATTTCTTCCACCGGCGCGGTGGCGCCGGAGCTGGCCACGGCGCGCAGCCTGGCCTTGGGGAAGCGTTCCTTGACCCAGCCTTCCTCGGCGCCGCCGGTGAAGTAGGCGATCGTCACCTCGGGCCGGTTGAGGTCGTCCACTGATGCGGCCTTGGCCAGCTTGGCGTTGTCGGCACGGCCGAACATGCACACGCTGGTGGCGGAATAGACGACGAAGTCGACCACCTTCAAGCGCTCGGGCGTTTCGCCCAGCGGGCTGATGGTCATGTCGACCTGGTTCGATGCCAGCACCGGCACCTTGGTCTCGTGCGACACCGGCACCGTGCTGAGCTTGACGTCGAGCAGGCGGGCGTACTCCTTGGCCAAGAGCCAGGCCGGGCCGCTCCAGGGCTCGCCGTTGCCGGTGGTGTTCTCGATCAGCCAAGGCGCGTTCTGCAGCACGCCGACGCGCAGTTCGCCGGCCTTGCGGATGGCGTCGATGCGCGGGCTCGCGCCGGGCGCGGGCGGTTCCTGCGCCTGGACGGCGCCGAAGCTGCCGGCGAGCAGCAGTGCGGCCAGGCCGCGGGCGAGTTTGGGCTTCATGGTTCGTGTCTCCGTCTTTTTTTGAAAGGGTCAAGCGCGCCGGGGCCGCCGCGCGCGGGGCAGGGCGCCTAGCGCCAGCTCTGGGCGAACTCGCCGATCACGCGTTCCAGGTGCGCCCGCATGGCCAGCCGCGCGGCCTCGGCATCGGCCGAGACGATCGCGGCGAAGATGCGCTGGTGGTCGTCCTGCGACTGGAGGCGAAGTGCGGGCGAATGGAAGTGCTGCTCGATCTGCGTCCAGATCGGGCCCTTGGCCTGGTCCCAGAGATTCGTCACCGTCTGCAGCAGCACGCTGTTGCCGGTGGATTCGGCAATGTGCAGGTGGTACATGCGGTCGGCCGCCTCGTTGGCTTCCTTGTCGTGCATCTGCTCGCGCATGGTGGCGAGCGCGCCGAACATCTTGTCGAGGTCGGCGTCCTTGCGCGTGGTGGCCGCCAGCGAGGCGATCTCGGACTCGATCAGGCAGCGCGCGCGCAGCAGTTCGAAGGGGCCGGCACCGGTTTCCTGCACCACCGGCAGCCGCGTGGGCGCGTCCTGCGGCTGGCAGATGTAGATGCCGGAACCGCCGCGCACCTCGACCACGCCCTGCAGTTCCAGCGCAATGATGGCCTCGCGCACCGAGGTGCGGCTGACGTCGAAGCGCTCGGCCAGCGCCCGTTCGGAGGGCAGCCGCTGGCCAACCAGAAACTCACCCTGTTTGACCAATTCATGGATATTGGCAGCCAAGCGCTGGTACGGCTTCTCCATTGGAGGTTGGCCGATTTTCGACATCGCTTCGGAGGATGGGTGAATGAGCTTGAGGGCCATGGCGGATCAAAGTGGTTAGACCACATTTTGCGTGGCATACCAATTCCGCCCATAGTGGTTTACCACTAGCGCTGGCGTTTGCGCGGTCGCCGCGGCGCTTGGGGCGGCCGCACCCTATGGCAAACTTCCGCGCTTTATCCGCAAGGCGTCCGAACGGCGTCGCCAGTTCCAGGGATCCCCTCCGACATGCAAAAAATCATTCGCCAGCTCGCCGCCGAGATCAAGGTAGGCGAGCACCAGGTGAAGGCGGCCATCGAACTGCTCGATGGCGGTGCCACGGTTCCGTTCATTGCCCGCTACCGCAAGGAAGTGACCGACGGCCTCGACGACATCCAGCTGCGCGAACTCGAGGCGCGCCTTTCGTACCTGCGCGAGCTCGAAGACCGCCGCGCCGCGGTGTTGAAGAGCATCGACGAGCAGGGCAAGCTCACGCCCGAGCTGCGCGCCGCGATCGAATTCGCGCCGACCAAGCAGGAGCTCGAGGACCTGTACCTGCCGTTCAAGCAGAAGCGCCGCACCAAGGGCCAGATCGCGCGCGAGTTCGGCATCGAGCCGCTCGCCGACAAGCTGCTGGCCGACCCCACGTTCGACCCCGCCGTGGAAGCCAAGGCCTTCCTGCAGCCCGCCACCACGCTCGACGACGGCAAGCCGGGCCCTGAATTCTCGACCGTTCCCGCCGTGCTCGACGGCGTGCGCGACATCCTTTCCGAACGCTGGGCCGAGGATGCAGCGCTGGTGCAGAGCCTGCGCGAATGGCTCTGGAACGAAGGCCTGCTCAAGTCCACGCTGATGGCCGGCAAGGACGAGAACAACGCCGATGTCGCCAAGTTCCGCGACTACTTCGACTACGACGAGCCCATCGGCCGCGTGCCTTCGCACCGCGCACTGGCGGTGTTCCGCGGCCGCGCGCTCGACATCCTCGACGCCAAGCTGGTGCTGCCGGTGGAGCCCGAGCCGGGCAAGCCCAGCGTCGCCGAAGGCCGCATCGCGCTGCACCTGGGCTGGAGCCACGCCGGCCGCGCGGCCGACGACCTGCTGCGCAAGTGCGTGGCCTGGACCTGGCGCGTGAAGCTCGCGCTTTCCACTGAGCGCGACCTGTTCACCCGCCTGCGCGAAGAGGCCGAGAAGGTGGCGATCAAGGTGTTTGCCGACAACCTGCGCGACCTGCTGCTGGCCGCACCGGCCGGCCCGCGCGTCGTGATGGGGCTGGACCCCGGCATCCGCACCGGCGTGAAGGTGGCCGTGGTCGATGCCACCGGCAAGCTGGTCGAGACCGCCACCGTGTTCCCGCACGAGCCGCGCAAGGACTGGGAAGGCTCGCTGCACACGCTCGGCAAGCTGTGCGCCAAGCACGGCGTGAACCTGATCGCGATCGGCAACGGCACCGCCAGCCGCGAGACCGACAAGCTGGCCGCCGACCTCATCAAGCTGCTGGCCAAGATGGCCGCGCAGGCCGGCGCGCCCGAGATGAAGGTCGACAAGGTGGTGGTCAGCGAGGCCGGTGCTTCCGTCTATTCGGCCAGCGAATTCGCCTCGCAGGAAATGCCCGACGTGGACGTGAGCCTGCGCGGCGCCGCCAGCATTGCGCGCCGCCTGCAGGACCCGCTGGCCGAGCTCGTGAAGATCGACCCCAAGAGCATCGGCGTGGGCCAGTACCAGCACGACGTGAACCAGAGCGAACTCGCGCGCACGCTGCAGGCCGTGGTGGAAGACTGCGTGAACTCGGTGGGCGTGGACCTCAACACCGCGAGCGTGCCGCTGCTGAGCCGCGTCTCGGGCCTGTCGGCCAGCGTGGCCAAGGCGGTGGTGCGCTGGCGGGAAGCCAACGGCGCGTTCTCCACGCGCAAGCAGCTGCTCGACGTGAGCGGCTTCGGCCCCAAGGCCTTCGAGCAGAGCGCGGGCTTTTTGCGCATCCGCGGCGGCGCCGACCCGCTCGACGTGACCGGCGTGCACCCCGAGACCTATCCGCTGGTCGAGCAGATCATCGTCAAGACCGGCAAGCCCATTGCCGAGCTGATGGGCCGCGCCGAGATGCTCAAGACCCTGAAGCCCGAGCTGTTCGCGAACGAGAAGTTCGGCGTCATCACGGTCAAGGACATCCTGGGCGAACTCGAGAAGCCCGGCCGCGACCCGCGCCCGGACTTCAAGGTGGCGCGCTTCAACGACGGCGTGGACGACATCAAGGACCTGGTCGAGGGCATGATCCTCGAAGGCACCGTGAGCAACGTGGCGCAGTTCGGCGCCTTCATCGACCTGGGCGTGCACCAGGACGGCCTGGTGCACGTGAGCCAGCTGAGCCACAAGTTCGTCAACGATGCGCGCGAGGTCGTGAAGACCGGCGACATCGTCAAGGTCAAGGTGATGGAAGTGGACGTGGCGCGCAAGCGCATCGGCCTGTCGATGAAGCTCGATGCGGCGCCCGCGCGCCGCGACGGCCCGCGCGACAACCGTTTCGAGGGCGCTGGCCGCGGCCAGCAGCAGGGCCCGCGCCGCGACAATTCGCCGCAGCCCGCGGGGCAGATGGCGAGTGCGTTTGCCAAGCTGCAGGGGTTGCGCAAGTAGTATTCATTGAGAGCGTCATCTCGTAGCGAACGGGGCGATCAAGTTGCCGAGCAAGTCAGAAACCGGGCCGAGGGAGTGAGTGCAATGAGCCGCCAGCCAGTCCCAATCACGAAGGTGCGCGTCATCGATCGTCCGAATGCCTGTCCGAGCGGGCAATCGAAAGAAGGCGCTCAACCCGAAGGCGAAGAGGCCACTGCGGCCACTCCCTCGATCAAGGAGTTGCTGCTTTTCGCGCCTGCGCGTAGCGAGCTCCTCGTTCTGCGGAGAGGTGAAGCACGCAGGCGGGGTGTTGCGCCGGATCAATGAGAGAAGTCCGGATGCCTTCTTTGCACATGGATGTCATTTCCGAGCAAAGGGTGGCATGAAAGCCCTGCGCATCTACGCCGGCCCCACCGCCCGCAAGCACATCGAACAGCACGGCCTGCGCCCGCAGGACGTGCGTACCATTCCCGGCGCGGCGGGCGGCCCCAAGGGCCTGATCCTTGGGCCGCTCGACCGCTTCATCTTCGGGCGCTGGCTCGCGCAGTCGAGCCAGCCGGTGCACCTGGTGGGCGCGTCGATCGGCGCATGGCGGCTGGCCACGGCCTGCCTCGCGGATCCGCAGAAAGCCTTTGCGCGTTTCGAGCACGACTACGTGCGCCAGCAGTTCGAAGTACCGCCGGGGCAGAAGCGCCTGAGCCCGCAGCAGCTCAGCGAGCGCTTTGCCGAAAGCCTGGCCGACTTCTACGGCGGACGCATCGGCGAGGTGCTGCACCACTCGCGCTACAAGCTCCATGTGGTGACTTCGCGCGGCCGCCACATCCTCGGGCGCGAGGGCAGGGCGCGCACGCCGGTCGGCTACCTGGGCGCCTTTGCCACCAACAGCCTGCATCGCAAGGGGCTGGGTGCATGGCTGGAGCGCTGCGTGTTTTCCACGCCTGGCGCGGCCTTGCCTTTCGGCACGAAAGATTTCCGCACGCGCCAGCACGCGCTCAGCGAAGAGAACTTCAACCTGGTGCTGCAAGCCTCGTGCTCCATTCCGTTTCTCCTGGCCGCGGTGCACGACATTCCCGGTGCACCACGCGGTGCCTATTGGGACGGCGGCATCACCGATTACCACCTGCACCTGGACTACCAGCCGGCCGACGAAGGCATCGTGCTGTACCCGCATTTCCAGCGCGCGGTGGTGCCGGGCTGGCTCGACAAGGGCCTGCGCTGGCGCCACAGGTCCACCAGCTTTCTGGACCGCATGGTGGTGCTCGCGCCCGATGCCGATTGGGTGCGCTCGCTGCCCAACGGCAAGCTGCCCGACCGCAAGGACTTCATCCACTTTGCGAACGACGCGCAGGCGCGCATCAGCGCATGGAGCCGTGCCACGCGCGAGGCCGAGCGGCTGTCGGACGAGTTCGAAGCCTGGCTCGCAACCGGCGGTCGCACGCGCGACATCCTGCCGCTCTGAACAGGCCCCGCCGGGGCAAACCCTGAGGGGTCGGCGGCGCAGCGGCTTCGAGAATGGCCGGATCATTCTTGTCCAGAGAAAGCCGCCATCCATGCCGCAGGCCCGCATTTCACGCCGCCGATTCACCCTTGCCGCCGCCGCTGCCGCTGCGACTGTTCCGATGCCCGTGCTGGCACAGAGCGCGTGGCCGAACAAGCCGATCCGCATCATCGTGCCCTACACGCCGGGCGGGTTCACGGACCAGATGGCGCGGCTGGTGCAGGTGGGCCTGCAGGCGCGGCTCGGCCAGCCGGTGCTGGTCGACAACAAGCCCGGTGCCAACAGCCTCATCGGCGTCGATGCCATTGCCAAGGCGCCGCCCGACGGCAGCACCTTCGGCGTCGTGATCGCGGCCTATGCGGCCAACACCACGCTGTACCCCAAGCTGCCCTACGACCCGCAAAAGGACCTGGCGGGCGTCTCGCTGATGGGCATCTCGCCGCTGCTGGCGGCGGTCAACATCAATGCACCGTTCAAGACCGCGCGCGAACTCATCGACTACGCGCGCGCGAACCCCGGCAAGGTGAGCTTCGGCTCGTCGGGCAACGGCTCGGCCGCGCACCTGACGACCGAGCTGTGGAAGTCGCTCACGCAGACCTACATGATCCACATTCCGTACCGCGGCGCAGTGCCCGCGCTCACGGACCTGATGGGCGGCCAGATCCAGCTGTTCTTCGATGCACCCACGGGCCTCATCAACCAGGCCAAGGCAGGCAAGGTGCGGCTCATCGGCGTGGCGGGCGACAAGCGCCTGGCCGCTGCGCCCGATGTGCCGACCTTCATCGAGCAGGGCTTCGCGGGCTTCACCGGCAGCACCTGGGCCGGCATGCTGGCGCCGGCCGGCACGCCGCGCGACATCGTCAAGCGCATGTCGGACGAGCTCGCGCGCATCATCAGGAGCGACGAGACGCGCGCCAAGCTCGACGCCATGGGCACCATTCCGGCCGGCAGCACGCCCGAGGAGTTCGATGCCTTCATCAAGGCCGAGACGGCCAAGTGGGGCAAGGTCATCCGCACGGCGGGTGTGAAGGCGGAATAAAAAAAATCAGGCCGCCAGCACCAGCACCTTGAACTGGCTCGGCACGATCCGCATGCCGACGATGTTGCCGCGGTTCTGCACCGACAGGCTGGTCATGCGCGTGCAGGGCGTGCCCTTGAGCAGCACGGTGAATGCGCCCGTGATGTGGCGCGAAGGGCCCATCACCGTCTGCGACACCACGCCCATCAGCACGCCCGCGTTGTCGCCGTTGGTGATGGGCGTGACGGTGGCCAGGTTGTGCGCCGGCGCGCCGCCGTACAGGATGTTCCAGGCGTTGGGAATGGCCGTGGGCCCGAGCGCGAAGTTCGGGTAGGGAATGGGCAGCGCCGGCGGCGTCTTGCAGACGTCGGGGAAGGCGAGATCGAGGCCCATCATCTGGCAGTTGGCGAACATGCGGTGCTCCTTTTTTCAGCCCATGTGAATCTGCTCGGCATCGACCTTGACCAGCCCCTTGCTGGTCAGCAGCGTGTTCTTCGAATGCAGGCGCAAGGTCTGTTCGGCCTGGATGTCGATCTGGCCGGCACGCACCTGTTCCATCTCCTCGGTCAGGCGGAAGCTCGAGCGGGTGAGCAGGTTGAGGCGATCCAGCACCACCTCGCAGGTGCGCCCGACGAAGCGCGACACCAGCACGCTGAAGCGGATGCGGGCGCCCTGGTAGTCCATCTCGCCGATCTCGCAATGGACCCGCCGGGCCTGCGCGCGCCACTCGGGCGACTGCATGGCGATCGAGGTGTCCGACTCCAGCGCCATCGGGCCGGCGCTGCGCGCGCGGATGCCACCCGAGCGCGACACCAGCGTCAGGTCGCCGTCCACGGCCAGCGTCGCCTGCCGCGGGTCGGCCTGGACGACCACCGCGATGACGTAGCTGCCGCCCTGGCGGGTCGAGGTGATCAGCACCGTATCGCCCGGCGCGGGCAGCAGCAGGCAGCTGGCGACGCGCCGGCAGCGCAGCGATCCCTGGCCGTCGTCGAGGTCGACCTCGAACCAGGGATCGCCATCGCTGGCGATCACCGTGGCGGTCCGCGTGCCGGAGTCCGCGCGGGCCGCATGCGAAGGGCGCTGCATGAGCGGATCCAGCACGCCTTGCGTTGCATGGCGTGCAGTGGCGATCGTGTGGCCGTCGGTGGTCCGGGTGGAGGTCATGGGCTTTCTTTCTTGGGGCGGCGGCCATGGATGTCGCGGTCCAGGCGGGATGGGCGCTCGGGTTGCTGGAGCGCCACCTTCTCGGCTTCGTGCAGCGCAGGGTCCCGCTCCAGCGTTCCCAGGCGGGTACTGAACCGGGCACCGTCCAGGTCGGCGCGATGGAACACGGTGCGCAGGAAAGCGGCATCGCGGAAGTCGGCCTGGACCAGCGAAGCGTAGGAAAAATCGGCGTAGTCCAGGCGGCTGCCGGCGAATGCGGTCTGCCCGCAGTGCGCGCGATGGAAGACGCCTTGCTCGAGCTGCGCCTGCGAGAAGTCTGCGCCGTCGAGATAGGCGTCGACCCAGATGCTCTGCTGGAATTGGCCGCGCCGCGCATCGACGCCGCGCAGATCGGCCTCGGGAAACAGGCACTGCATGGCCTGCGCCCCTGCCAGCACCGCATTGCGCAGGTCGGCCCCCTTGAAGTTGCACTGCGTGAGGCGCGCATCGCGGAATCGGCACGCCGCCAGCACCGCATCGATGAACTGGCAGAGGTGGAACTGCTGCCCGGAGAAGTCCTGTCCCGCAAGATCCGCCTCGCTGAAGATCGCGTTCGTGAAGCTGGCTCCGGCGTAGCGCGTGCCCGCCAACGCTGCGCGAAAGAAGATGGTCGACGAGAAGGCCACCGCATTGAAGGACGCGCCCGTCAGGTCGCACTCGGAGAACACGGCCTTGTCGAGGCTGGCACGGTCCAGGCAGGCGTTGCGCAGCTCGCTTCGATGGAAGTTCGCCTGGTCCATGAAGGCCTCTTCCAGCCGAATGCCCCACAGCGTGCAGCCGCTGAACACCGAATGCGGCATGGAGGCCGCATCCAGCACCGCATCCTGCAGGCTGCACTCGTGGAAGGCGGTGCGCGTCAGTTCCGCCGCCGGCAGCTGCGCCTGGTCGAAGCGGCATTTCTCGAAGAGGGATTCGCCCAGGCGCGCGGCATCGGCCTGAACGCCCCGGAAGCTGCATTCGCTGAACACGCCGCCGCGCAGGTCGATGCCCCTCAAGTCCATGTGGCTGAAGTCCTTCTCGCGGATCGGCTCGCCGTTGCGGACCTGGGCTGCCAGCGTCTCGGCATTCACGCGCCGCCCGCCTCGGGGCGCCGGGGCAGTGTCTTTATCTGGTCGATGTGGGCACCCAGGGTGATCGTGCCGGGGGTGATGAGGATCTGGGAGACATCGGCACGGAACAGGTTCGCTTCGCCCAGGTCGGCATCGACCAGGCAGGCCTTCTGAAGGTTGGCATTCATGAGATTGGCGAGCCGCAGGGAGGCACGCGTGAAATCGGCGCGGATGAAGAGGCTGTCGGGCGCCGCCGCCGCGCGCAGGTCCGCGCCCTTGAGCGACGCGGAGGAGAAATCGCAGGTATCGAGCGTCGCCCGCCTGAAGTTCGCGCCATCGAGAGGCAGCTCGCGCAGGGTGCAATGCACCAGCGTGGCATCCTCGAAGTCGGCCTCGCGAAGATCCGTGGTGCCGACGAAGCTGGTGGTCTTGAGCAAGGCATGCCGAAACCGGATGCCCTTGTGCAGCGGCGTGTGGGCCCAGCTGCAGGCTTCGACGGTGGCGCCGGAAAAATCCACCGACTCGAATTCGGCCTGCACGAACAGCACCTTTTCCAGGCGTGCCTCGCCGAAGTCGCAGCGCGCCAGCCGGCAGTGTTCGGCCATGCTCACGTAGCGGAGGTCGGCGCGCCGCAGGCTGCAATCCGCGAGTTCGATCCCCTGCAGCAACAGATGGCTCCACCTCGCTTCGTCGAGACAGCAGCCGTCGAGGCGCAGCTTTTCCATCTGCGTGCGCTCGAAGCGGGCCTGCGCGAAGTTGGTGTTTTCGCAGCGCGCGAGGCTGAGGTTGGCGCGCTCCAGGTTGCAGCCCGTCAACGAGGCCTGGCGCAGGTCGGCGCGCACCAGCACCGATTGGCTCAGGTCGGCACCATCCAGCCGGGCGCCCTGGAGACGGGCGCCTTCGAGCAAGGTCTGGTGCATGCGGGCGCCCCGCAGATCGAGGCCCGACAGGTCGCAGCCCGTCAGATCCATGGCGGACAGATCGCGGTCCGCGGCCATGGCGGCGAGCACGCATTCGCGCGCCTGCGCATTCTGTTCGGCAGCCATCGGATCGGCAGCGGCCTGGTGGTGGGCCGCCATGCGGTACAGCGCCAGCATGTCCTGCCGGCCCCGCTGCCCCATGGCCTGCAGCTCGGCGTGCTCGGCGGCGCTCATGGCCGGGGCGCCCGTGGCCGCGGCGATGCCGGCCAGGCCCTTGACGATCGTCTCGGCCTCGAATTTCGGCGGGCCCTTGAGCTGCGCGTTCTGGCTTTCCTCGGTGATCCGGCTGCTATCGAAGCCCGCCTTGCGCGATTCGGATGCGTTGTCCCGGGCCGCCTTCGCGACCTCCTGCCTGGCTTCCTCCAGCTTGCGTTCCTGTTCGCGCTGGTAGGCGCGTGTCTTGTCGATGAACTCGGGCAGTTCGGCCAGCGTGGGCATCTTGTCGAAAGGCTTCGGCAGGGGCCGTTCCCGGAAATGGCGCGCCTTGTGGCCGGCCTCCAGGCCGCGCGCCGTCAGTTCGGCGCGCAGGCGCTCGCCCTTGTCCTTGATGTTCCTTGCCAGGATCGATTCGCGCGCGTCGATCTGGTCCAGCCAGGGGCCGATGGCCGAGGCCGGCAGCAGTTCCTCGTCGAGCAGCGCATGGATCGCGCCTTTCTCCAGGTTGCAGCGATTCTCGAAGACCTTCTCGTAATGGGAGAGGGGGCGCAGCGGGCCGTCTGCCGCTTCCATCGCCGGCATGACATGCGTGATATCCGCGGCGTCGTCCTCGGCGATGAGCGTCTCGCCGTGAAAGATCAGCATGACCTGCGCCATGTGCGGGAAGAACCAGGCGGTGGTCAGCCGCAGCGGCACCTCTTCCAGCGCAAGGGGCCGCGCAGACTTTCTCGCCACGAAGCCGCGTGCGCGCAGATCCGGAAGCCGTCCGCGCAGCACCGCATGCTCCGGGTGCATGTTCCAGATCTCGTAGGGCGCGGCTGCGGGAATGGACAGTTCGTCGTTCCAGCGTTGTTCCGCAGCCGCGGCATTGAAGAACTGCCAGTCCATGTCGCGCGCAAAGCCGGGGTAAAGCGTCTCGCGCCACTGGTCGCCGTAGTCCGTTCCCAGCAGCTTCAGGCGTTCGGGCAGATCGACGTCCATCGCACCCGGGCAGGCCGGGACCGGCCTGCGGTCGGGGCGGTCCATGCCATCGCCCGGGCGTTCGACGTTGGGCAGCCGCTGCACCAGCAGGCCATTGACCATCTCGGGTGCGTACCCGATGCCCGCGGGGTTGGCGGCAAAGCCGGGGCCACCGAACGCGTGTCGCCAGTCCAGGCGCATGGTGTCGAAAGCCTGCGGCTCGGTGGCGCGGCCATCCAGCCAGTAGCGGTCGCCCGAAACGAGGAACTGGCGCCGCAAGGTGCCGACGCGCAGGTCGACCGCGCAGCGAGTCTTGTCCTGCTGGTGGCAGGTGTAGGCCTGGCCGCTCACCAGGAATTCGGGCCGCAGCTTGGGAATGCCGAGATCGATCGCGGACTGGTTTCCCAGTTCGGCAGAGACGGTCTTCCAGAGCTCCGTCTCCGGCAGCAGCACGCCCCCTTCGCCGAGGGTGTGCATGCCGATCACGGTGAGTGCGAGACGCTGGCTTTGCGCGCGCAGGAAGGGTCGCGTCAGGACGCTCAGGCGCAGGGGCTTGATGGTTTTCACAGCGGGATCAGCGCCTTGCGCCGCGGATCACCAGCGGGGTGTGCCTGCGGTCGATGGCCAGTCGCGACGGGTCTTGCGGGTCCTGCAGCAGATGAATGTCGGGCCGGCCCGCGGAAAAATGGGCCAGCAGGTCCTCGTCGATGAGCGTGCGCAAGGTGGTCTGCTGCTCGATGCCGTCGGCATCGACGTAGGCAACGCCCAGCTGCACGGCTGTCATGCGCTGCCCGACGGGGCCGCGCCGGGAGTAGCCGCTGGGCGAGCGCACCAGGGAAACCGCAACGCCCTGCAGCGGACGCCCGCTGGCCTGCAGCTGCTGCCACAGCCGGCCTTCCTCGGCATAGGCGCGATGGCTCATCAGCGACACGGTGAGCACGATTGCGGCGAGCACGATCACGCCCAGGCTGACGATGCCGAACACTCCCCACAGCACGATCTCGAGCACGTTTTCCACGCTTCAGAGCAGGATCTTGAGCGCCTGGATGCCGGCGCGCAGGCCGCCCGTCTTGATCTCCGTGCCCACGAGCTGGATGAGCGCACCGGCATCCCCCAGCGACATTGCCTTGTTCTTCCACTCCGCGCCCACAGCCTCCAGCTTCACGCCGATGGCCTGCGCCTGCACGCCGATGGCCATCGAACGCACGGCCACCACGCCCAGCGAAATGCCCGACACGTCCATGTTCAGGCCGGTGCCGCCCAGGCGGAACCACCTCCAGTCGCTGCTCTTGGAGTAGTTGTTGGTGTAGCTGACCGAGTTGTTCGTGTAGTTGTTGGTCAGGTTGTTGTAGGTGTTCGAGGTCGTGTTGTAGACGTTGGTGTTGATGACGTGCTGCGTCGTGTTGTGGATGTGGTTGGTCGTGTTGAAGGTCACATCCGGGGAGGTGTGCACCGTCGGGCCGGTCACGGTGGTGTTCGAGGGGCCGTTGACCAGCACGGTGTTCGAGGTGTCGATGGTGTCGTTGCGTCCGCCGCTCACGAAGCGGATCTCCCGTCCATCGATGGTGCCGTGGAAGCCGCCGGTGATCGCAAGGTTGACGCCGCCGCTGATGGTGTCGTTCAGCCCGCCGCTGAGCGTGCGCTTCTTGCCGCCCGAAATGGTCTGCGTGACGCCGCCGCTGACCGTTTCGCTGAAGCCGCCCGTCACGTCGCGCGTGTCGCCGCCGGTGATGCTTTCTTTCGCGCCCGCGGTGATGTCGCGCGTCTCGCCGCTCTGGTAGGTGGCCGACTCGTGGCCCTTGATGAGCGTGGTGCGGGTGCCGCCGGTGGTGTGTGTTTCGTCGGCTTCCACCTCGACGTCGAGGTTGCGCTCTGCGTGCAGCAGGATCTGCTCGGCACCCGTGCGGTCCTCGAAGCGCAGCATGTTGGCCTGGTTGGCCGCGCCGCCTGTGCTGGATCGCGTGAGGATGCCGCTGGCCGTGGCATTGGCGGGCAGCTCCCACGGCGGCATCTGGTCGTTGTTGTAGACGCGGCCGGTGATGATGGGGCGGTCGGGTTCGCCGCCGATGAAATCGACGATCACTTCCTGGCCCACGCGCGGCATGTGCATGGTGCCGTAGTTGGCGCCGGCCCAGTTGCTCGACACGCGCACCCAGCACGAGCTGTTCTCGTCCGACTGGCCGTAGCGGTCCCAGCGGAACTGCAGCTTCACGCGGCCGAAGCGGTCGGTCCAGATTTCTTCGGGGCCGACCACGGTGGCGGTCTGCGGGCCGTTGGTGCGCGGCTTGGGCGTCTTGCGCGCGGGACGGTAGGGCACGCTGGAGGGCAGCACGGTGAAGTCGAACTCGCACACCGATTCGGCCGTGCCGCCGGTCGCGTACTCGGGCTCCTGCAGTTCGTAGCGCGTCTGGGTGACGAGGTATTCGCGGTTGTCGGCGTCGCGCGGGCAGTGCGTCATCTGGAACAGGTAGCCCGGCGCCATGCCCGCCACGTTGGTGTGGCCCGTGGCCAGCTCGTGCGCGCACTGCAGCTCCTGCAGCCGGATCTTCGCGTAGCTGTCGCCCTGGTCGTTCTCGCTGTAGCCGCCCAGCCATTCATAGACTTCGTAGCTCGAATGGTCGTGGCCCTTCGGATCCTGCTGCACGCTCTGGAGCGAGGCGCGCGACTTCCTGAAGTCGAAGTCGTCGAGCATCACGCGGCCCGAGGTGATCTGCTCGGAGATGCGCCACTGGTCGATGCAGGGCTCCATGGCATTCACTACGCGGTCGCGCGGACGGTAGGCAATGGTGGCGTGGCCCGGCAGGGTGCGGTAGCCGCCGATGTCGTCGGCCAGCACCAGCAGGTGCGAGCCGCTGCGGTGCTCGAAGTGGTAGGCGATGCCCTCGTGCTCCATGAGGCGGCAGACGAAGGCGAAGTCGCTCTCCTGGTACTGCACGCAGTATTCCCACGGGCGGTAGCTGCCGCTGAGGCGCTTCTCGTATTCGAAGCCGTATTTGCCGAGCACCTCGTCGAGCACGTCGGGCACGCTCTTGTTCTGGAAGATGCGGCAGTCGGTGGTGCGCGTGAGGTACCAGAGCCAGGGCTGCACCAATGCGCGGTAGACGTAGTGGCGGCCGGTTTCGTTGGCGCGGCCCACGAGCTCGAAGCGCACCACGGTGCCGTTGAGAAAGCGCGATGCGCCTTCGTCCTGCAGTTCGAGCGTGAGCGAAGTGCCCAGCAGCTTCTTCAGGTCGAGGTTGAAGCTGGGGCTGACCATGTCGACCTCGAACTCGAACAGCTGCGAGAGGCCTTCCTGTCCCCGCATCGCGCGGAACTTCAGCTGCTCGGCGTTGAGTACGGTGTGAACCTGGACGGTACGTGGCATTCGAAATTTCCCTGGCCCTTGGGGCTTCTGCGGATGCGAAGCCTTCGATTGGCAGTCTAGAAATTCCTTATGTCATATACATGACGTGCGCTTCTGTTGCGGGGCGTTCAAGGGTTCGGGGCGCGTGCACAGATCACCGGGTACTCCCCTCCGCGAATGTCCCCCGGCCTGCGGCCTCCTCCTTGATTTCGCTGCGGGGAGCACCCGATGCTCTGTGCACAGGGGCACGCTCTCGGTGTACCGCTGATCAACGACCGCGCTGAATAACGATCACGTCGATGGGGTGCCTTGCGCAGCGAAATCAAGGGGGAGGCCGCAGGCCGGAGGACATTCGCGGAGCAAGGTACCCCGTCGGCGTGATCGCGCCCCGAACAACCGCACCCGCCCCCTACATCGATGCCTCGAGCATCGCCTTGTAGTCGTCGCGCGAAGCCAGCCGCGGGTTGGTCTTGTGGCAGTGGTCGGCCATGGCGCCGTCGATGATCTGCTCGAACAGGGCGGGCGTGACGCCCACTTCGGCCAGGCCCTTGGGCAGGCCCAGGCGCGCGTTCATGTCGCGGATCGCGTCGCCGAGATCGCCGGGCGAATCGAGGTGCATGGCCCGCGCCATGCGCTGCAGCCGCTGCTCCTTCTGCACCGACTCGGCACCGGCGTTGAAGTGGATCACGGCCGGCAGGAAGAGGGCGTTGAGCGTGCCATGGTGCAGGCGCGGATCGACGCCGCCCAGGCTGTGGCTCAGCGAGTGCACGCAGCCCAGGCCCTTCTGGAACGCCATGGCGCCCTGCATCGACGCGCTCATGAGGTTGAGGCGCGCCTCGCGGTCGCTGCCGTCCTTGGTGGCGCGCTCGATGTGCAGCCAGGCGCGCTCCAGGCCGTCCAGGCCGATGCCGTCGGCCGGCGGATTGAAGGCGGCCGACATGAAGGTTTCCATGCAGTGCGCAATCGCGTCCATGCCGGTGGCGGCCGTGAGCCGGGGCGGCAGGCCGAGCGTGAGCTCGGGGTCGCAGATGGCGGCCTTGGGCATCAGGAACCAGCTGTGGAAGCCGAGCTTGCGGTGGTCGTCGACGATCACGATGGCGCCGCGCGCCACCTCGCTGCCGGTGCCGCTGGTGGTGGGCACCGCGATGAGCGGCACCGCGCGGTCGGTGATCTTCGGCGAGCCGCCTTCGATGGTGGCATAGGTCTTGAGCGGGCCTTCGTGCGTGGCGGCGATGGCCACGCCCTTGGCGCAGTCGATGGCCGAGCCGCCGCCCACGGCAATGAGGCCGTCGCAGCGGCCGCTGCGGTACAACTCGACGGCTGCGCGCACGGCGGCTTCGGTGGGGTTGGAGGGGGTCTGGTCGAACACCGCTACTTCCAGGTCGGCGATGGCATCGAGCGCCTTCTGCAGCACGCCGGCCGCGCGCACGCCTGCATCGGTCACGATCAGCGGCCGGTTGATGCCGATGCGCGCGCATTCGCTGGACAGCAGCTTGATGGCGCCGAATTCGAACTGGATCTGGGTGAGGTATTGGATGAGGGCCATGAGGTGGGTTTGCCTGGGGCAGTACGATTGCAGACCACCCAAATCTAACAAGCAGGGACAGTCTTGCACATGAACAAAACCCTTGCCGCTGTCGCACCCGGCACATGGCAGCCTCCGCTCACCGCGAAGATGGCCAACGTGGTCGAGCGCATGGCGCGGGCCGGCCATCCATCGCTCGACCAGCTCACGCCCGACGAGGCCAAGGCCTCCTACGAAAAAGGCGCGGGCGTGCTCGAAGTGCAAAAGCCCGCGCTGGCCCGGGTCGACGACTTCACGATACCGGCGCGCGACGGCTTCGCGATTCCGGCGCGGCTCTATGCGCCGTCGGCAACGGCGATGCTGCCGGCGCTGGTGTATTTTCATGGCGGCGGCTTCACGGTCGGCAACATCCGCACGCACGACACGCTGTGCCGCGTGCTGGCCAGCAAGAGCGGCTGCGCGGTGGTGTCGGTCGATTACCGGCTGGCGCCTGCGTTCAGGTTTCCGACGGCATCGGACGATGCATGGGATGCCTTTGCCTTCATTGCAAACGAAGGTGCGCGCCTGGGCATCGACGCGGGCCGCCTGGCCGTGGGCGGCGACAGCGCCGGCGGCACGCTGGCCGCGGTGTGCGCCATCCTCGCGCGCGACGCGGGCCTGCCGCTCGCGCTGCAGATGCTCATCTATCCCGGCACCGCGGCGCACCAGGACACCGCCTCGCACCGGCGCTACGCCCACGGCCCGCTGCTCACCAAGGCGCTGATCGATTATTTCTTCGGCCAGTACGTGCGCACGCCGGCCGACCGCGACGACTGGCGCTTTGCGCCGCTCCTGGCCGACGACGTCGACGGCGTGGCGCCCGCATGGATCGGCCTGGCCGAATGCGATCCGGTGGTGGATGAAGGCATTGCCTACGCCGACAAGCTCCGCGCCGCGGGAGTGGCGGTCGACCTCGAGATCTACCGCGGCGTGATCCACGAATTTCTGAAAATGGGCCGCGCCATCCCCGAGGCGCTGCAGGCGCAGGACGATGCGGCCCGTGCACTCAAGGACGCACTGAACCCATGAACGACAAGACCATGCCCCAGAGAAAAGACTTCCGCTTCTTTCATCGCCTGCGCGTGCGCTGGGCCGAAGTCGACATGCAGAAGATCGTATTCAATGCGCACTACCTGATGTACTTCGACACCGCCATTGCCGACTACTGGCGCGCGCTCGCGCTGCCATACGAAGAAGCCATGCATGCGCTGGGCGGCGACCTCTACGTGCGCAAGGCCACGGTCGACTTTCGCGCCTCGGCGCGCATGGACGACGTGATCGACGTGGGCATGAAGTGCGCGCGCATCGGCAACTCGTCCATCGTCTTCGAGGGTGCGCTGTTCCGGCAGGACCAGTACCTGGTGGGCTGCGAGCTCGTCTATGTGTTTGCCGACCCGGCCACGCAGACCTCCAAGCCGGTGCCATCTGCCTTGCGCGAAATCCTCACGGGCTTCGAGGCCGGCGAGCCGATGCGCACGGTGGAAACGGGCGACTGGAAAACCCTGGGCGAAGGCGCGGGTGCGCTGCGCCGCGCGGTCTTCATCGAGGAGCAGAACATCCCCAAGGAACTGGAGTGGGACGCGCACGATGCGGTGGTGCTGCACGCGGTGGTCCGCAACCGGCTCGGCCAGGTGATTGCGACCGGCCGGCTGCTCGATGCGGTCGACGGCACCGCCATGCTCGGCCGCATGGCCGTGCACCGCGCGCTGCGCAGCGGCGGCCACGGCGCCGCCGTGATGCAGGCGCTGGAGGCGGCAGCCAAGGCGCGCGGCGACCGCGAGATCGGCCTGCACGCGCAGCGCAGCGCGGAGCGTTTCTATGCGCGCCTGGGCTATGCCGTGCACGGCGAGCCCTTCGAGGAAGCCGGCATCCCGCACATCGAGATGCGCCGCACGCTGGCCTGATCGCGGCGTTCGAGAGGGCTCACTCGTAGCGCGCCGGCGGATCGGGCACGTAGCCCATCTCCGAACCCGGAAAGGCGGACGGGCCTTTGGGACGCGGCCAGCGCGCGGGCGGCGGCACCGGGATCACGCCCGCGGCGATGAGGTTCTCGCGGCTGTCGTAGCGAATGCGCACCACCTCGTCGGGCGTGGACTGGGCGCGCTCGAAGCTGGTGTGGCCGACATGCGAAGTCTCGCGCCGGCCGTGGGCGGTGCCCAGGCTCGGGCTGGGCGGCGCTGGCCGGGCCAGGCTGCCTTTCGCCGATGCCGCCGCCTCGGCGCCCAGGGCGCTGTCGGCCGAGCGGGCCTGCGCGGCCGGTGCGGCTTCGGCTGCGGCCGATGGCGCCTCGCTGCGGCGTTCCATCTCGCGCGTGCCGCCGTCGCGGCGCGGAAAGGCGATGGGCGGCGCAGGCGGCGGCTCGGGCACGCGTTCGCGGAACATCGCGACGCCGATCACGCCCACGTCATCTGGCCGGCCGGTGCGGCTCGCGTACGAATTGCCAATGGAAGTGAATTCGAAGGCCGCAATCTGCGAATCGCTCTTGCGCCAGCCCGTGATGTCGCTGCGCTCGCCGCCGGAAAACACATAGCCGTTCTGCAGCACGCCCGCGGTCTCGCCGGTCACGATGTTGATGCCGTCCACCGACATCACGGCCATGACGCGCTCACCCATCGCATTGCGCGCGCGGATCGCGTAGCGTGTGCCGGGCCGGCCGGCCACCCAGTATTCGCCGCGGTGGCGGTAGATGGGCAGTTCGCGGCCGCTCGCGCGGTCGACCACGCTGAGCTGCATCAGCGAACCGATGCGGTTGGAGGGCGGCGAAAGCGGGGGCAGGGGCCGCACCGGGCTTTCGGCGCAAGCCGGCAGCACGCCCAGCGCGGTCCATGCGAGGGCGGTCGAGAAGAGGAGTCTGCGCTTCATGATGTCTTTCCTTGCCAGGAGTGGATCGGTACGGCTTCTACGGAGCAGCACCGGCGGCAGGGTTAAACGCGCGCAAAAAAATGGCGCCGCCTCTTTCGGGGCGGCGCCAGGCGTCCGTTTCTTCAGTCCGGTTGCGTCTAGATGTCTTCGAGCAGCGGATACGGCAGCGGCTCGACCGTGAGCGCCGGCCCGTCGGCGCTGCCCGCATGCAGGCCGCCGGTTTCGAGTGCCGAGATCTGGATCGAGATCAGCGCGGCCCAGCCGCCGCCAGGTGCCGGCGCGGCCTGCGCCACCGTGCCCACGGGCTGTTCGGCATCGCCGGCGGCGAACACCTCCTGGCCGGCGCCGAGGGGCGCATCGGCCTGCACGAGGTAGGTGCGCCGCTTCAGGGTGCCGCGGAACTGGCTGCGCGCCACGATTTCCTGGCCCGGATAGCAGCCCTTCTTGAAGTTCACGCCGCCCACGGATTCGTAGTTGATCATCTGCGGCACGAAGGCCTCGACCACCGGCGTGGTCACGGTCACGATGCCGCTGCGGACCTCGCTCCATTGCCACAGTTGCGCATCGAGCGCCGGGCCCGCGGGCGCCGGGCTGCCGGCCGGCGCGATCCACATCGCGCGCGGCACGCCGTCGGCCGGGTACAGCGACACCGCGCTGATGTCTTGGCCAATGGCGGTGCGCTGGCCGGGCAGGGCCGTGGCATCGAGCCCGTTGGCGGCCAGCGCGGTGCCGGCAAGGCCGTACAGCGCGAATTGCTCGGTGGCGTCGGTGAGCTTGGCCTTGGCGCGCAGCACGTACATCGACAGGCGCTTGAGCGTGGCGGCCAGGATGTCGCGGCTGCAGACCAGCAGCACCAGCTCCGGCTGCGGCCGGATGCCGACGAAGCTGGCAATCACGCGGCCCTTGGCGGTGCAAAGCGCCGCCAGACGGGCCTCGGTGGCGCCCAGCAGCGCGAAATCCTGGGTGAGCTGGCCGTGCAGGAAGCTGGCGGCATCGGGCCCCTCGGCGCGGATCACGCCCAGGTCGGAAAGAGCGGTAACACCATTGAGAACGACAGTAGTCATCGCTGAATTATCATGGTCGGAGCCGTTCCGTCGGGTCCGCAGGGAATCCCGCCCCGGTTCCCGCAGGGCCACCGGCTTTTCGTGCTGATTCGTTTTCTTCTCTCCGCTAAATCATCGGACCCGTGCGCCGCTTCTTCCTCACGCTTTTCCTGCTCGCCGCCCTGGCTGCGCTCGGCCTCGGCGCCGCCGGCCTCTGGTGGGTGCACCAGCCGCTCAAGCTGCCCGCGCCCAGCGTCGACCTGTCCGTGGAACCGGGCACCACGCCGCGCGGCGTTGCGCAGGCGGTGGCCGATACCGGCACCGACGTGCAGCCGCAGATGCTCTATTTCTGGTTCCGCATTTCGGGACAGGACCGCCAGATCCGCGCCGGCAGCTACGAGCTGGAGCGCGGCATCACGCCCAAGATGCTGCTCAACGTGCTGGTACGCGGCGAGGAAGCCACCCGCAGCCTCGTGCTGGTCGAAGGCTGGAACATCCGCCAGGTGCGCGCCGCGCTCGCCAAGGCCGAGCAGCTCAAGCCCGAAACCGTCGGCCTGCCAGACGATGCGCTGATGGCCAAACTGGGCCGGCCCGGCGTGCATCCCGAGGGCCGCTTCTTCCCCGACACCTACACCTATTCGAAGGGCTCGACCGACATCGCGCTGCTGCAGCGCGCCATGCGGGCCATGGACAAGAAGCTCGAAGCCGCGTGGGCTGCCCGGGCGGCCGATTTGCCGCTCCAGTCGGCGGATCAGGCGCTGATCCTGGCCAGCATTGTCGAAAAGGAGACAGGAAAAGCCAAGGACCGCGCCGAGATCGCCGCCGTCTTCGTCAACCGGCTGCGCGCCGGCATGCCGCTGCAGACCGACCCGAGCGTGATCTACGGCCTGGGCACCGCGTTCGACGGCAACCTGCGCAAGAAAGACCTGTTGGCCGATACCCCCTGGAACACCTACACGCGCGGCGGCCTGCCGCCCACGCCCATCGCGATGCCCGGCAAGGCGGCGCTGCTGGCGGCGGTACAGCCGGCGCAGAGCAAGTCGCTGTACTTCGTGTCGCGCGGCGACGGCACCAGCCAGTTCAGCAGTTCGCTCGACGACCACAACCGCGCGGTCAACCGCTACCAGCGCGGCGGCGGCGAACCCAAACCGAAAGTTGCGCAATGAGTGAAGGCTTGTTTCTGACGCTCGAGGGCATCGATGGCGCCGGCAAGTCGAGCCATCTCGACGCGATGGAGGCGCTCTTCAAGGCCCGCGGCCGCACGGTCGTGCGCACGCGCGAGCCCGGCGGCACGCCGCTGGCCGAAACCCTGCGCGGACTCGTCCTCGAGCAGCCGATGGACCCGCTGACCGAATCGCTGCTGGTGTTCGCCGCGCGGCGCGACCACATCGTGCAGGTCATCGAGCCGGCGCTGGCGCGCGGCGACGTGGTGTTGTGCGACCGCTTCACCGACGCCACCTTCGCCTACCAGGGCGCGGGCCGCGATTTCGATACGCAGCTGCTGTCGACGCTGGAGCAATGGGTGCAGGGGGGCAGGGGAGCGGCAGGGCTGCTTCTTCAGCCCCACATCACGCTCTGGTTCGACCTGGCGCCCGAGATTGCCGCCGAGCGGCTGGCGGGCGCGCGCCTGCCCGACAAATTCGAATCGCAGCCGGTCGAATTCTTCCGGCGCGTGGCGGCGGGCTATGCGGCCCGCGCGGCGGCCGATGCGCAGCGCTTCGTGCGCATCGACGCCAGCCAGACGCGCGACCAGGTCTGGCAACAGGTCGAGACCGCGCTCGTTGCGCGCGGCGCGCCGGCACCTGCAACTGGAGCGGCGCGATGAGCACGCCCGCGCTCTCGCCCTGGCTGCATCGGCCGCTCGCGGAACTGCTGCGCCAGCGCGGCCACGCCTGGCTGCTGCAGGGGCCTTCGGGCCTGGGCCAATACGAACTCGCGCTCGCGCTTGCCGCGGCCTGGCTGTGCGAACAGCCCAGCAAGGAGGAGGGCGGCACCGCCTGCGGCCATTGCCCGAGCTGCCATGCCATCGAGGTGCGCACCCATGCCGACCTTTGCGTGCTGATGCCCGAAGTGGCCATGCAGGAACTGGGCTGGCCGCTCGACGAAAAGGCGCAGGCCGACATCGACGACAAGAAGCGCAAGCCCAGCCGCGAGATCCGCGTCGAGGCCATGCGCGACGCCGTCGGCTTTGCCCAGCGCACCAGCGCCCGCGGCCGCGGCAAGGTCGTGCTGGTGTATCCGGCCGAGCGCATGAACACCATCACGGCCAATGCGCTGCTCAAGACGCTCGAGGAGCCGGTCGGCGATGTGCGCTTCGTGCTGGCCAGCGAGGCGGCCTGGCAGTTGCTGCCGACCATCCGCAGCCGCTGCCTGGGCTTCACGCTGCCCTGGCCCGAGACGGCCGAGGCCGAAGCCTGGCTGGCCGCGCAGGACGTGCCCGCCGGGGATGCCACTGCGTTGCTGCGCGCCGCCGGCGGGCGCCCCAGCGATGCCTTGCGGCTTGCGCGCTCCGGCCAGTCGCCCAAGGCCTGGTCGCTCTTGCCCAAGGCCGTTTCGCGCGGCGACGTGGCCGCGCTTGCGGACCAGTCGCCCTCGCAGGCCATCGGCTCGCTGCAGAAGCTCTGCCACGACCTGATGGCCGTTGGCAGCGGCGCCGCGCCGCGCTTCTTCGATGCCGCCGACCTGCCGTCCGCGGTGCCTTCGCACCTGGCGCTCGCGCGCTGGTCGAAGTCGCTCGCGAACGCGGCCAGGACCGCCGAACACCCCTTCAATGCGGGCCTCATGCTGGAAGCGCTTGTGAGCGAAGCGCGAACCACCCTAAACTCTGCTGCTCGCCGCCCATGAACCAACCAGCCGCACCCGCACCCGCCGCCCCGGCGCCTCAACGGCCGAGCGTGATCCAGCTCGCCATCAAGGAAAAGGGCGCGCTCTATGCCGCCTACATTCCGCTCTTTGCCGAAGGCGGCATCTTCATTCCGACCACGCGCGAATACCGCCTGGGCGACGACGTCTACGTGCTGCTGACCCTGCCTGAAGACCCGCAGCGCTATCCGGTGGCCGGCAAGGTCGCATGGATCACGCCGCAGCGCGCCGCGGGCAACCGGGCGCCGGGCGTGGGCATCCGCTTTCCGTCGGACGAGAAATCGCGCCAGCTCAAGGCCCGCATCGAAGCGGCGCTCGGCGGCTCGATGGCCTCCGACCGCCCCACACAAACCATTTAGCTCGCCCCCAGGCTGCGCGCACTTCGTGTCGCTACGCCCACCCCCTACCGGGGGCGACGCCAGAGGCCCGGCAAAGCCGGTTCCTCGGTGTCTCTGGCATAAGCCAGACAATCAGCGCCATGTTCACCGATTCCCACTGCCACCTCACTTTCCCCGAATTCGCGGACCAGATGCCGCAAATCCGCGCCGCCATGGCCGAGGCGCAGGTCGACCGGGCCTTGTGCATCTGCACCAAGCTCGAGGAGTTCGACGATGTGCAGGCGCTGGCCGCGCGCTACGACAACTTCTGGGCGAGCGTCGGCGTGCACCCCGACAACGAGGACATCGCCGAGCCCACGGTGGACGACCTGGTGCGCCGCGCAGCCTTGCCCCGCGTGGTGGCCATCGGCGAAACCGGGCTCGACTACTACCAGATGGAAGAGCGCAAGGGCGGGCGCAGCATCTCCGACATGGAGTGGCAGCGCGACCGCTTCCGCGTGCACATCCGCGCCGCGCAGCAAACCCGCATGCCGCTGGTCATCCATACGCGCGAAGCCTCGGCCGACACGCTGGCCATCCTCAAGGAGGAGGGTGAAGACGGCGCCGGCAAGGCTGCGGGCGGCGTGTTCCATTGCTTCACCGAAACCGCCGAAGTGGCGCGCGCGGCGCTCGACCTGGGTTTCTACATTTCCTTTTCGGGCATCCTGACCTTCAAGAAGGCGCAGGACCTGCGCGACGTGGCGGCCTTCGTGCCGCTCGACCGCATGCTGATCGAAACCGACAGCCCGTATCTGGCGCCGGTGCCGTACCGCGGCAAGACCAACAACCCGTCCTACGTGCCCTTTGTGGCCAAGCAGATCGCCGAACTGCGCAAGCTGCCGCTCGAAGCCGTGGCCGAGGCCACCAGCAGCAACTTCGAAACGCTGTTCAAGGGCGTCAAAGCAATATGAAGAAATACATCAAGAAGTTCTTGTATCTTGCTGTCCTCGCAGCAACTTTTTCCACCCACGCGGGCTCGTTCGAAGATTTCTTCCGGGCCGTGCGCGCAGACAACGCGAGCGGCGTGCGCACCCTGCTGAACCGCGGTTTCGACCCCAACACGCGCGACGAGCACGGCCAGACCGGCCTGATCATCGCGCTGCGCGAACCGTCGCCCAAGGTGGTCCAGGTGCTGATCGAATCGCCGCAGACCGACGTCGACATCGCCAACGCCAAGGACGAAACCCCGCTGATGCTGGCCGCCATCAAGGGCCAGCAGGACGTGGTCGCGCAGCTGCTCAAGCGCGACGCCGCCGTCAACAAGACCGGCTGGACGCCGCTGCATTACGCCGCCAGCAGCGGCCAGCTGAGCATCATGAAGGTGCTGCTCGACAACTTCGCCTTCATCGATGCGCAATCGCCCAACGGCACCACGCCGCTCATGATGGCCGCGATGTACGGCTCGACCGAGGCCGTGAAGCTCCTGCTGGCCGAGGGCGCGGACACCACCATGAAGAACCAGCTCGGCATGACGGCGGTGGACTTCGCGAACAAGGCCAACCGCCCGGAGGCTGCGCAGCTGATCGCTGCTGCGGCCGGCGCCAAGGCCGACCCCAAGGCCATTCCGAAAGATGGCAAATGGTGAGCTTCCATACGCTCCATTGAGGGCCAAATCCGCCGCATCGGCAGGCCCGGGAAAACGCCAAAAAGAGGGCGCCCGCGCCTCGTGCGAGACTCTGCGCTGAAGGAGAAGCAGAGATGAATACGTTCCTATTCATAATCTTTTTGCTGGCCATCGGACTGCTTGTGCTCGCAGCGGTCGCCAAAAAGAGGTCGGCGCAAAACAGCAGCGGTTTCGTCGACAAGCCCAAGGCACGCCCGCCGCTCACGGCGCGCGAACAGGCCATGTACAACCGGCTCGTGCAGACGCTGCCGGATCTCGTGGTGCTGCCGCAGGTCAGCTTCGGTGCATTGCTCACGGCCCGCACGCGCGCGGCGCGAAGCTCGTTCAGCCGGAAGATCGCCGACTTCGTCGTGTGCGACCGCTCGTTCAAGGTCGTGGCCGTGGTCGCGTTCGGCGGCGACAAGAGCAGCAAGGGCAAGTCGCAGCGCGACCTGGACCGCGAGGCGCTGCTGGTGGAAGCCGGCTACCGCGTGCTGCGCTATCCACGGGTGCCGGATGTGGGGCGCGTGGAAGCGGACTTCGATCCGACGCTGGCGTCGGTGAGCCCCATGGGTTCCTGAGGGCGGGCTGGCTTGGCCTGGATGGCCTTCGATCAGCTTCACCCAAAAGGAACACAATGTGCATTATGTTAAATGACATAAGCAGCAACTCCGCCCCGCAGGACCTTGTCGTCCATGTCCCACTGCTCCCTGCAGCTGCTGCGGTAAATCCTCGTCACCATTGCCAGCCGGCCGACAGACCCATCGGGGTCATCAGCTCTTGGGCTTTGCGTATTCCTCTGCGCTCATCACCTCGACGCCAACGAACGGGTCGTTGCCTTCAACCCATGCGTCATGGCCCGGAGGAATGGTGTACGACATGCCTTCCTCGAGGATGGTCTTCGAGCCGTCGTTCATTTGCACCGTGATCCGCCCGGAAACCACGTACCCGACGTGGGCCACCTGGCAGCTGTCCGTGCCGACGACCGGCTTGATGCACTGCGACCAGCGCCACCCGGGCTGAAACTTGAAGCGCCCCAGGGTGTAGCCCTCGAGGCGGACCACTTCGACGCGGGTCTTTTCGGGCTCCCGAACCTCGTCCGGCTCGTCATGGGATTTCGTCTGAAGCTTGGTGACATTCATAGAACTTGCCATCGCTACTCTCCTTGGCACGAGTGAGTAGGCAGTCCGCGGCAGCCTCGTGCCAAGCCGCGCGCCGAACGATGGAATACTAGTCCTGGGCCACGCTTGCGGCGACGCATTTCTCGCCCGGTAGGTACCCACTGGCGTGCACCTGGAGCAGGTGCGCAGAAACTTGCGGCCGCTAAAGTGTCGATGCGATGCTCAGGCAGACAACCACCACACTCGACTTCGACACCGATGGCCGGGGCCTTCTGGAAATCACGGAGGCCGTGGCGCAATGGGTCGCGAGCACCGGCTTTCAGACCGGGCTGCTGACGCTCTTCATCCGCCATACCTCGGCCAGCCTGCTGGTGCAGGAGAACGCGGATCCTGAAGTGCAGGCGGATCTCGACCGTTTTCTTGCGCGCCTGGTGCCCGATGGCGACGCGCTTTTCCGGCATCGCGCCGAAGGGCCGGACGACATGCCGGCCCATGTGCGTTCGGCGCTGACCGCGGTCCAGCTGTCGGTTCCGGTGACGAACGGCCGCATGGCGCTGGGCACCTGGCAGGGCATCTACCTGTGGGAGCACCGGCTGAAGCCGCACCGGAGGCAGGTGGCCCTGCACCTGATCGGGTCCTAGCGGCCCGGCCCACCGCCCTTCTCTGCCGGGCTGCGCCGGTACGCTGCCCGCGGTTACTCCAGAGTGAATCCGATCTTCACCGTCACCTGCCAGTGCGCGACCTTGCCATCCACCACGTGGCCGCGCGTCTCGGTCACGGTGAACCACTGGATGTTGCGGACCGTCTCGTGCGCCTTGGTGATGGCCGTCTGCACGGCATCCTCGATGCCGATCGGCGAAGAGCCGGTCAGCTCGAGCGACTTGTAAACGTGATTCGACATGTCTTTTGCTCCTTGAATTGGTGCGCCGCAGCTGCTCTCGGTGCGGATCGGCCGCACGGCACACATGTTGACCCCTCGGCCCGCTTGTTGGAAGTGCCGGACCGAAGGTTTTTCGCGCCGCGCAAACCCGGCGTGGCGCAGGCACGGTCTTTGCGTGACTGCAAGCTCACGGTGTAACGAAGCACTGTTTTGGTGAGGTTTCCGCGGTCTTGCGGAGCCCGGAGCGTGAAGAGCGCCCAGCACCCCGCCCGCGCTCCGCGGGCTTCCCTGCCCCCTTAATCCCCGCCCGACGATGCGGCCCCGCAAAGGCTGCATGTCGGCATTTGTATTTGTTGTTTCGAATCGATTGATTCTCCGAAGGCCCCACCCATGATGAAGAAACTCAAGCTCGTGATGGTCGGCAACGGCATGGCCGGCGTGCGCACGCTCGAAGAGCTGCTGAAGCTCGCCCCCGACCTGTACGACATCACCGTCTTCGGCGCCGAGCCGCACCCCAACTACAACCG